>NZ_JBDQZI010000004.1:0-353146 GCF_042920265.1 Lysinibacillus sp. KU-BSD001 | reverse complement strand
CCGTCATGCCTAGGTTCGAATCCTAGTACCCCAGCCATTTCCGAGCCATTAGCTCAGTCGGTAGAGCATCTGACTTTTAATCAGAGGGTCGAAGGTTCGAGTCCTTCATGGCTCACCATTTAAATAAAGCATTATATACATATTTAAGCACATATTGCGGAAGTAGTTCAGTGGTAGAACACCACCTTGCCAAGGTGGGGGTCGCGGGTTCGAACCCCGTCTTCCGCTCCAACATGTGCCGGGGTGGCGGAACTGGCAGACGCACAGGACTTAAAATCCTGCGGTAGGTGACTACCGTACCGGTTCGATTCCGGTCCTCGGCACCAGTTTAGTATTTATAATTAAGTAAACTAAAATACTAATTTTTATTTATTTGGGGCCTTAGCTCAGCTGGGAGAGCGCCTGCCTTGCACGCAGGAGGTCAGCGGTTCGATCCCGCTAGGCTCCACCAAATATTATTTAAACATTTTGGCGGCGTAGCTCAGCTGGCTAGAGCGTACGGTTCATACCCGTAAGGTCGGGGGTTCGATCCCCTCTGCCGCCATTATATAAATGGTCCCGTGGTGTAGCGGTTAACATGCCTGCCTGTCACGCAGGAGATCGCCGGTTCGATCCCGGTCGGGACCGCCATTTATATGGGTCAGTAGCTCAGTTGGTAGAGCATTAGATTGAAGCTCTAAGTGTCGGCGGTTCGATTCCGTCCTGACCCACCATATATATTATTCCGAAGTAGCTCAGTGGTAGAGCAACCGGCTGTTAACCGGTTGGTCGTAGGTTCGAGTCCTACCTTCGGAGCCATGGCCCGTTGGTCAAGTGGTTAAGACACCGCCCTTTCACGGCGGTAACACGGGTTCGAATCCCGTACGGGTCATCTTAATAAGTATTAATAAAATAAGCAGAGAAAATATTACATTTTCTCTGCTTATTTTATTTTTCCTTTAAAAGGAATGAGAGAATATGATATGTAGAGCAGGGAGACGAAGGAGTAGCTAACGCTTATGGAAAGAGTTAGAGTGTAATAGTACAGGTGGTCCTGATTCGTTAGGAATAAAGGGTGCGGTATAAAATAGGACCATTATAATATGAAAGGATTGTCCTATTAGCTTGTGCTAATAAAACAACCCTTTTTTGATTACGCTAGATTTCCCTTTTAGTGTTACAACTTAAATTGCTCAACAACAGATTGTAAGTGATTAGCTGTTTCATTTAATTGATAAGCATTTTGTGTTGCGGTTTCCATTGAACTTGTTACTTCTTCGATAGTTGCAGCTGTTTGTTGTGAGCTTGCAGCAGATTGTTCAGATACGGCAGCAATATTTTCAATCGCACTATCAATTTGGTTCGTGTTACTTGCGATATGCTGTAAGTTTTCTGTGACCGTTCGAATATTTGAGACCATTTCTAAAACAGCGACAGAAATATTACGATATGTTTCATTCGAAATATGGGTATGTTGAGACCCTTTTTTTACTTCCTCATAACCTTCTAGTAAAGAGTGGGTTACAATTTGAGTTTCATTTTGGATAGCGTGTACGATTGTAGAAATGTTTGACACAGAATGGCTTACTTGTTCAGCTAATTTCCGTACTTCATCGGCTACAACAGCAAATCCTTTCCCTTGTTCACCAGCACGTGCGGCTTCTATGGCGGCATTCAATGCTAATAGATTCGTCTGGTCTGCAATTTCCGTAATCACTTGTACGAGTTGTGTAATTTCACGTGTCTGGCTATTTAATCCTTCAACACGTTCAACAGCTTGTTTTACAATCCCATCAATTTTTTGCATTTGCTGTTCCGTAGCGTTCATTAAATTTTGTCCGTCATTTGTCATGGTTTGTACACTTTCTGAATGACTTAGTACTTTTAAGCTATTTTGGTTCGCGCTATCTACATTGTGTGAAAATGCTTGCATCGTTGTTCGTAAATCACTTGCGGCTGTAGCTTGAACATCTGTGCCGTTTGCAATTTGTTCGATTGCAGCTGATGTTTGCATCATACCACTTGTTATTTCAGAGGCAGATACGTTTAAGTTCTTACTGCTTTCAGTAACAGCTGTTGCACCTTCTTGGACTTTAATAATGATTTGTTGTAATTGCGCATTCATTTTGTTTGTAGAAATCGTCAAACGCGCTAATTCATCATTTGTCGTAACGTCTAAAGGGGGATGATTGAGTTCACCATTTGCAATGCTTTCCATTCGATTTGTTAAAAGAGCAATCGGTTTAGAGATTAACCGTGAAAGATACAGTGCAAGTACAATAGCTATAATGGTCATGCTATACGAAATGATCTGTAGGACAGTTTTGGTTGAACTTGTATCTTTTGATACAGAGCGACCTTTTTCTTCAATCTCCAAAGCTTTTGATTGTGCAAATAGTTGGTATTCATTACGAATTGTAGTCCCTTGCTCCTCAAGTGTAGCTAATAATGCAGTAGCATTCGTTATATTTCCTTGATCAAAAAGTAAAAAAAGTTCTTTTTGGATGGTTGTGCTCCATTTCTTTTCCGCTGTAACGATTTGTTGAACTGCTTGGACATTAGCATATTGCTCTATTTCCTTTTGAATAGTAGAAGCTTGGTCAGTATGGCTATTAAATGTTTCTTTGTAAGTTGGGTCACCCATTAAAATATAGTTCCTCGCCGCAGCTAAGCGAGAGTCAATAGATTGTGATAATTGGTATCCTATAGATAGTATTTTCGTATCATCAGTAATAATTTTTTCTGTATTTTCCATAAATTTTTCATTTTGAAAATAACTATAAGAGCTGTATATCCACGTACATAGTAAAAAAACAAGAAAACTTAAAATAATTTTCACTTTAATAGATTTTGCGTTTCTAATCATTGAAATCCCCTCTCTATTTGTTCTCTATTTGAGTAGATAACATGGTAAAATACATATCATTGAATGATAATTCCATTATAACATGTATTTTTTGGAATATTTTCATTTTTCTTTATAAAAAGTAAATTCAATAAAAAGGCGGTCGCAATAAAATGGATAATATTTCGAAGTGCATGACATTAGTTAAAAGTATTTATGAAAAAATGGATGCGAGTCATGATTTTCAACATATTGAGCGTGTGTATAAAAATGCAGAGATGATTCTTACGACAGAGCCTAGTGCAAATAGTGAATTAGTGCGTTTAGCCGTGCTGTTACATGATGTCAGCGATGCGAAATATACGGAAACGAAAGAAGCGGAAGAGCGAATTTTACATGCACTGGATTTAACAGAAGAGCAACGTGTTTATATTCGGGATATTATTGCTTCCGTCTCATTTAACGGTGGCAATGAATTAGAGGCAAAAACAATTGAGGCAAAGATTGTGCGTGATGCGGACCGTTTAGATGCAATTGGTGCTATTGGGATTGCACGAACATTTGCATATGGTGGAGCAAAAGGACGCAAGCTGTACGACGATGCAGAAGAAGCTCGTACAAATATGTCTATTGAAGAGTATCGTACGAAATCAACAGCATCTGTTACACATTTTTATGAGAAGCTACTATTATTAAAAGACTTAATGGTCACAGCAAAAGGGAAACAAATGGCCAAAGAGCGCCATGCATTTATGGAATCCTTTTTAGAGCAGTTAAAAAATGAAGTAGGAGGGAAAGCCTAAAATAACAGGCTTTCCTTTTATTTTCCTTATTGTGTGATAACTTATAGCGCTTATTTCCTAACATCATGTTGCCTAAGGGTAAAACTTTGCTACTGGAATTCGCATTGAATTAAAATAGTGACAGGGAGGTTGTGTTTCTTATTTTTAATGTACGAACAAATATCAATAATGAGAAATGAAAGATATGCAAAAAGGTGAAAAGATAGAAAAGAAAATTTTATTATTATCATTATGGACCGGCATATTATTTGTTGTGTTTGAATTTTTGATTGCGATTTATACAAGCTCGCAATCTGTATTAATGGATGCAGCATACGACGCTTCCGAATTATTAATGATTGGCTTAACATTATTCCTAATGCCACTGTTCCATCGTCCTATTTCGGAAAAACATCCCTTTGGCTATGCTCAAGTGGAGTCCATTTTAGTAATTATTAAAGGGTTTATGATGATTTCTGTAACGCTTGGTTTATCTGCTAAAAGTGTAGAAGTGGTACTTTCAGGAGGAAATCAAGTTGATGGTGGCTTAATTTCGATTTTCCAGTTTATCATTGCCGTTGCGAGTCTTATTGTATTAGTTGTCATGCAGCGTATGAATCGTTCCCTTTCGTCACCCATTATTACAGCTGAAATTTATGGCTGGAAAATAGATGTTGCGTATAGTTTAGGAATGGGGGTAGCCTTTTTTGCCTCTACGTTTTTTGAAGGAACGAGATTAGATATCCTTTCCCCATATTTTGATCAAATCATTGCGTTATTTATTATTTTATTTATGCTACCAGAGGCAATTAAAATGATATTGAGAGCGATTAAAGATCTATTCCTGTTTTCACCAGAACAAGAAACCATGGATACGATTAAAGACATTTGTAGAGATATTTTAACAGAGAACGGGTTAGAGGCAGTATTTTATGATGTAACACGTACGGGGCGTAGAATGTGGGTAGCGATATATTTTCATGTACAAGAAGAGTTTTTAGAAATTAAAGTGCTACATAAAGCGACTGATGAGGTAAACAAGGCGTTAGCGAAGCAATATGAGCATTGCGTTTGTGAGTTAATTGTCGCGAATGATTCCGATTGATTTGGCCGATTAAATAGATGTAGCGTTAGCGAAAAGACACGATATACTAAGTGACGAAGCATAATTTAGAGATAAAAAGAATGGCTAGGAGGGCTTTTATCAGATGATAGAGCTCTTCTTTTATTTTTTATTTGGACAATTATTTATTTTATCATTATGTATCTACTGCCAAGTGAAGTAGATTTATTAACTAAACTAAAGTTCCTAACTTTCTATTAATAGTTTAGAAGAAGAGAAAGTTATAAATTAAACAATTGTCCATGTTGTTACAAATATCAAATGAAAATCTTATCATTCACCTAAATACATTTACCTTAAATGTAAAATATAGGATAATTTAAGTGAATGGTTTTGATCAATCCCTATATAATTGAAGATACTAATTTTTTAGTGCTAAAGCATTCATTTAAAGGAGTGATTTCATTGAATCAATATGTTTCCCTTAATGCCGGTAATATTTTTGTGTTTAGTGAGGGAAGTGGCCCGCCGGTTGTTCTAATTCATGGAACGGCTTCGTATCATTTTTGTTGGCGAAATGTATATCCGAGTATATCTGAACGTTATAATGTTTACATTCCAGATCTGCTTGGTGCTGGGGAAAGCGATAAACCTATTAATGCTGAATATAGCAAAGAAGCACATGCCGATAGGATGATAGAAACTCTAATGAAACTCAAGGTTTCGCCTGTACATTTAGTAGGGCATTCAATGGGAGGGGAAGTATGTGTTCATATAGCTTTAAAAGCACCAGAACTTGTAAAAAGCCTAACACTTGTGGCTCCTGATGGGTTTCGAAAAGGAGTCAATTCATTTGTCCAGAACTTAGCTAAAAGAGGATGGTTAAATGGGATGTTTAAGCAAATGCTAAAACGTCCACCGAATGCCAAAATGATGGCACGTATGCTAGGGCTTCCACTGGAAAAATTTACCCCAGACTTATTGGAAGGTTGGACGAAACCTTACTCTGATCCTAATATACCTTTTGTAATCACGAAAACACTTGCTGATAATGATACAGGAGTCATTTCACAAAGAGTTGGGGAGTTAAATATGCCGGTATTATTAATCTACGGAACAAATGACAAGCTCGTTCCTCACGATGTTTTTGCGTCTTATGAGGATGCTTTGCCAAATGCGAAAGTAGAAAAGTTTGAAAACTATGGTCATGTATTAATGGAAGAATGTCCAGATAAATTAACCAATTCTATTTTAACATTTATCGATTTTAGTAATGCATAATTAGTTATACATATCGAGATTTAGTGAAATAGAGTGTCTGTTTAAAATAAGAAAGCCTTGCTATGATGATATGTAATTGAACAAACTTTAACAGGTGTGTTCATTATCAAAATATTTCCTATATAGAAGCGTGTTTTTTCGGTAAAATGTGATCAAAAATGACTTGCCAGTTGATTGCAGCAGAATCGGCGAGACTCCTACGGGAATAGCAATGTTTTTCTGCAACGAAAGCGTAGCGACAGGAGCACCGAGGTACGAGCGACGAGGAGGCTGAGGCTATGCCCGTGGAAAGCGAGCCGAATGGAGCGGAAATCAACTTTTTCAAACGATTCTATTAACAATAAAAGGTAAATCAACACGCTTGAAAGTTTAATTAATGATATTTTGAAACTTATCGATATAATTTTAAAGCTACTTAATTATCCCCGTTGTATGGGGATTTAAGTGGCTTGATTTTTTCTATATATAATATTTTATATATTAACTCTCATACACCCGCCTCTAACTACTTCTAAATCCACGCTTATATATGCGCTAATAGACAAAATAGATTATAATAGTAAATAATTAAAACCTTGATACTAAAGGGGTTACATAAAGACTGTTGTATGATCATGTTTTTACAACAGCTAAAAAATGAAAGAGACGGGATTGTATGAGTCATTTAATTGTTAATCATTTAACGAAAACAGTAGGCGATAAAACGCTATTTAAAAATATTGAGTTTACGATTACGGAAGGGGACCGTGCAGGGTTAATCGGGATTAATGGGACAGGTAAATCGACGTTATTATCCATTTTAGCAGGTATGCAAGATGCCGATTCGATGACACTCGATCACCCGAATAAATATCGGATTGCCTATCTAGAGCAGGATCCGATGTTTAAAGAAGGAGAGACGGTACTACAGGCGGTATTTAGCGGGGATGCACCGACACTTCAGTTAAACCGTGAATACGAGGAAGCGGTTGTTGCGCTTAGTCAAAATCCACAATCAGAAAGCTTGCAAAATAAGCTATTCACTTTACAACAAAAAATGGATGCTGAACAGGCATGGGATGTCAATGCTTTAGCAAAACAAGCGCTAACTAAGTTAGGGATCGATATGTTTGATGCTGAAGTGACGAAATTATCCGGTGGGCAACAAAAACGCGTTGCTTTAGCGAAAGTATTAATTGAACCAGCAGACTTGTATTTATTGGACGAGCCGACGAACCACTTAGACATTGAGTCAACGGAATGGTTACAAGAAATGGTGTCTCGTTTAAAAGGCGCGGTTATTTTCATTACCCACGACCGTTACTTTTTAGATGAAATCGCCACACATATTTATGAGCTTGCCGACCAAACGTTATATCGTCATATCGGAAATTATGCAGACTATTTAGAAGCGCGCGCGATACGTGAGGAAATGAATGCGGCCACACAAGCGAAACTACGTAATCGTTATCGTTCCGAGTTGAAATGGATTCGTCGTGGCGCAAAAGCACGTACAACGAAACAAAAAGCACGTATTCAACGTTTTGACGAGTTAGATAAATCGATTGATCGTTCGAATGATGATGCAAATTTAGAACTGGCACTTGCTACAACACGTTTAGGGCGCAAAGTGTTAGAAGCTGAAAACATTTCAAAGGCGTTTGGCGAGCGTGTTATTTTAAAAGATTTTAGCTTCCTGTTACAGCAAGGGGACCGTATCGGCATCATTGGGGCAAACGGATATGGAAAATCGACACTGCTAAATATTTTAGCAGGTGAGCTAGAACCAGATGTAGGTGAAGTATTCGTTGGGTCTACAGTCAAACGATTACACTTCAAACAGGTGCTTCCTAAAATGAATGAAAATGAGCGCATGATTGAATACATTCGCGAGGCATCGAATGATATTACCGATGCAGAAGGCGTACGCTATTCAGCGGCACAAATGCTCGAGCGCTTTTTATTCCCGCTACATACACATGGTACACCGATTAGCAAATTATCGGGTGGTGAACGCAAACGCCTTCATTTACTGCGGTTGTTAATGGAGCAGCCAAACGTATTACTACTAGACGAGCCAACAAACGATCTAGATATTGAAACACTCGGTGTATTAGAAGACTTTATTGAACATTTCCCAGGTGTTGTCATAACGATTTCCCACGACCGCTTCTTCCTCGATCGTATTGCGAAAAAGCTATGGATTTTAGACGGCAAAGGCCGTGTTGAAGAAAGCCTAGATGTTTACACAGACTATTTAATGAAAAAAGCGGAGCAAGACAAGCTTGAAGTAAAAGAAATGAAGCAAGAAAAACCGAAGCAAGAAAAGCCAAAACAAGAGAAGAAAAAGTTAAGCTTTAAAGAGCAAAAAGAATGGGAAACGATTGCAGATACAATCGCTAATGTAGAAGAAGAAATTATGCAAACAGAAGAAGGCATTTCTACAGCAGGCGCGGACTTTACGAAATTGCAAGAACTAACAGCAAAACTCGATGAATTAAACGCCCAATATGAATATTTAATTGAACGTTGGAGCTACTTAGAAGAAATCGTCAACGGATAAGGAGAGAGTAAGATGAAAATTATCACGATTGAACCAACACCGAGTCCTAATTCCATGAAAATTGTCATTGATCAAGATTTACCTTTTGGCAAAAGCTATAACTATACAAAAGAAACAAGTGCAGGGGCACCTGCTGAAATCCAAGCTATTTTTCAAGTAGAAGGTGTAAAAGGTGTTTATCATGTCGCTAACTTCCTAGCAGTCGAACGAAATGCAAAATTTGCATGGGAACAGATTTTATCAGGTATACGTGTAGCGTTAGGGGAGACCGATGTAAATACTGAAACAGGTGCAACAGTAAACGATCATTTTGGTGAAGTATATGTACATGTCCAAGTATATAAAGGGATTCCGCTTCAAATTAAAGTGTTTGATAATGAGTCAGAAAGCCGTATTGCAACAGGCGAGCGTTTTACAGAAGCGTTTCATGCAATCAATGTAAAACCAGCAGATGAAAACTATATTTATCAACGTAAATGGATTGATTACGGTGTTCGCTATGGGGAAAAAGCAGACATTGCACAAGCCGTTTTACAGGAAGTACATGCGACCTATCCAGAAGAGCGTGTAAAATCGATTGTGGAAGCAACGAACGCAAGCCAAAAAGTACAATCACTAGAAAAACAACAAGTGACGGCAGAATTATTTACATCACAGGCTGATTGGCAACAGCGTTTCCAGTTGCTTGACCAAATGCCAGATCCAGAGGTAGCAGATATCCCGTTATTAACACTCGCTTTAGAGGACGAGCAAATGGCGATTCGTCGTTTAGCTACCGTATATCTGGGGATGATTGAAGATGTAGCGGTCGTGCCAGCTTTAACGAAAGCACTACAAGATAAAAGTGCAGCTGTTCGCCGTACAGCAGGTGACTGTATGAGTGACCTTGGTTTCGAACAATTTGAGCCAGCAATGATTGAAGCATTACAAGATAAAAATAAACTAGTTCGTTGGCGTGCAGCGATGTATTTATACGAAAGTGGCACGGAAGCTTGTTTACCAGCGCTACAGGAAGCAGAAAATGATGCGGAATTTGAGGTAAAGTTACAAGTGAAAATGGCCATTGCTCGTATCCAACAAGGCGAAGAAGCAAAGGGCTCTGTTTGGAAGCAAATGACGGATGCACGTTTATAAAGTAGTGAAAAATATGACAAAAGCTTGATGGACCCCATCAAGCTTTTTGTGCACATAAGAAAATACAGCGTCTCCGACTATTTTAGGTGAGACGCATTTTTAAATTATTTAGTAAAGAAAATCGCAATCGTGCCTAAGCCGACATGTGAACCGATGACTGCACCGATTGTTGTGACCTCAATCGACTTTGGCTGTAATCGCTCTTCAATGACACGTTTAACATCTGCTAGCAGCTGTTCATCGTTGCTATGGGATAAGCCAACGACTTTATTTGAAAAATCACCGCCACGCTCTACCATCAAATCAATCATACGATTAATCGCCTTTTTATGTCCGCGTACTTTTTCTAATGGAATGAGCTTTCCGTCTTCTACGTTTAAAATCGGTTTAATGCTCAGTAAGCCACCAACAAAGGCACTCGTTTTAGAGACCCGACCGCCTTTTGCGAGATAGTCTAAATCGGCTACTGTAAATAAATGTTCAATCGAATGAGTATACGTAGAAATACTTGTTACGATTTCATCGAACGATTTTTCGGCGTCCCGTAGTCTCACCGCTTCTGTCACAACAAACCCATGTCCTAGCGAAGCACATTTCGTATCAATAATCGCTAATTTTAAGTTTGGATATGTTTCTAATAACTCATTTCGTATCATCATCGCTGTTTGACATGTACCTGATAATTGTGAAGAAAAGGCAATGTAAATGGCTTCTTCATTGTTTTGAGCGATTTGTTCAAATGCTTCGTAAAACACTTCGGGAGACACTTGTGATGTTTTAGGCTGTGCACCAGCCGCAATGGCTTTATAAATCTCTGCAGGTTCGATTCCGTATACATCATCATATTCTTGTCCATTTAGGTGGACACGTAACGGAAATAGTGTGACGTTTTGTTCTTCATAAAAGCTTTTTGGTAGGTCACATCCGCTATCAGTGAAAATTTTCAAATCCATCGCCTCCTATATGTATACTATTCATTGTAAAAAATATAAACGAGATGTCAATTTACATGTATCATTTATGCTGGAAATTATGCCTTTCTATCTATATGAAATAATGTAATCAAGTAGAATTGAATAATAGTAAAAATAATGAAACTATTCCTATATCTATCCCGTCTAAGCGGTGAGAAAAGAGGTGAGGGTGTGCTTTCAAATCGAGAAATGAATGATGTCATGGATACATACAGCGGGTACTTATTGCAGATTAGTTATATGTACGTTAAAAATTGGGCGACAGCGGAAGATTTAGTACAAGAGAGCTTTATTAAATACTTCAAAGCGGCCAATCAATTTCGAGAAGAAGCATCGATTAAAACATATTTAACGCGCATTACGATTAATACATGCCACGACTATTTACGTAGCTGGAAAAATAAAAAGCAAATTTTTTCAAGAGCTTTATTAAAGCGACTGCCAGACCAAGAAAAAGGGATCGAAGCGAGGATTATTGCCTCTATTGAACAAACAGAACTGACAAAGCATGTGTTACGATTACCTGTCATGTATAGGGAAGTCATACTACTGTTTTATTATGAAGAATTTACGACAGCGGTCATGGCGGAGCTTTTGGGGGTGTCTGAAAATACGGTCAAAACAAGGCTGAGGCGAGCGCGCGGCATGTTAAAGGAACGACTAGACGATACAGAGTGGGAGGTACTTTCACATGAATAAGTTTAAAGGCGAGCAACGGCAAATTTTTGGGCAGTTACGTTTATCAGACGAGCGAAAAGAGAGGGTCATACAAGCTGTGCCGAAAAAGAGGCGAAATTGGATGCCATCACTCATTGTTGCAAGTATTGCCGCGATTTGCTTATTTTTTGCGATCAACGGATTCCAGTCGAATGATAATTTTACAAAAGCAAGTGCTATTGACGAATATGAACAATTTTTAAAGGAACAGCGCAATCATATGGAAGTGGATATAAAACATGTTGAGCTCCCATTTGAACGAAATAATGATGCGATTATTATCGGGATTTATGAGCAAGAGGAGGGGGATGTTTACTATTTTCAACATATGACGTTTGAAAATGGGAAGTGGACATTCGGCTTATCCGGTGCTGTTGGTTTTCGAGGGACAAGGGAAGTAGATGAGGAGCGCCTAGGTGCTAGGTATACGGATTATATGCAGGAAAGGAACGTTATGTTGGCTGGTGTTTTAGGGAATGGTGTAGAATCGATATTCGTCGGAGATCAGGAAGTGAAGACGTATACTATTGATGGCGACCGTGTATGGGTGACGTTTGCCAACTCCCGCGGAACACCTGTTTATACTGTAAAGAATGGCGAGAAAAAGCGTATTACGCAGTATAACTTTAGTGAAGCCTCACTGGAGCCACCTATTGTTTATGCCCTCGTAGGAGATGACTATGCCCTCCGTTATACGAAAGATACAATGCATGTATATGGTGAAGAATATACGGAGTTTGATATTGTCATTGATCCAGATTATTACACAAAAAATCCGATAAACTATCCAGATGTCGTGTTAGTTGAAGGCGCAGATGGTCCGGAAGTTGTTCGTATTCAAGCGACAAATGATATGAGTTCCCATGAGGTTTCAATTAAGGTACAGGAAAGCTCAATAATAATGAATGATATGGGGATTCTTGAACCGTATGGCTGGGCTAGAGCTAAAGGAGATGTAGACTACCAAGTTGATCAATCGATTGATTACGGTGTCATGGGGGAAGATGAATTATTCGTCTATCCAGATAACTGGCTCAGCGATGGGGTGCGTGGTTATATTCAGAAAGATCGAATTTTAGGTAAAGTACTTGGCTATTCCATTGCTAGTGTCGATGAGAAATGGTCAGCTGCAGAAGTAGAAGTGTATAAAAAGGTGAAACAAGAAGGAGCGGCGATTTTAGCAGACGCTTCCCCGCAAGAAGTAGCGAGAATTCAACTATATGCATTGCTACAGGCAGATTATCAAACCGCTCATTTATTAACGGAAGGCATTTCGTATGAGCATATGGTGAATTATTTTAATGAAATTAAGCATGAGAATTTAAACTCGTTTATTCGCTATTACGCATATATGATCAGAAAATCGACGTTCAATGAAGATAGTAGCCTATTAATCGTAAAAAGTAATACGAGTGACGAGGAGCTATTTACTTGGGAAATGGTGCGAAATGATGGCTGGAAAGTGAAGTTTAAATCGACTGTATTTTAGATGACTTTTATAATAACGCGGAGAAGGCGGTTCTTCTCGGCGTTATTTTTTAGTAAATGACTTGAAATGTACCGTGTGTATAAAGTGGTAGCGGTGAATGCTGTTTGACGAAGTTTCTGATGATTTCAGGAACGATTTCTGTTGTTTCAAATAGAACGGGTTTTTCACGAAACATTGAAAATTCGGTTCCGGTCGCGCGGTAGCTATTCATCACGACTTTAAATGCCATGTCTTTCGTGATTGGCTGTCCTTTATACGAAAACTTCGTTACACGCTCCCCGACAGGTTGATTAATGGCAAGCTCATAGTCAAGCCCTCCCCAGAAATCATACACATATGGCTGAATCGTATGCGGGTAAACGTTTAAGCTAAAGTCGATTTCACCTTGTGTATTTACCGCAAAAACAGCCGCGCATTGCTCGAGTGCCTCTTTAATATCAGCCCCTGTTAACTGCAATACTTTTAACGTATTCGCGCGTGAATAATTTTTTAGTATATCTTCGTTCGTAATAGCCCCAGTAAAGCCTCCTTTTTCATGATAGAACAACTCCACGACAGAAAGGTCAGCCCCAGTTGTAGAAAGCTGGATTTCATGTAGTAAATCCACATAAGGAATGTTATGTAATTGTGATGAAAGGTAGCCTTCGTATGTAAAATCTTCTTCGGTAAAGCCGATTGTTTGAGAAAGCCAGTTACGGATAGGCGCTGGATAAGATACTGATAGATGCTCTACATAGTGTAACTGCACTTCATGTTGATGCCCCAGGATGTCATAGTGAATCATTCCGAAACAGCGTCCATTAGCCCCTGGTTGTAGCACAGGAATCCCGTTTACAATAGTGTGGATTTCTAAATGTTGATGTCCTGTAATCAGTACATCGACCCCGGGGATCGTAAGCATTTGATTGGCCTCATTTTCCCCTGTATCCGCTGCGTATAACCAATTCGTTTCTGGGTCACGTGTAAAGCCACCATGATAGCTTAGTATGATGATATCCGCTTGCTCCATTTCTTTTACATAATGAACCCAGTAGCATGCCGCTGAATACGCGTTTGAAAATGTGAGTTCCTGTGTATAGTGCTGCTCATCCCAAAGTGGGGTGAAATGTGTAACAACCCCAACGATGGCCACTTTTTTCCCTTTTACATGTTTTACTATATACGGTTTTGCAAAGTCCCCGATGTTACCTGCAATCCAAGGGAAATGACATTGATTGCGCATCTCCTGAATAGAGCTAATCGGATAATTAAATTCATGATTGCCAAAGATGGCGGCGTCATAGCTGAGTTTATTGGCAAGTGCCAGCATCGGGTGAGGCGCTGGTTGAATCCAGTCATAATAATAGGTCGTTAAGCTTCCGATTAAGAAGTCCCCATTATCGATCAGAATGTCTGGTTGAATGTGCTCGATTTCTTTTGCTATCTGTTCCAAACGATCTAAGCGACCGTGTACATCACTTGTCACACAAATAGTAATCACGATAAATACTCCTAGCTTTTTTTACTATCGTATCATGGGAGGGGGATTTAACATAGTGGTGATCGTGTTTGTTTAAAATGCACGGAACTGCATTAATGTTATGTAGTTCCGTGCGCAAACTGATATTAAACAGCTATTTCTTTATGCTTTGTGTAGAAACGTAATCCGACTAAACAAATGAAAATGTAGAGCGTAAGTAACCCAGCATGTTGGAAAAAGGATTGTGATTCAGAAATCGTTAAAAGGTTCAGTGGAATAAAATCTTTTATATATAGATTTTGGCTGAAAATACTCGATACAATGGCTAAACCAACTGTAGTAAATAGCACGCCGATGACGCCAAAACGCAGACTAATAACCGCTGTTAAAGAAATAAACATCATGCCACATAAAATAACGACAGCTACTTGCTGAATTATTGTGAGCCAAGTATGTCCATTTAGCGCAAAAGAAAGGTGAGCGGGCTGTAACAATTCATAAATGCCCATCATTGTGGCGATTGTACAAATGATAATGAGTGTAAAGCTAAATGTGACAACAGCGACTTTGGCGAAAATATACGTCCATTTGTTGCGTGTAGATAATACATAACAAGTCATATAACGCTGATCGGCTTCTTTGCCGAATGTTTGCCAACATAATAGGGCAAGGACTACCGCAACTAAACCGACTTGGTGGGCTAAAATAATTATAGAGGTCATGATTTCATCATAAGTAACGTTTTCTGAACCTTCAATTCGTACAATAGCCCCTTCATTACATAACTGATAGCTGAGAAAAGCCATAATCCCATTGAGAATAAACCAAGCTAAATAAAAATATGGTTGTAAAAATTGTTTCCTCAGTTCTACTTTTATTTCACGCATTGTGCCACCTCATTTTCTTCAAATAATGCTTTTAAATTAACATTTGGTCCATTCGGGATATCGTGTAAAACTTTTCCATCATGTAAGAAAAGGATTCGTTCTGTTATAGTTTCTATTTCAGCTAACTGATGGCTAGATAGCAAAATCGTAATCCCTTGTGTAGCTAACTGTTGAAGAAGTTGCTGTAAATCGCGAATGCCAATCGGATCTAAGCCAACAAAAGGCTCATCTAGCATAAGAAAGCGCGGGTTCCCAATCAGCGCTGCAGCTAATCCGAGCCGCTGTTTCATGCCGAATGAATAATGTTTTACTTTTTTCCCTCCAGCTTGTGCTAGTCCACACGTCACAAGTAATGCTTGAAGGTCAGTTGTGTGATCATTTTTTAGACAAGCAATTTGTTTTAAAAATTCAATACCTGTTACATGTAACGGGATAGAAGGCTCCAATAAAATACCTACTTGATTGTATAAATGTCCCCATTCAGTAAATGGTTCATGGTGTAATAAAGATACTTTTCCTTCTGTTGCTTTATAAAGCCCTGCAATCACCTTCATACATGTACTTTTTCCAGCGCCATTTGCTCCTAGTAGTCCGACAATTTCACCTGAGTGTAATGAAAAAGAAATACCTTGTAATACTTGTTTCCCTCTGAAATGTTTTGACATATTTTCGATTGAAAGTATGTTTTCCACTTAAACTCCTCCTTTGTATTGAAATTATCCGGATACTGCTACTATAAAATGGTTTTTAAATTAAATCAATAAATTTTTAATGATAAACGTTAAATAATTATTGAAAAGGATTAAGATAAAGGGTATCCTATTAGTAGGAAGGGGAGAGCTGAAATGGAACAAAGTATTAAGAAAAAAGAATTTCAAGCAGTTATAAAAGGATTACATGTTTTATTTACTTTTTTATTTGTGATGCTCTGTTTATCGATGGTCGTGTTTATTGGATTAAGTATTGTAGTAGGGGTTATACCTGCTGAAAGTGTGATGAATGTGATGGAGAAGGGGCAACTGTCTGCTACGCTTCATATTTCTGGGCTAGAAATAGCCTTGAATCAGTCAGCTATTCAAAACTTCGTGTACGATAAATCGACTGTATTATGGATATTCATTCTATCTTTATTTAACATAACGATGGTTACTTTTATCGTGTTTTTAGTGAAAAATATGTTAAAAGGTATCGTAAAAGGAGAGGTATTTTCTGTAGCTAATAGTAAACGAATGGCGTATATCGGGTATACAATTGTCGTATTAAGTTTAACCATTCATTCGATGCAAGCTTATGTCATTTATGCGATTAGTACATTATTTCAATTGCAATTGCAGTTCGAACAAACAGATTGGATTGAATCGGTGAACTATCAAATTTTCGGTATTCACTGGAGTATGCTATTATGTGGTTTAGTAGTTTGGACGATTAGCCGAATCTTTAAATATGGCTCATTTTTACAAGAAGAATATGATGCCACAGTATAGGAAGTGAACGTATGACCATCATTATTCGATTAGACCGCATGCTTGCAGATAGAAAAATGCAACTAAGTGAACTGGCAGAAAAAGTAGACGTTTCCATCGTCAACTTATCAAACTTAAAAACAGGAAAAGTAAAAGCTGTCCGTTTTTCCACGCTGAATGCCATTTGTAAGGCACTCAACTGTCAGCCGGGCGATATTTTAGAGTATGTTGAAGAGGATGAATAGAGGATAACAGACAAGGGCATTGCTATTTTGTGGCAATGCTCTTTTTATTTATAATAATTGAATGAGAAAAATTCGGAACGAGCAAAACGATTAGCTATCCGAGCAAAACAAAAAAATTACTCAAACAAAAAAGCATGCCCTAAATAATAAGACATGCTTTAACGTGAGTCTATGTTTGCTGATCTACTACAACGACCTTTTGTTGTGGTTGATATATTGTATATAAAATGGCACCGAAAATTAGTAAAATACCAAACACTTGGAGTGATGTTGGACGGAATGATAAAAGTACGACGTCCAGCAAAATCGCGACAACCGGATCAACGAATACGAGTACTGACACGACAATCGTTGAAAGATTGCGGATGCTATCAAAGAATAGGTAATACACAAACCCAGTATGAATTAAGCCTGTTCCTAAAATGTAGAGCCAGTTTGATGTTGTCAGCCCGTCAAATAGCGTGAAGTCACAAAATGGTGCTAACATAAAAATACCAACAATCGTTTGGATAAATGTTAGGGCATAAGAGGATAAGCCGGTAATGGTTTTACTCGTAAACATCGTTAAAGCATAAAAAACGGCTGAAAGAAGTGCCCATACAAACCCAGAGCCAAAAAAGCTATCAAGTGATGTGAAATTGTTGATGCCAATGATGAAAATACTACCGATAAAGCATACAACCGTTGCACAAATAGCACCGATTGTCATTCTCTCAGCAAGTAATACAGCCCCTAATATTAAGACAAAAATAGGCGCTAAATTATAGATTGATATGGCAATCGAAATGGACATCTCTTCGAAAGCCTTAAATAAAAATACCCAATTCAACACGATAAAAATGCCACAAAGAAGCGTTTTACCTACTTCTTTTTTCGCCCATTTTTCTGTTTTATGTCCACCGGTAGCAAGCCACATGCCGCCTAGGAAAAGTGTGGCACAAATACACCGTACAAAGACAAGTTCAACAGCAGGAATACCTGTATGTATCGTGAAAAAGCCGATAGAGCCGAAAATAGCCATCGAAATCGTTAATTTAATCATTGCTGCGATATTCAAAATTGTTCCCCCCATGTATATCAATATAACAAATTCACGTAAAGAGAAACATAGGCTTTTGGTAATTTAGGGAAATGGCGTGTTAAACTATACTCGTAGGAGGGGGACATATTGTTGGGACCAATCATTTCATTTGCCTATGTAACGATGATTATAATGCTTAAATCGATTGAACATAGAGAAACGATTAACAGATTATCGTTTTTTCGTCAAATGGGGCTCGCGTGGTTGTATTTGTTGTCACTGTATGTGGCGGTAGGATTAATAATGGGGCCAGGTAAATATATGGCCCATTTGATACATATTGAATTTTTTTCATGGATTTTTAAAGTAGTCTGGGTAATGATAAGCGTAGGTGTGGCGCTACTACTCATTCAACTACTATTACCGTATTTACTGAAGGTAGAGGAACAGAGAAAAACGTAAGAATCTGCAGAATGAGATTCTTACGTTTTTTGCTATCCGCGTGTTTGACCTTCGCCGTACACGTAGTATTTTGTTGATGTTAACGCAGGTAAGCCCATTGGACCGCGCGCATGTAATTTTTGTGTTGAAATGCCAATTTCAGCACCGTAACCAAACTCAAAACCGTCCGTAAAACGAGTCGAGGCATTATGGTACACAGCCGCTGCATCAATCGAATTTAAGAACATCGCTGCATGGTGTGCATCTTCCGTAACGATTGCCTCTGAATGGTTTGTACCATATTTGTTAATGTGTAAAATCGCTTCTTCAACAGAATCTACCACTTTAGCACTTAATGTTAAGTCTAAAAATTCTTCAGCATAATGTTCTTCTGTTGCTTTTAAGGCAGTTGGCAGGGCACTACATACTTTTTCGTCCCCGTAAATCTTAATGCCAGCATCCGATAATGTAGCTAACAGTGCTTCCCCATGTTCAGTAAAGAAATCTTGGTGTAATAGTAAGCTTTCTGCTGCGTTACAGACAGAAGGGCGCTGTGTTTTAGCATTTAAGATGATTTTTGTTGTCATGTCGTATTTAGCTGATGCATCGACAAATACGTGACAGTTTCCAGCACCTGTTTCTAGTACAGGTACACTTGCTTCACGTACAACTAAATCGATTAAGCCTTTACCACCGCGTGGAATGAGTACGTCTAAGTAGTCGTTTAAGTTGAATAATGTTTTCGCTGTTTCACGCGATGTGTCTTCGATTAGTAAGACCGCATCTTGTGGGAAGCCAACTTTTTCTAATGCACGATGGATGGAAGCAACAAGCGCAATATTCGAATACTTCGCTGATGAAGAACCACGAAGCAGTACCGCATTACTTGTTTTTAACGATAGGGTAGCCGCGTCAATTGTTACGTTTGGGCGCGCTTCATAAATCATCCCAATTACACCAAGTGGTACGCGTTTTTTTACGATTTTTAAGTCGTTTTCTTTTGTAATCTCTTCTAATACTTCGCCAACTGGATCTGGTAAATCAACAAGTAGGCGAATGGCATCGCTCATTGCTTGAATACGTTCTTCATTTAACATAATGCGGTCAAGTGTTGAAGTTGGTAAACCTGATTCTTTCCCGTCTTGTAAATCTTTTTTGTTTTCTTCGATAATGATAGCTTGATCTTCTAACAGTTGATCAGCAATAGCTAGCAACGCTTCATTTTTTTCAGCTGTTGATTTTGTATTCATTGTAAAGCTCGCTACTTTCGCGCGCTTTCCTTTTTCAATTACTTCATTCTCCACGATTGTACTCATCATATTCCTCCTTAAGCTTGAATCCAATTATTACGATGAATGACGACTTCAATTGGTTCGTCAAGTTCATCTGTTCGTTTCCCCATTACTTTTTCAATTGTTTCACTGGAGTATAATGTTTCACCACGACCAATTAATACGTGGCGGTCATATACTTCCACGACGTCTCCTTTATCGAAATGTCCTTCCAATGCATAAATACCTGCAGGAAGAAGGGATTTCCCACCCGTCGTTAACGCTTTTACGGCACCTTCATCAATGAATAACTTCCCACTCACTTCCGTAAGGGTTAACCATTGCTTATTCATGGGCAAAATTGTGCAACATTTACTTTCAAAGTATGTGCCGTCCCCATGTCCATCTAAAATAGTCATGAGCTTATCTTCACCAGCACCATTTCCAATAAATACTTTCACACCCGCATTCATCGCATATTTGGCTGCCAAAAGCTTGGACTGCATCCCGCCTGTCCCGACTTTTGAGCCAGCACCAGAAGCAAAGCCGAGCATTTCATCTGTAATCTCTTCGATGTGGTCGATGCGTTTAGCATCAGGGTTTTTTAATGGGTTTGCGTCATACAAACCATTGACATCCGTTAAGATAATGAGTTGATCGGCATGGACTAAACCACTCACAAGCGCAGATAGCATATCGTTATCGCCAAATGTGAGCTCAGCTACTGATACTGTATCATTTTCATTAATAATTGGTAAAATTGAACGTTCTAAAAGTTCTGAAAACGTAGCATGTGCGTTTTTATAACGCTTCTTTTCACTAAAGTCGTGACGTGTAAGTAAGATTTGAGCAGCGACCATATCATATTCGCTAAATGCTTCTGTGTAGCGGCCAATGAGTAAACTTTGACCAACAGCCGCAGCTGCTTGCTTGCCTTTGATTGTAACGGGTCGAGAAGAATAGCCAAGTTTACGAAACCCTGCTGCTACAGCACCTGATGACACAAGGAGTACATCGTGACCTTGCTGCTTTAACTTGGCAATCGCTTCAATATGATCCATAAACTTTTGGGAGTCTATCTCACCTTTTGCATTTGTAAGTGAGCTACTTCCGATTTTGACGACAATTCGTTTTCTCTCCATAATGAATTCCTCCAATAGAAAAAAGCGCTTTTCGCCTAAATTAATAGGACGAAAAACGCTTTCCGTGGTACCACCTAAATTGAATGCAACTGCATTCCACTTGTTCTCTTAACGCTGAGTCGGCGCCTAGTTTTGCTAGGAGCTTGGTCGAAGTAGGTTCAGACGTCTTTTTCTGCACGCACCTTTCAGCCTATGGGTGTCGCTCTCTAATGCAGCTAAGTCACGCTTACTAGTCTTCGCTATGCTTTTGGTTATTTGTGTATAAGAATGCCTGACAATTGAACTTTTGTCAACAGCGTATTTGAATTTGTAAAAATAAAACGGATATAAAACGTAAAAATAATAGGGAATTAGCGTATTCGATAAAGCAAAATCAAGTAGTAAAGTCGTTTTACGTTCTTTTTTTATAGAAAATCCTTTTTGAGATTGTCTATGCTTTTCAGTACGTTTACATTACCTAGGAATAAACAGAGCATGCATGATCTAGAAGGACGAACAAGGTAATGGAGTTTGAAAAGCTAGTTACTGAAATGGAGCCTGTCATAGAGAAGCTATTGTCCAAATGTCGTATTTATAAAAATCGAGATGAGTATAAACAGATCGCATTTATCGCGTTATGGCAAGCATGGGAAACATATGATGCGAGTAAATATGACTTAAAGGCGTATGTGTATAATCAAATGTGGTACGACGTCATTGATGCTTTGCGCAAAAATGCGAAAAAAGAGGCGCGCTTTATTGCGACAACAGATGAAAAAATGACCTTTTATGTGGAACAAAAACAACAAGTCATTTCCGAAAATTCACTGTTTGAAAAGGTAGCAGGGCAGTTAAAGGCGGCGGAAAAAAAGCTACTCCACGATGTGTTTATAAAGGATCAATCCAATGAGCAACTAGCAAAGGAGTACGGCATTTCGGTCGAGGGAATACGAAAACGTAAACATCGCTTGCGTCAGAAATTGATTCATACATTTCAGGGGAAGGTAGCGGAATTAAAATGTCATGATTAATGTTGCTTTGAAAAAATGGGAGTAAAAATAGGCTAGAAAAGCGCTCATATAAAAAACAAGCATGAAAATGAGCGCTTTTTAGTTCGTTTAAAGGTCCATTCTTGCAAAATACATACTACTCTTTTCACTCAAACGCATCCTTCAGTTTTTTAGGCATCATACTGTACATAATTCGCAATGCCAACATTAAACCTACTATGATGAGCATCCACTCAATAGCCTTTTCAAACGAGCCTGTTAATGGTAATGGGTTTAGTATTTCTTTTCCGCCTATAATGATGATGATCGCTACAATCCATGCTAAGAAGAAACTGCCGATATATTGTGTCCACTCTTTCTTGGTCAGCTCGTTAAAAGCTTCACGATATCTTATGTAATTTACGACTGCCGTAACAATCACAATAGTAAAAGAAAGCCACGTACTCATGGAATCACCTCATTTATTATACGAATCAGACCTTATTGAGTTTCAGATTTTTTCCTAAAGAAGATAACTAAACATATAAAAAATGATCTCATTCTATAGGAGAAGAGACCATTTTTTTCTGTAGGAGTTAATTCTTATAAATGGTTTGAATAAATGTATCCCGCTCTTCAGATGATTGCTTAACATCATTGAGTAACATTGCGCCAACTGTATGTTCAGTCTGTTCATCATCAACAAGGAATTGTAAATTAACCGATTGTGTTATTTCTTCAACAGGACATTTCCCCTTAAATTCCACTACTTTTTGTCCACGTTGTGTCTCGAAAAACACCCAGTCACTTACTTCACAATAGTTATTAAAGGCTTGTTCCACTGTTAAATTACTATTGTCCACTAATGTTTGGCTCTTAACATAGTCAATATACGCGTTTTCTGTAATCGCATCTTTAGGTCCGTAAAAATAGTAAAATGCACCAATGAGAAGTATTGGGACAATCCATAAAACGGTTCTTTTCGTTACTTTCATCTTCCATTCCCCCTAGCTATATATAAGTGCATTATAACATTGATATGTATATATTTTCTAGATTAATATAATATTTTCTGTTTTATGCACGTAAATTGTATTTTGGAAATAAAATCATTTATTTCTCTTTAATTATCGAAATAATGAGAAAATTGCCCAGGAAATAAGAAAGACGAATCGCTATAACGATTCGTCTACTTTTTTAAGAAGTGGAAGAGATATATTTTTCACGAATCAACGCTAAAATACATGCTGTTACTAAAATCAGAATGGAGATGATACTAGCTGACATAAACAATCCACCATATCCGTTTTGTGCAGCCATTGTTGTCATGTCTGTTACAGTAGATGTAATGAGTTCTTTTAGCGTTGGGTCCTGGATATTCGCGATGGCTGTACTTATTGTCTCTTGAGAGATTTCAGTGCCATCTGTAAAACGTTGTGCAAATTGCCCCATTTCAGCTTGCGCTTCATTAGATAGTGTTACATGATTTAAGTTTGCTTGCAGTTTTTCAGGAAACGCTGTTGCAAAAAGAGTAGGCATGTCATTAAAACCGCGGGCGATAAATCCAGCATAGATCGTTGGTGCAAGCGTCATCCCGATTTGCCGAACTAAAGAGAGCGTCGCAATAGATGTCCCTTTATCTTTTTTGATCCCTTCCGTTGCTAAAATATTGAGCGGTGCACCGAGAATCATCCCCATGCCAACACCTGCTACAATAGATGCCACGATAAAGTGCCATTTTGCCTCAATCCAAAATGGGAAGAGGAAAAATCCAATCATGGAAAGAATCCCTGATAAGATAATCGCGAAAATCGGTCCTTTTTTATCGACGAAGGCACCGCCAACTCCAGCGCCAATCCCCGCAGCAATGGCAAGTGGTGTCATCCAGTAGCCTGATTTTTCTGCAGGGATACCTAATACTTGTTCAGAAAACGCAGGAATAAAAATCATGGCCGCTAATAGTGCGCCCGAGAACAATCCAATAAGTAATGTAAATAAGTAAGGTGGTTTTTTTAGTAAGTTAAAGGGTAAAATAGGGTCTCCATTTTTAGCTTCCAGTCGACTTTCATAAAATAATAAGCCAATAAATAGAACAATTCCTACAAGAATAAAGCCATATACAGTTGGTTCAAGTAAACTGGCAAAGAAGTGAACACCCTCGATATTCGTGAGTCCATACATAATCCCTAAAATGGCGAGTGATAATAGAAC
Source organism: Lysinibacillus sp. KU-BSD001 (assembly GCF_042920265.1). Taxonomy (NCBI): domain Bacteria; kingdom Bacillati; phylum Bacillota; class Bacilli; order Caryophanales; family Bacillaceae; genus Lysinibacillus; species Lysinibacillus sp. KU-BSD001. Next base: position 329,232 of record NZ_JBDQZI010000004.1, on the reverse strand, counting down.
TGTGCCGAATAAGTCGAGTTTGCCTGGATTTGGCTCGCTTGTTTCTTCTAGTTTTAGTAAGCCAAAAATGATGAGAAAGATAGCGATTGGTACATTGATGAGAAAGAGCACATGCCAGCTACCCGTTACATCTATTAAAAAACTACCAACGTTTGGCCCTAATACAGCAGCAATGCCGTTCATCCCACCTAGCATGCCAAGTGCTTTCCCTTGTTTTTCGGCAGGGAGGGTGCTCAGTATATGTGAGCTACCAATGATGAAAATACCGCCACCACCCATTGATTGAATAAAGCGTGCGATTAAATAGAACGTAAAGTTTGGGCTAAGTGCTACAAGTAATGAACCAATGCCAAAAATCGCAATTTCAATAATAAATAATTTTTTTCGTCCGTAGCGGTCGGAGAGCTTCCCAATAATCGGTACACTGATGGCTAAACCGAGTGTGTATATTGTGATTCCCCAAGCCCCCCAGTTAGGAGAAACGTCAAATGAACTGTTAATCGTTGTGAGTGCTGCACTAATAATCCCGTTATCGAGTGCAGCCATAAATACACCGATTGCAAAAAGAGTCAGTGCCCAAGTTTGTGAAGAAACGTTTTTCTTCATGTATAAGCCTCCTTCTAAATAATTGAGTTATTGCCCCCATCACATGAATCCACATTTACAAAACATACGTTCTTTACTATACTTACGAGTAAAAGGAGGGGATGAATTGAAAGCGTTATTAATCGCCGAAAAACCTTCCCTAATGCGCGATATCCAAAAGGTTTATAACAAAATAACACTACCGTATACAATTGATTTTACATCTTTTGTCGGGCATGTTGTAGAGTTAAAAGAGCCACATGAGTATCATGCAGAATGGAAAAAGTGGAGTTTAGATCTTCTCCCAATGATGCCAGCTAAATATGAATTTCGTGTAAAAAAGAGTGCCTATAAAGTATATAAAGACATTGAAGCATTGCTAAAAACAAATCAATATGACTTTATTATTAATGCTTGTGACGCAGGGATGGAAGGAGAAAATATCTTTTACTCTTTCTATAAAAAAGCTAGATGTGCACTGCCTGTAAAGCGTTTTTGGACATCACAAACGACAGACGCTGCTATTCGTCATTCTTTAGAGCATTTAATTGATGAAAACGATGAAATGATTCGGAATTTACGCAACGCTGCCATGTACCGAATGATTTTTGACTGGCTTGTAGGATTAAATTTAACACGTGCCGCAACCGTAAAAGGCGGACGTACGATTAAAGTAGGGCGTGTCATGACACCCACTTTAGCGATTGTCGTAAAACGAGAGTTAGAAATTCGAGATTTCGTTCCAACGCCGTATTTCCAGCTTGAGTTAGATACAGGTGAATTGAAAGCACTTTGGTTCGATCCGATTGCCAAAACAAACAAAATCGATTCATTGGAAGCCGCACAAGTGATTCAGGCGAAGTTAGCACCTACTGCATTCGTGAAGCAAATTGAAACAGAACGAAAAACAATATTTGCGCCGAGTTTGCATTCTTTACTAGAACTACAAAAAGAGGCAAATAAGTTTTACGGCTTTACGTCGGCAGAGACGCTAAAAATAGCCCAAAGCTTATATGAAAAAAAGCTTATTACGTATCCCCGTACCGAGTCCAAACATTTACCAACTGCATTTGCTAAAACGATTGCTCATCAATTACAAGTAGCGGCCACTCTACCACAGTTTGAACAAGTAGCCAAACACATTTTAAGTAATGAAGCACATATACAAAAGACGATGTATACGAAAAGATATGTGGATGATAAAAAATTAACCGATCACCATGCAATTACGATTACGGATGTAGCTGTCGGTAAGAAAACTTTAACACCGGCAGAAGTGAAAATTTATGAGTTAATTGTCAAACGACTGCTCGCTATTTTTTTACCTCCTTATGTATTAGATAAAACGAATGTCATGCTACTATGTGGGGAGCATCATTTTAAAGCAAGTGGCAATACGGTGATTGATAAAGGCTACACAGTTCTTTACGAAGCGCAAAAGCGAAAAGAAGAACGACCGCTACCGCTACTAAAAGAAGGGCAACAGCTGAACGTTCATAGTAGCCAAATCTTATCGAAAATGACAGAGCCACCAGCTCGTTATACAGATAGTACTTTGCTCGATGCGATGTTTCATGCAGGTCGCTTTGTGGAAGATAAAACACTCCAGGCCATCTTAAAAGACGCTGAAGGCATTGGAACAAGTGCAACGAGAGCAGAAATTATGGAAAAACTTCTTTCAATCGGTATGATGATGCGGGAAGGAAAATCGCTTGCGGCAACCGATTTCGGGATTGATGTTATTAGGTCGCTTGGTAATCATGATGTTGTCTCACCTGTTTTGACGGCTGTGTGGAGCAAGAAGTTAAAGGATATTGTGGACGGCTCTCTTAGCTCGCGCCAGTTTTATACAGACATGCAGCAATTTATTCACGATACAACCGCAAAAATGAAAGCACTTGAAATGACCGTTGCAGAAAAAGAAGTCGTGATTGTAGGGAAATGTGTTACATGTGGGGATTCAGTAGTAGAAGGATTTAAAGGGTACAATTGTACAAATAAATCTTGTAAATTCTATATTAGCAAATCACTCATGAAAGGCAAAATTACGCCTACTGATATGAAAAAGTTACTCGCGGGGAAAGAAACGCGAGAGATTTTGTTTACATGGAAAAGCGGTAAAAAAGGAAAGGCAAAATTAAAGCTAAACGGTGAGAAACTGGAATTTCTTTTTACCCCTAGTAGACAACAAAAAAAATAATATACGCATGCTAACTAGACGTTGAAAGTATATGGTGATACTATTTTTATTCATTATGTAAATTTTACTTTTGAAAATGAAAATAACTTACCATTTCAATCAAATTTACATATAATAAACAAACAAGTTCGGAAATTAGTCACTTTTTATTTGGATGATTCGTTTGATTTTTTAGAATTCTCTTGACGTTTACGCCTATAGTTTGTACACTGTGGGAAATCAAATGTTTTTTCTAGAAGTACAACAACATTATTAAGTAAGGATCTGGTGAAATGATAGTATGTAAATTTGGCGGTACTTCCGTCGCAAGTGCAGAGCAAATTAAAAAAGTATTTAACATTGTTAAATCGAATCCTGAACGCAAAGTAGTTGCTGTTTCAGCTCCTGGAAAACGTTCAAGTGAAGATATTAAAGTTACGGATTTATTAATCGATCTAGCGGAAACGGCACTTATTGGCGGTGATGTTGAGTCAAAAATTAATGCTGTTGTCAATCGATATGAAGATATTACAAGTGGTTTAGGTTTAGATCAGACGATGTCGGAAATTATCGCTGCAGATTTACGTGAGCGTGTTGCAGGCGATAAGTCTAATAAAGATTTGTTTATCGATAATTTAAAAGCAAGTGGTGAAGATAATAATGCAAAGCTAATTGCCGCTTACTTTAATGTAGCGGGCTTACCAGCGCGTTATGTCAGCCCGAAGGAAGGGTTACTTGTTAATGATCTTCCTGAACGCACATATGCTTTATCTGAAGCTTATGAAAAATTAAGCGTATTAAAGGATACAGAGGAAGTTGTGATTTTCCCTGGCTTCTTCGGCTATACTAAAGACGGTATTTTACGTACATTTGACCGTGGTGGTTCAGATATTACAGGGTCAATTTTAGCTTCAGCTGTGAGTGCTGACCTTTACGAAAACTTTACGGATGTAGACTGTGTATTTTCAGCAAATCCAAAAGTAATCAACAACCCAGCAGAAATTAAAGAAATTACTTATCGAGAAATGAGAGAGTTATCATATGCAGGCTTTGCTGTTTTCCATGATGAAGCATTAATGCCTGTGTATAGACAAGGTATTCCAGTGAACATTAAAAATACAAATAACCCATCCGCGCCGGGTACACGCATTGTACCTACTCGTTCAGAGCAAGGTCGCTCGGTGACAGGGATTTCGGCAGATAGTGGATTTTCCATTTTATATGTATCAAAATATTTAATGAACCGTGAAGTTGGCTTCGGACGAAAACTGCTTCAAATTATTGAAGAAGAAAATATTTCTTATGAACACACGCCATCTGGCTTAGATGATATTTCAGTTATTATGCGTTCGAATCAATTAACACCAGAAAAAGAAGAGCGTATCGTAAATCGCGTAAAAGAAGAATTACATGCGGATGATGCACATTTCCGTCATGGCTTCTCGATGATCGTTATCGTAGGGGAAGGGATGCGCAATAATACAGGCCTAGCTGCGCGTGCAACAACAGCGATTTCTTCGACAGGCGCAAATATTGAAATGATTAATCAAGGTTCTTCTGAAGTAAGCCTAGTGTTTGGGGTAAACAAACAATTTGAAGACCAAATTTTAAAAGCGTTATATAGCGAATTTTTTTCCGCAGTGAAAATGTAACGAATAGCGATTAGCGCTAAAATCGTTCGCTTAATTGCATCTTAAACAAACACTTGTTACCAAACTAGCCTTGTTGGATTATTTCCGACAAGGCTAGTTTCACTTTTTTCAAACAAATCACCTTTTTATCAGTATTCCAAAAGATCGGTACTTGATGAATATCAAGCATTTGATGTACATTATATGCAGTCGCTCAATTTTCTAAATAGATTTGGAACAAAATAAAAGTTTAATGCCAAAATATGTTCTTGGTTAAAAAAGTAGGATTCTAAAAGCACATGGAGTGAAGGGCGGCGACTCCAGCGGGAAAAGCGAGAAAGTCGAGACCCCGCAGGAGCGAAGTATGAGCGACGAGGAGGCTCGACCTCGCCCGCGGAAAGCGTCCGCCCGTAACGGAATGTGCGGTCAAGTACATATTTTGGTGAAGAGCCAAAATAAAAGTTATTTTTTAAAGGATTGAACAAATGAACGTATTTACATATGAAGTACCCGCAAGGTTAAATGCCACGGAAGATATACCAGTCTTGGAAGCAGGTCAACATGCGTTTACACTAAATCGTGTATATGATAATGGCTTAAAAAAATTATTGGACGGCTATTTTGATTATCGCTACTTTTTAAAGTACGTAGTGAAAACAACGGAAGACAAGGCCGTATTTATGTGTCGTAAAGTACAACGGAAAGGTCGCTTATGGTATGAGGCAACAGATTATCGTACGAATGAAACATATGTAATTAACTATGAGAACTGGCGAATTGGCGTGCCTGAGCTGTTTATTAAAGGTACTGCACTCGAAATGAAAATCGATAAAGCAATGGAAGATTGGTCAGCTTTTCTCATTAGTGATACACTAGTTGCTCGTTGGCTACCCGTGTACGATGAAATATCGGACACGTTTAGTATGACGTTAGAAATCATGCCAGAAAGTCCAGTGCAAGATGCCGCATTTTTTTTAGCGATTGCACAATCGACATTATTTATTGGTGCGTAAAGTGAAGGTGTTTGTCGTTCACATAGACTGTGAATGTGGTATAAAGGAGGACTTATGAACATAGTATTTGTTTTAACAGCAACGGGTGAAGAAGTTTTAGAGATGGTCTCAACAGATGTGGCAGGTCTCTTAGCAGCAGTACAAGGGGAAAGTGTTACATTCCCGCATGGTAATTACCAATATGATTTTCATAATTTAGATCACTACTTAGAGGATGGTGTATATCGTCAAGAACTTGTGATTTACTTAAAGGCTGTGTGAATGCACAGCTTTTTAATTTTAACTTAATGTTGTTTTATTGTAAATTTATTGTTAATTTTATATGAAAGAACTGGTAGACTTAATAGTTGACTAGTAAATATTGGTGGTGTGTGAATGCTTACGATTTTTGGTGGGATTGGTTTATTTTTATTAGGCATGACAATGCTGACAAATGGGTTAAAAGAAGTGGCGGGTGAAGCGTTAAAAAGGTGGCTCAATACATTTACAAAAGGGACATTTACAGCAATTATAACGGGTGCGCTCATGACCGTTTTAGTGCAGTCCTCTACGGCTACTACGCTGTTAACAATCGGCTTTGTTAGTGCAGGCTTATTAACATTTTTACAATCGATTGGTGTCATTATCGGTGCGAACATTGGGAGCACGAGTACAGGTTGGATTATTTCATTAATTGGCTTTAAAATTAGCCTTCAAACAATGAGCTTGCCGATTATTGGTGTCGGTGTATTTATGTCGTTAATTGCACCAAATGACATTAAAAAATTTGGTAGTGTTCTGGCAGGGTTTGGTTTATTATTCCTTGGGATTGATATGTTACAACAGGGGATGGGGTCGGCACAAGACTTGATTTCATTTGAATCCCTTCCTGCTGATTCGTTTATCTCGATTATTTTGTTAATTTTGATTGGGTTAGTGATGACGGTAATTATGCAGGCATCAAGCGCGGCGATGGCGGCAACCTTAACCGCCTTATTTGCAGGGGCAATTGACTTTAACCAGGCAGCTTATTTAGTTATTGGGCAAAATATCGGTACGACAGCTACTGCACTTTTTGCAGCAATTGGTGCATCTGTATCCGCTAAGCGTACAGCGATGACGCATTTTTTATTTAATGCGATTACAGCTGTCTTTGTCACAATTGGGTTTACATATTTTATCAAAGTAGCAAAATGGATCACAGAAAGAATTGCTGGAGAATTCGATCAAACGCTGGCACTTGCTATTTTCCATACAATGTTTAGTGTAATCGGGATGCTTATTTTCTTACCGTTTATGAAAGTATTTGCGAACGTACTGATGAAAATTATACCTGAACGTGAAAATGCATTAACGAAAAATCTGGATGATAGTTTAATACAAGTACCATCTGTAGCGATTTACGTCAGCTATAAAACGCTGCGAGATATTATGATGCATTTAACGAGCGCTTTAAAATTACTGATTGCGGAAAAGAAAGTAACGGTTGAATATGAAAAGATGATGCTTGAAGTAGAAGAAGCAATCGATCAAACACGTGATTTCTTAAATTTAGTCCAGTCAACCTCTAGTAAAGAGCGGCATCAACATATTTGCATTTTGCATACGTTGGATCATTTGAGCCGTTTAATCAAAGTGCTAAGAGAACAACAAAAGGTGGAAGCGATTTATTTCCAAGAGAAATTAATGATTAAATGGCAAGCAATTTTAACTGATATTACAGACGTACTACATGATGACGATAAGTTATTAGAAATTTCGATTATACTTGAACAAACTTCGCAAGAGATGGCGCAAGAACGTCGTATTAAACGTGCGGAATACTTCGAACGTTCCGTAACAAGTGAAAAAGCATTGGAAGAAGCAGTATCAAAGGTAGAGGCACTTCTATGGATCGATCGACTCGTCTATCATTATTGGCGTGCAACCGCGAGGATGGCAGAATTCCAAGCTTTAGAACAAGAAGTAAAATAACAGGGTGCCGGAAAGTGAAAATTTTCCGGCACCCTGTTTTTATCGTGTTAGGCTTTTAGTCAAAAGTGATTTCAGTATGAATAAGCTGTTTTTCATAAATGAATGTGAATACTTTTTCGGGAATTATAATTCTAAATAACTATTGATTTTTAAAATATGATGAATTTACGATATGATACTTTATTTTAAAGCAAAAATATTTTGATTCATTGGATAATTATATCTATAGAAATTACATATTTTTAGTTATAATAGTAATATGATAGGGAGTGATCATATGGGAAAAGGTAAAATGGTACTAGTAAGTGGTATCATCACGGTTTGTTTATCAACTATTGCCATTGTAGCACTTTTATTGATGAGCGAGGATAGCCCTCTTAAAAAGTTAAAAGAGGCACCTCTTGAAAATGCAACTGCTGCAACAGTAGTTCCAGTTGAGGAAGAAGTACATATTGAAGATTCAAATGTTGGCATAAAAACGATGACAGATAAGTTAGGGACTCACGATATTTTATTTGAATCTGGAGCAGTAGCTCATACGGCTACATCCGGTCCAGTTCAATTAACAGTAACTGAAGTACGATTAGAGCAGCTAATTGCGGCAAACGATCAAATTAAAAAAGCGGTAGAAGGGCATGATCGTGCAACGTTAGCCGTGTTAGAAGTGACAGTAGAAAACAATGGGGGACAGCCAGTGCTGTTTAACCTCGACGACGCTAAAGTTATTGCGGATAGCAATGAAACAACTGTTTTAAACCCAAAATTTTCACATAAATTTGGCGCTCATTTTGAACCGAATGAGAAAAAGCAAGGCACAGTGATGATTGATTTTGCATCGAAGCCGCGAGATATTGCGAGTATTCAATTGAAAATAGCCCCAGTCTATGACCAAAATTATGATGAATTAGGTGAACCGATTGTGCTAAAGGTTCCGATGTATTAAATAAGTAAAAGCGCGAGTGGAAATACCACTCGCGCTGTTTTTATTGCTTTTCTAATTTTTCAATTTCTTCTGGACTAACATTCACACGTTTTAAGAAGAATGATAATACTAGTGCTACGACGGTTACAACGGTCGCGACTAAAAATGAAAAATGAATCCCTTCTAGTAACGCTTGCTGTTGTAGCATCGCCATTGCATTTTCTTGTGTCATATCCATTGTTGTAGCTAATTCTGCTCCTTTAGAAGTCGCAACGGAATTCATAATCGTCATAAATAATGCTGTACCGATTGAACCGACTACTTGCTGAGCGGTATTGTTTACGGCTGTACCATGTGGATTTAAACGAGTTGGTAATTGGTTTAATCCATTGGTCATAATGGGCATCATCACCATGGACATCCCAAACATGCGTAACGTATAAACAACCACGATATGTGTATACGTTGTATCAAGCTGTAATTGAGATAATAAATACGTTGTATACGTTGTAATAGATAGACCGATAACTGCTAGTGCACGTGGGCCAAATTTATCGAATAGTTTCCCTGTAATGGGCGACATAATCCCCATTATTACTGCTCCAGGTAACATCATTAAACCAGAATCTAATGGTGAAATCCCTCTCACACTTTGTACATAAGCCGGTGTTAAAATCATGCCAGAGAACATGGCTGCGGCGTTAACCATGGCAATAACCGATGCCAAAGCAAACATGGGATATTTATAAACACGTAAATTGAGTAAAGGCTGCTCTAAACGGAATTGGCGTACAATAAACCACACTAAACCAATCGAACCTGCAACAAGCGTTGTGATCACGACTGGATCTGACCAGCCAGCCGCACTCGCAGAACTACATCCGTATAAAATACCACCGAAACCGATAGAAGATAATACAACAGAGAAGTAGTCTAATGATGTTTGACGTGTATCCATGACGTTTTCTAACTTCCACACGGCTAATGCTAAACTAATGACAGCAAATGGAATAATCATTTCAAACAATAAACGCCAGTCATAGTATTCAACAATGTAGCCAGACAGTGTTGGTCCAATGGCTGGTGCGGTAATCATAACAAGACCAAAAATCCCCATAGCTGCCCCGCGTTTTTCACGAGAGAAGCTCACAAGCATAATATTCATCAGTAAAGGTCCCATGACAGATGAACCAGCTGCTTGAATCATGCGACCAGCAAGTAAAAAGCCGAAGCTTGGTGCAATGGCAGCCATCACTGTGCCAAGTGTAAACAGTGCCATTGATGTAATAAAGAGTGTACGGTTTTTAAATCGTGTAATTAAAAAGGCAGACACAGGAATTAAAACCCCACTCACCAACATATAGCCTGTTGCTAGCCATTGTACCGTAGCATAATCCTTCATACCGAAATCAACCATAATGGATGGCAGGGCAACGTTTAACAATGAGTTATTTAAAAACGATACAAATGCTCCAAAAAATAAAATGCCGAGCATTAAATATGGCGGTTTTTTTTCTATAGTGCTAGTATTCATTCTTTTCCCCCTATATTTCTATTCTTTATTTTCTTCACTTGAAAGATTTTATACTATAAGTCCAAAAAAATCAAAGAAAAATAACGTGAGTATAAGTTGGTTACTTCCGTCAACGTATCATGTTATACTTAAGGCAAAGAAAAAAAGAAGGAGGCACTATGAATAAACGTAAAAAACTAGTCGTTGATCATGCGTTGTCCTTATTCGTTGAAAAAGGAATTGGCCAAACATCCATTCAGGATATATTAGAACGAGCGAGTATTTCCAAAGGGACATTTTATAATTATTTTTCATCTAAGCATGAGTGTGTTGGTGCGATTTTAGAGCAAGCACGTTATGATGCTACATTAGCACGTGGCGAAATTATGATTGGTAAAGACCCTCAAGATGTCGATGTACTAATCGAACAAATAACGGTGCTGTCTAGCATTAATCGTTCACGTGGCATAGACCGAGTGTTTGAAGAAATTTTACACTCGGGTGATATGGAGCTGAAAAAGCTTGTTTTAAAATATCGCGTGTTAGAGTTAGATTGGCTTGCCACTCGATTCGTGGAAGTTTTTGGTGACGACATTCGCGATTATGCTTTTGAAGCAGCTGTTTTATATTATGGCATGATGCAGCATTTATCATTTACAGGAAAGCTGATTCATCAAAATACACTAGAAGTGAAAGCAGTCGCTACCTCTACAATGAAATACATGAAAGAAATTGTGCCAATGCTCATTCATCAAGGAACAGGTTTATTTGATATTCAAAATGTGAGCGTATTTATCGGCTCCTTTACGAAAGTCGAAGTCTCAGCAGAAGAAGTGCTCGAGCAATTGGAGACGTTCCAAGCGCAACCGCATTTTACAAAGCCACAGCAAGATGTAACAGATGCTTTACTAGAGGAGATTAAGAAGGAGACACCTCGTGAAATTGTGGTCCATGCATTATTGCGGGCGTTTACATATGAATTTAAAGATTCTCCGTATACAAATGAAGTAAAAGAATTGTCTAGTGTTGTATGGTACTTGGTGAAACAACTGAAAATGTAAGAAGAAGCTCTTCCGATGATGGGGGCTTTAGAGGAGATCGAAGGATTATATTTATTCATCGCTTCACACGACGAAGCTGTTCCAGAAATGAGTAAACGACTCATTTGCGGAACAGCTTTTTAGTGGATAAAAATTCTCTTGTTTACTGCCAAAACTGTTTCAAATAGGGGGCGGCTTCTTTCATTTTTGCCCCATACCAAAACATTTCACCATCGATGATTTGGATAGTAGTATTCGGCAAATGCACCGCTAATTCCTCAATATGTTTTTGCGCGAACGGAAAGGGCTCTGTCGATAAAAATAGGTAATCTAGTTGGGCATTTTTTAATGCTTCGATATCGACGACAGGGTACCGCCCTTCATAAGCTGTAAATGGATTTTCAAAGCCAACCGTTTCCAACATATCATTAATGTAAGTTGTAGCACCGACAACCATATAGGGTTTACGCCACATCATATAGGCTGCTCTTCCTGCTTTTTGAGGGAGTGTTTTGAATGCTGCGTCAATTTGACGGACCAACTCTTTACTTTCTTCTACTCGATTGACTAATTGGCCAGCATCTTCAACCATCCGCTGTGCTTCTGAAATCGATTCCACCTGAAAAACATAGACAGGAAAATGCTTTTCAAGCATGTCCACCATTTCTTTCGTGTTTTCTTCTTTTTCCATAATAATTAAATCCGGCTGTAACGATTGAATCGTAGTTAAATCGACTTGCTTTGTGCCGCCGACTGTTTGGACATCGGCGACTTGTTGTTCTGGGAATATACAATACTTTGTACGTCCAACAATCTCTTGCTGCAAGCCTAGATGAAATAATGTTTCTGTAATCGCCGGGCAAAGAGAAACAATGCGTTTTGGTGGAAATGCATACGTCACGTTTCTGCCTAAATGGTCTACTACATGCTTCACATAAATACCTCCTTATCGTTCCTTTTCAATAGGGAATTGAAATTGTTTGCTTGCATGATATTCTCCCTGTTCAAATGTGCGTTCTGTAAAGTGCCATGCGGTTTGATCGAATCGGACAACGGTTGAGCAGCGTGTACCATAGCCTTCAAATTGAATGAAAATCGGTGATAATTTTCTTTCGAGTTCAAGGGGTACACCTGTGGACGGTAATGTCTCATCTGACGCTTGCTGCTTGTTTGTTAAAATATAAAATAAATCATCGTCGGAAAAATCGTCATTCAATACTACGTTTGTGAATTGGGCTTTTAACAATTCGACTTTTGGCCAAGGGGTATTAAGTGTCGCATTGGACACACAATGCATGCCAGGCTGCACTTCTGTTACGTCATCCATCACGTTATTGTAATGAAACAATTTGTCGCCATCATAAAGTAGTACATTAAACGGTCCATACAAATCCCGCTTTATTTGTAAGTCCAGTGCAAATTGTTCAGCACGGCTATCACTATTCAAAAAATCTGTGGCAATTTGTCCTCGTGAATAGGTCCCCTTGTCCGAAAGCAGGGGATTTCGATAATTGGTAATCGCAACAAAGCGACCCGACTGACTAACACCTAACCATGTCCCACCTTTTTCGCCGTCCCGTCCAGCTAAAATGTGCGTTGCATCTTCCCACATATGCGCGGCTTTCGTTTCACGTATGTAAAACTCATCTCGATTTGCTGCGATGATGATCGGGAAGTCTGGGTGTGTCTTATAACTAAAAGCGATAATACACATGTTTTCACGCCCTTTCTATCATTACTATTACGGATTCCGCTACATTTGTAAACCCTCTTCATGTGCCGCTAAAAATAAAAAGATTGTTTTCAACTTTTTCAAGCAGTTATCCGTCTAACTTATATAGACAATAAAATACTGAAAAAGGAAGGAGCCTTTAGGAGATGAAGCATCGAGCGCTATCAATCAAATCGTTAAGATGGTGTATTTAAACATATGACATGGTGGAGCTATTTAATAGAAGAATAATACAGACTAGTGAAAGGTGTAAGGAAATGCGGGTTATTAAGCGAATTAAATGGGCAGGGTGGGTAGCACTTATTTTATTTTCAGTCGTAACATTCGGTACGATTTACTATTTTGTAAGTCCTGCAATAGAAGCTTCTAGCGGTACTAATCATACAGCTGAGGTAGAAGAAATTAGCGAGGATGCTAGTTTAAATATAAGAACAGATACAAAAGAGACAGATACATATACAATGTCGATTAGTATGCCGACATTCAAAAGTAAAAGCTTAAATCTCCCTATAAAAGAATGGATGGAGCAGCAGAAAAGTGTATTTATAGAAGAAGTAGAACGTAACAGTGAGATGTTAAACGCAGACAATTTAGCGCATTTAACGATTGACTTAAAGGTAGAAACAACGGGTGAATTATATAGTTTGTTATTTACCGCTTATCAATACGTTGGAAAAGGGAAGCCGACACAAGTTTTTAAAACGTTTACGGTAAATAGGAAATCAGGCCAAAGCGTACAATTACATGACATCATCGATTTAAATGATGAAGCTTCAAAAACAATTCGTACATTCATAAAAGATCAATTAATGGAGTGGGAAGACTATGTAAGAGAAGAGGTATTAAATGAAAAGTTAAGTGATCTTGATAATTTAACATGGTCGATAAGTAAACAAACACTGAATATTTTCTTTGATCCATACGAAGTGGCAGCCGGCAGTGTAGGTGGAATAGAAATGAAAATCCCGCTTCAGGCATTACGTTCATATTTACATCCTACTCTATTAAATAATGCGCAATTAGAACATATGATAAGTATAGAAAAATCACAATTAGATCCCCATGGAAAATATATTGCGCTGACCTTTGATGATGGACCAAGCCCTAAAGTGACACCGCAGATTTTGAAAACGTTAAAGCAACACGGTGCAAAAGCTACTTTTTTTATGCTAGGTAAGCAAGTGGAAACGTATCCACAAATTGCAGCACAAGTAGCAAACGATGGTCACGAAATTGCGAATCATTCATATAGTCACTCAAAGTTAACTAAGCTGACCAGCCAAGAAATGATCAAGGAAATGAGCGAAGCAACTAAAAAAATCGAAATGGCTACAGGCATTGAACCGGTATTATTTCGCCCACCTTATGGAGCTTATAATAATGATGTTGTCCACTATGCTAAGATGAATGACTATTCTATGATTCTATGGTCTGTCGATTCACTAGATTGGAAAAGTCGTAATCCAGTTGCTATCAATGATATCGTTACAAACAATGTGACAAATGGTTCCATCGTCTTAATGCATGACATTCATGCGTCCACAGCGGAAGCGTTACCCGAATTGCTAGTAACATTAAAAGCAGCAGGCTACCAGTTTGTAACGGTATCTGAACTGCTCATGTTACAACATGAAAACGGCGCGGGCCCGCATTTTGGGCATGTTTCCTAGGTGTATTTCAATTTACTTTGAATCCTTTGCGAAGACTTTTCCTTCGTAGAGGATTTTTTTCATGTTTGTGAATGATTTGTATAAGCTATTTTGAACTAATCATTGAATATGACAAGGTGGAAATCCGTTCACATCTTGAATCATATGAAAGTCGTATTGCTTTAGGGCGAATTGGCTTTGATACAAGTATTCAAGGATAAGCAACTTTCCATTTGAAACGCCGCATAAAATGCCGGAAGTTCCTTGCCCGTTAGACAGAGATACGCCAACGGGCTGACCTATTAAGTAGCCAATTTTATATGGCCATGGCATAAGAGTTACTCCTTTCAGTACATGATTTATTCTAAGAGAATGGTAATGGGACAATATAGCTTAGTAGTATGCATTTGGACAAAAACGAGCGGAGAGTGTCGCTATGACACGTGCCAATCATTAAGCATGAGTCATAAAAAATAAAAACCAAACAGCGTGGTTTTGTTCGTCTGCGGCATTTGACCGAAACTGTTCACTAATATAGGGGATATGACACTGCCTCGCTACTCGGTGATAAAAATCGACAGCTTCTTGTTCATCTTTAAATGCAGCTAGCACACCGCTCTTAAAATCAGTAGGTAATGCTTCAATTATTTGTGGGGATGGGGGATGTCCTGTAAGGCTAGTATAGATAGTAGCAAAACCATGATAGTGACGTATTTCATCTTTTCTAATTTCAAGGATGCGCTTTTGCACTTCGGGGGTTGGGGCAAGTTTAGCGAGTTGTTCATAAAAATGTATAGCCGTATACTCCCCATTCATAGCTTTCGTAAGATCACCAATGATATTGTTCTCTGAAGACGGTGGATAATGATATTGCAAATTTGCACTCCTTTTTAGTCAGTATATTACATTTGCCATATAACGTAACATGTCCTGAACAATCGAAATTCAAGATGCTTACATCCAGCCTGTAAAAAATGACTATTCCCAAGTTAATTTCAGAAATCAAGCTATTCACCTGTTTCATCCAACCTAGTTGAAGGGCAAACGTTGCATCAAGAGATAAGAGATTGCTAAGTGCAGATAAAGGAAATGCCATTCTTTTTCATCATGGTGGAAACCGTGAACACACTATGAAGGCATTAGAAGCTATGGCAAAAGCAAGGGGATAAATTTGTCATGATTTTGGAGCGGCTAGAAGTACAAAAAGCCGTCGCATTTTTAAATGCTGCGGCAACTTGAAGATAGTTAGATTTAATTCATTTTTTGAATAAACAGCTGACCGTTAGATTGAATTTCCGCGTAAAACACCTCTTCAATAGACTGTACATCCGCTTTTGCCAATTGTTCCTGCAACCAAGCTTTACTCATACCCGTCTCCAATAAATTTCTTTCTAATAGTTTGCCATCTGTAATTACCTCAATCGGTATAAATGGAGGAGGGGAAGGGGAGAGATTTAAATCGCTTTTTTGTGTTTCTTGAAATTGGGGCTTTTTTAGAATGCTAAGAGAACCATTTGGCTCTAAAATGGCATAATCAATTTCGGTAATGGAGAAAATTTGATGTTGCCTGATCATCATCGTTAAGTCATCGAGATTAATTTTAGTGGCGGACAAAGCTTTTCGATCGATTGCCCCTTTTTTTATAACAATCGTCGGTTGTCCATCTAGGATTGTCCGCACTTTTCCTGATTTAAGGCTAATATAGCTAATAAAGGTAGCGAGTGCACACCAGACGACAAGGCTTGTTAATTCTTTTGTATAAGTGATTGTATCGATAATAACCATATTCGCTGCAATGGAGCCGATTGTAATGCCTGTTATGTAATTGAAAAATGTGAGATGACTTAGCTGCTTTTTTCCTAAAAACCTCGTAAATGCAAGCAAAACGAAAAACGTAATAACGGTCTCCATAATGATTTGTAAATAACTTGTATTCATTTCCCCACTCCTATCTCATTCGTAGAGTATCCAAAATGTACAAAATAATACATTCATAACAATGAAAACGGTGCAGGATTGTGTACGGTAACAAATGGTAAAAGGGCACAAAAAGCTGGAAATCTAATCTTTGTGCAAGTGAGGAAACTTTTGAATATAAGGTTTTTTCTTATTTAACAAAAGAGGAGAAACTAGCGCTACCTTGCTAGCGAATCGTTCAATTTGCTTCCATTTTGGCGAAAAAATGACTGTTTTCATTTGAAATGGAGCGCTCTAGGAGTAGATGCTATGTTAAGAAAAAGAGAAATTTACTAAAAGGAGAGCTAGCGTGGAGGATGAGAAAAGTGCCTTTATTGATGGGAAATGAAGATAATTAGGCTTTTTTTGAAAAATCCCTCTTGATTCAACCACGCCTTTGTGATGTGGTTAATCGTAAAAAACAATAACTATCTCTTTAACATAATAAAAAGAAATAAAGACGTGTGATTTTTTTATAACTAGAATGACATATCCACTTTAAAAATCGACCAAACCACCATTTGTCGATTTTGATATACAACTTAACTGAGGATAAGTGCTATTTAGGTAAATAGACCTAATTTAACACTTGTTTTAAATTAAGTTGTATATGGATTTCGCTATCTGACACGATCAGGGCATGAAAAATAATCTGTTTTAATAAACGGAAGTAAAAAATTCACTCTTGCTAGTAAAGTGATGGACGCAAAATGTCAGTATACGGGCTAGTTGTTTTAAGAGGTGCTCTCTTTTTAGAAACGTAATATAGTGATGCATATGATTCCATCGTAATTAGAGCGTACAGTATATATACCCAACCGATGTAGACGAATAGAAAATGTATTAACATCCGTTTTTATTCGTAATGAACAAGCTCCACTAGTTTCAAAAGCTGCAGTACATATAGTGATTGACGTTGAACAAGAGTGTCAAAGGTTTTGGTGGAGTGGGTATATTATCACGGTAAGAGGAAATGAGTGCTTGAAACATATTGCTTAACAAAAAATGGGAAATTTCTAATAGAAAGAGAACAGTATTTCTATCAAGTTGCCCCATTAGATGATTATCGCCTGCGTAGTGAAGCGCAGGGGATTATGAACATTAAAGATGAAAAAAGGAAACCGTTAATTCTCTAGGTTTCCTTTTGATAAATTTTTTAAACTAAACAAGTAAGAGTAGATTGGCCACTATTAGGTGTAGTAATACCAGTTAACCAATCATCGAGCAACGCTAAGTGTTTAGCTAAAACAGCATCAGAGTATTTACTCCATAATTCTTTTGTAAATCTAATGTGTGTTTCGTTTAGAGTAAATTCAACCTGTTTTACGGTATTTTTACCACCACTATAAAGCATGGTAACCGAGCTCGAATAAATACAAAATTCAATTTCTTCATCATTGCAGACAATGACATTTTGGGCAAATATATTTTCTGTATTCGCTGTATTCGATCTCGAAGAGGCAGCTTCTGCTAAAGCTTTTAAACTAGTTTTAATTTTCTCTTTATCTCTTTCTGAGATGCCATCATATAAATTACTAATTTCATCAATTGCCGTGTTCCAGTTAGACGTTCGTTTAGTGTATTTTTTTTCATAGTTGCTTTTTAAGTGCATTAAAGGATTTTGTAGTACCTTAGTAATATATTGGTTGTACGCAACTACTCTTGCTTTTTTAGTTTCATCACTTTCTTTATCAGTGGGTAAAGCAGGATTGTAGTTGGAAACGATTCTTGCAATATCAAGTATAGTTGTTAATCCAACAATGGGACTTACTTGAACCGATTGTTTGACTTCATTACTGAAACGACCGAACGTTTGAAGGACATTTTTTACATTATTATTGGCATCAATCGCTTCATTTTGTTTGTTACCAATAAGTAAGCCTCCACTTATAGTATCTTGGACCGGCGTTGCATCTTGTAGAGATGCAGCAAGGTTGAAAGAAAGTGGCGTTTGAATATTTTGGTGGAGAGAAACATCATTTACTGTTAACCAGCTTTCCATCTGTAAATCTTGATTTGACATATAAAAACCTCCTGATAATAAATGTTTAAGGAATTAACAAACTTGAGTTTATAAATACCTTAATTGGAAATATAAGTTATAAATGTTAAAAATAGGTTAAATTTTTAAAAAATAAAAAATTATGTTTTATCAAATTTGTTATTTAACAATATGTCAATTTTACATAGGAAGGTGTATATATCAAAGCAATCACGATGAAACAAGTCTTGGGTAACGCTGATTGCCTTAGGTGAAAAGAAATTCGAAACACATAGCTGGCGGATGAAATATCGAGGCCCGTTAGCTATTCACGCTAGTAAGTCGGTGAATAAGGAAGCTTTTGAAGGTTTGTTGATTAGAGGTGTATTAGTAAAGCATAGTATTACATTTTATAAAGACCTACCAACTGGCGTTGTAATCTCCATAACGAACTTGGTTGTGACTGTTACAAAGTAGGGTGCGATTTAGGAAATGCGTCAGTTTTATCACAAAGAAAAACGGGAGATGGTTTAGAATTAGCGTTTGGTGATTATTTATATAGAATGTCGTTATGCTTGGGAATTAGATCATATAAAGGTGTTAGATGAACCTATCCTAGCTAAATGTAAGGGAGTGGAACAACTAAGACGAGAAAGAAGCATAGCTAGGGTGTTATCCTTAGCCGAAAATATGCCTTAAAAACACTTCAGAAGTGATGAAATAAAGTACATTCAAGTATAAATCACTCCAAAAGGGAAAATTTATTAATTGGAGGTGATTACTTTGGCAAAAGAAAAGCGAAATAAAAATGAATTAAATCGAGAAGAATTTGGAGTAGAATTAGGTCCTGACGATTTAGATTTACGTGAAGAGAATGACCTAACGGAAGAACAAATGAAGAATTCACATAAAGCAAAACAACAAAGCGAAAATGCTTCTAAAAAAAGGTAAGAAGCTTAATAAGAAATCCTCAACATATGTCGAGAGATTTTATAGCAAAACGAGGATTACCTTAGTAGACGCTCACACAGTCAATTTAACCGACAGGCTTTACGAAGTGGAATGCAACCTAGACTTTAAGGATAAAATAGGCTGCTATCAATTTTTGAGTGGATTATTAGTAAACAGCTAAAAAGAAAAGCTAGGGCGGCAACCGTAGCTTTAATTTAGGGTACCTCTCTGATTGCGTTATTCAATTATATCAGAGGGGTTTCTGTATGATAATGTAAGAATTGAAAATAAATGTTGATGGGAAGCCAACACTTGATATAATGGAATTGCCTGACAGTTGTGTGATTATATTATCACAAGGCAAAGCCAAAGTCGCCGAGCTTCCTGCCTTTGCCGAAACGAGAATCTTCATACACCAAGGACAGGTAAAAAGGGTGAAATGGGACGAGGGTGAGGAGTTTTAATAATATTAGAACATGCTCATTCAATTAAAGGAGTATATTGTGAAAGTTATTAATATAGTTGGCGAACTTATTATAACATTATATTTTTATACTATATTTTACTTAATAATTTTGTTGATGACTAATATAGATATTCTAGAAAAAATATTAATAATTGTTTGCTTAGTTTTTTTACTAGGTATTAATAGTAAAATAGAGGGGATTATAGATTTCATTTCTTCTACGGCACAAATTATGTCTATAGCTCTTATTTCTGTCATTATAGGACTATATTCAACCTTAGGTGCTTTAAAGGTATTAGAGTATGTTATTTTAAATTCGAAGTATTATGTGATAATAAATGAGGAATTAAATGCAGCGTTAATGGTGTTATTAGTAATTGTTTTATGGTTTATACTTTCATATTTTTTATTTTATTTAGCTATTAATCTGTTACGCAAAATGGAATTTAAAGAAATAAAAATGATAGTCCTAAATAAACAACATTATAAAGTTTTAGAAGCTGGAACGGTTCTAGCTGGATTTCTTTCGTTATTAGTAAGTATTATAATTGCACCAGAATTAAATAGTACAATTAATAAATTTATTTTAGGAATCTATCTACTATGTTTAATACCCTTTTTATATTTTCATTTCAATGAAGATTTAATTGAAAAATAGTTCTACCAGCCATCTGGAGGACAACAATTGATAGCAGTTTTAAGCTGCCGTCTTTTGTTGTCCTCTTTTTTATTTTATCGAATCACTGTTCAAATGGGTATTCCAATTCGGAATGAAAGAGGTGAGGCAATTGCGCACGATTCAATCAGAGATTAAGCGGCATGATCTTCATCAAAAGAAAAAGGTGAAGACAATTTATCTCAAGCCTAATAAGGGGAAAGAGCAACTTAGTAAACGGGAGATTGAGGATTTAATGGGTGTTCGTCGTGACACTTATACAAGACGGAATGGCGCTATTCGCCGTAAATAAGGAGGCATACACAATGGAGATTTTAAAAAGTATTGACGGCAAGGCTACACAGAAAGCTATCGAAAAAGTATTACGACAATATCGGACATATCAACTTACGACACCGGAAGATCTTTTACCGACAATTACACCAAAATATACATTAGAGATGCCGTCTTTTGGTGGAACTGTGAACTCAAAAGTAGAGAACGCTGCTGTTAAGAATGTGGAGCATTATAAGCAAGCCGAAAAGTTTTTTGAACGCTTCAACCGAGGCTTTTACAAATTGACTAAAAAGGAACGCCAAATAATCATTATGGCATTTTTAGAAGAAGTGCCAATGTTTAATTACCAAGTTGCTAATGAATTGAATGTGAGTGAGCGCACTTTTTATCGCATGAAGGCACAGGCATTGTATAAATTAACTTTAGCATTACGAGTTGAGGTTTACCAGGAAGATGAGGTGAAGTCCTCATGAATTTTGTGCAGCCGATACGTGATTTAGAAAAGATTTCTGAAGTACGTGAGTTTTTGGCCAGCAAGAATAAAAGAGATGAGCTACTCTTTTGCTTTGGTATTTATACGGGATTAAGGATTAGTGATATTTTAACGATTCGTGTGAAGGATGTATATGGCAAGGATCATTTTTATATCGTGGAGCAGAAGACAAAGAAAGCGAAGCAAAGGAGGAAGAAGTACACTGTGAGAAAGCGTGTACCAATCGTGAAGAAGTTGCAGCGTCTATTAAATGACTTTTGCGCAACATTACAACCAAATGATTTTCTTTTTAAATCACGCCAGGGGAAGAATAAGCCGATAACTCGTGTACGTGCTTATGATATTTTGCGTGAAGCTGCTCATCACTGTGACTTGAAAGAAATCGGTACACATACATTACGTAAGACATTTGGTTTTCTAGTTTATCAGAACGAAAAGGATGTGGCGTTGCTTCAAGATATTTTTAATCATAGTGCTCCATACATTACGTTGAAATACATTGGGGTTAATCAGGATGCGATTGAAAATGCATACAATGCCCTCAATAATTTAAGGATATAAACGGGAGTTTAAACAATTAAATCAAAAGGAGATAGTGTCAGAAAAATGCGACGAAATGTTGCTATGACTAGAATTGCATAAAAACGTGTATAGATAACGTTCATAAGGAAAGCCACGAAACGTTGATAATACAACATTCGTGGCTTATTAATGTGCGCCCAAACTTGATTTGGGAACTTTTTTATATAAAATATGTATCTATAATACACTCAAATGCCGCCGCAGCCCCAATTAAATAGTTTAAAAGCGTGGACACATTGTATTTACGCGTTGTATCTTCAAATCCACATTCAGCGAGAATCCATATGGTTTTGTCAGGTGAACTAAAGTTTTGAAATTTTAGTTATTTTTTAGCCATGAGAGATTCTCCATGTAAAAGTTGGTGTCGTAACTTATATTTTACATGGAATTTCTCTTTTTTATTAGTTTTTGATGGTAAAAATTAGTTAATCAATAACCATGCTAAAGGTAAAATAATTAGTAAAACAACTGTAATAAAGAAAGAAAGTATTGCAATTTTTTTAGTATGTTTAAGTTTAATTTCAGATATTTTTTCTCTTCTCTCTCTATCTGCTCTTATTTCTTGTATCTGACCTTCGAACTGGTGTTGATTTTCCTGTTGTTTCTGTTCGTTTCTGATACAAGCATCATTAAACATAGAATCTACCCTTAATTCATTAAGGGGGATTTCTCTTATTACTTTCACTTCATTAGCAAAATATGTATATTCATCGTCGCCTTTCCAAGGCTCTGACAATATTTCTATTTCTAAATATTTCATTGCATATGGGTATTCATAGTATTTAAGAGTATCTGAAGCCTTAATACAATAACTACATCCATGCTCTGAATTGAATACCTCTCCTATTTTCAATATGGTTTCGCTGTTTTTCTTGAGGCAATAGTCTTCTCCATATTTTGCTACAGCTTTAACGCCTAAGTCGCCCTTACTTATTTTCCTATCTAAAGTATTAAAAGCAGCTATCTCTCGCTGAATACCGTCTTCTGAGTAACAATTGCTAGGGGTATTATTTTCGTAATACTGATTGTTGTTTTCATATATAGAGAAATTTATATGAGTTCTATTCTTAAACTGATCAATAGTAGCATCTATTGGTTCGCCATATACTAAATTGTATGTATGATTGTATCGATATCCATTAGCTGAAAAAGTGCAATCAATAATTTGATTTTCATTATCAGATAATCCGAATTTAACCTTTATAATGTAATGAATAAGACTGGATACATTTACACACGCTTCAAAATATATGTTTTCTTGATAGGAGTTCTCTTTAAAATAAATTTGATGTGTCCAAAAATCATTTTCCTTTAGTTTCTTTTCAAATACAATTTTATATGCTTTTCTTGCTATATCAATAATGTATTTTTTTTGTTCTAGAGTTAACTTTTCCATATCATATCCCCATTCTATTTTATGTTGGATAGGCTCCATGTAAAGCAAATAGTGCTTGTGCTTTAAGGAAACCTTTAAAAAAGTTGTCCTAAAGTGTTGCTATAACACATAAATCTGTTTCTTTAGTTCAAGTATAACATTCCTAAACTCTCATTTTATAACATTAATTATATTCCAATCCTGTTCCCAAAATTGTATTTGGGAATATTTCATTAATAAATTCGTGATAAATTGTTTACGTTCAAATTCATTAACTATATAAACAATTGGAATATTACTACTATTGATAACTTTAAATTCTTATCGTTATAAATCCGCATTTTTCTGACGCTATCCAAATTAAGTAAAGCATCTCAAAAAACGAGATGCTTTTATTTTATTGTTTTTAGGAAATGAATATGAAATTTATTTGCTTTCATACTTTAATGTACGAATAACATTTACTCAATAAGAATTTGTAAAGCTCGAATTAAAGATTAGGTTTGAGGTGTTGATGTAATAGGCTTTTAAGAGCCTTTAGGAGATTAACAGAATATAAGATATGTTAATGTAGATAATTGAAAAGTAAACGGTATAAATCAGTAACTGCAAAGAAAATTTCTACTTAATTATTTTGTGGGTGGATTTATATGGTATAATTAGTATAGATTGAAATGATAAAGTGGCGGTGATAACTTTGAATAAAATTGATGTTTTAAAAACTATTAATTTCGGTGAAAGTGTAGCAGAAGACGATGCTAAATTAGATGCATATTTTGTTGAAACGGATAGCTGGAAAAGGCTTATTGAAGATGAAGTAGATATAGTATATGGACCAAAAGGATCTGGGAAGAGTGCATTATATAAAAATTTATTATCGAATGAAAGTTATTTAAATGATAAGAATATTGTATTGGTAGCAGCTGAGAATATTACGGGTGCTGCTGTCTTTCAGTCGATATTGGGAACAGAAGAATTGAATGAAAGTACTTATAAGCATTTATGGTATATGTACATTTTAGCTTTAATCGGGAAGTATATTAAAGAAAATGATTATCAAACTCAAGAGTGTAAAATATTTATTTCTAAGTTACAAGAAGAGGGCCTCGCTGAAGGGCGAAATATAAGACGTTTACTTAGTGATGTAAAAGATTATGTAATAAATATATTTAAACGAATTGAGGCGATAGAGACTGGTCTAGGTTTTGAGGGATTTAGTGGTAGAATTTCCTTAAGTGAACCCACTTATGAACAAAAAAAACTTGGGATTATCTCTGTTTATGATTTGCTTGATATTGCAAATGATGCTTTAATGAGTATAAATAAAAAAACTTGGGTGATTTTTGATCGTTTAGATGTATCTTTTTCTGAAAAACCTGAGGTAGAACGAGTAGCAATACGTACTTTATTTCAAGTATACAATGATCTCAAATCTTACGATTTTATTAAACTTAAAATCTTTATTCGTGATGATATTTGGCAGAGAATAATTGATGGCGGTTTTAGAGAAGCTAGCCATATTACTAAGAGTATAACGATTAAATGGAATGAAGAAAATTTAAGGAATTTAATCGTACAGAGAATTATCGACAATGAGATTTTTACAGAACTATGGGATATTGATAAACCTGAAGTTATAAGAAGTGCTGATAAACAAGAAGAAGTGTTCTATAAGGTTTTCCCATATCAAGTGGATTCTGGCGAAAGAAAACCTAATACTTTCAATTGGATGCTTAGTCGTGTAAAAGATGGGTTGTCTGTAGTTGCCCCACGAGAGCTTATTCAGCTAATTAATGAAGCAAAAATTAAACAAATTGAGGAATTAGAGACGGGAGACATTACTGAAAAACAGTTAGAAAAATTCATAGGAAGAAAAGCATTGAAAAAAGGCTTGGAGGCTGTCTCTAAGAAAAGGTTAGAACAAACCATTTATGCAGAATATTTTAGCTTAAAGAAATATATAAAAAAGCTAGAAGGTCAAAAGGCAGAACAGTCGCTCGAGAATTTGGCGCATTTATTTGAACTTGATTTAGAAAATGCAAAGGTTATTGTTGAAAATTTATGCGAAATTGGTATTTTTGAAAAGAAAGCAGATTCATATTGGGTTCCATTCATGTATAGACCAGCTTTAAATTTAATTCAAGGACGTGAAGATTCAATACAGCAAATAAATTAATTACATTGAACTGTATTGTAATTTATCAAAATAATCTATATTGAAAATGGCAGAAACGTGGCAGTAAGTTGGCACACTTTTTCAAAATGAACCTGCTATTATGGTAGTATGTAATATTCATCAAACAACATATCGACAGGCGATGCGGCTCATGCTGTGTCGTCTTTTTTGTTGCAGTTATTATTCTGTAAAAATAAATATAGGTTCTCCTAGAGAAATATAAAAAGCCTGCGGGTCTCGCGAGCCCCGGAAACGGTCTAGATATAAACGGAAAAATAGTGTTCCTTCCACCCGAATTAAAAAAGTTAATTATATCAACAAAAACAAAGGAGGTTTTAACATGTCAACGGGAAAAGCGAAAGTTGATGAGATTGTAGTCAATACAACAGCAATTGCAAGAATGTTTAATTTAACAGAAAGACGAGTTCGCCAATTAGTTGAAGAAGGCGTCATCCCACGAGTGGGGCATGGTCGATTTAATCTTATTGATACTGTCAGCAAGTACATTACGTTTTTAAAACTATCCAGTGAAGCGTTAGATTCAAACGATGTGGCAGAGTCCTATGAATATGAGAAATGGCTACATGAAAAAGCGAAACGCGAGAAAGCCGAAATCGATCTAGCTCATTTAAGACATGAAATGCATCGTTCTGAAGATGTTGAAAAAGTACTAAATCATATGGTCATGGCATTTAGATCTAAGATTCTTTCTCTGCCAACAAAAGCAGCATCTATTTTAATTAATAAAAGTGACCCGAAATTAATTGAGGCCCTTTTAGAAAGAGATGTGCATGAGGCTCTTAAAGAATTAGCTGAATATGATCCTGGCATGTTTGTGGAATTAGGTGAAGAGGATGTTATTGAAATTGAAGGAGAGGAGGTAGAAGGGGATGGCAAAAAAACACACATTAAAGATGTTTAAAAAGTTAGCTAGTATGATAGCTCCACCACCAAAGTTAACTGTTTCGCAATGGGCAGATGAAAATAGGGTACTATCAAAAGAGTCGTCAGCGGAACATGGTAAGTGGAACACAGACCGTGCGCCATATCAACGCGAGATTATGGACAGTATTAATGACCCAAATTATGAAGAAATCGTTGTGATGTCATCAGCACAAGTAGGTAAATCCGAAATTATAAACAACATCATTGGCTATCATATTGATTATGATCCTGCACCGATGTTATTAATGCAGCCTACTTTAGAAATGGCGGAGGCGTATTCGAAAGACCGAATTGCTGCTATGATTCGTGATACCCCTTCTTTATCTAAAAAAGTAAATAGTCCAAAAGCAAAGGATGGAAATAATACATTATTACAAAAGAAGTTTGCAGGCGGTCATTTAACGCTTGTAGGTGCCAATTCACCAGCTAGTTTAGCGTCACGACCTGTGCGGATTGTGCTTGCTGACGAAGTAGATCGATTCCCATCTTCTGCTGTAACAGAGGGGGACCCTCTTTCTTTAGCGCATAAGCGTACTAAGACATTTTGGAATCGAAAGAAGATATCGGTTTCAAAGCCAACGATTAAAGGGGCGTCGCGTATTGAAGCTGAGTATGAAGAAAGCACGAAAGAGCAATGGAGTGTCTCATGTCCGAGCTGTGGTATGTTCCAACCATTTATTTTTGTGTTGATAGGTAAACTTACAAAAAACCCAGCATACATTTTTTTAGCTGTTTTTGCAGTGCGGCAATTTCAAAAAGGTAACGAAAAGGTCACAAAAAATCTGAAACTATCCGAATAAATATGAGAATCCAATCTTTGTACAAGTAGGAAAAAGCCTGTTATAATAGCATTTGCGAATAAATATGAAAGAAGGCGAAAGTATGAACGCTTATGAAGAATATAAGCGCTCATATTTTACAAAAGCCTTGATATATCAACGATTAGAAGGGGAGAAATGTCGTCTTTGGATGCGAAAAGCAACAAAAAGGCAACATTTCCCCTTGCTATTATTTTTCTTTGTTTTTGCTTAGTAATTCGGTGAATTTTGTGTGCATTTTTTGTGCTGCATTTTCACGCATTCCTTCAGTTACATGTAGATAAATTTGTGTAGTTGTTTTTGAGTTTTTATGACCGACACGTCCCATAATGAACTGTAGATCCACACCAGCCTCTGCAAGTAAACTAATATGAGTATGACGCAAAATGTATGTGCGGAATTGTTTCTCGATACCTGTTTTTTGGCCGAGTCTTCGTATATGTTGATTTAATATTTTTATGGTTGGCGGTATCCCATCTACATCACCAAATAGATATTCTGATGATATCCAATCTTTTTGTTCTTTGTAATCGAGTAAGTACTGAATCTTTTCAATCACGATATCATCAATATCGATTGTACGAATAGCGTTTTTTGTTTTTGGCGGTGTGAGTTCAAAGTCACCACGTAAGCTACCTTTGGCGTAAACAGTCTTTGTAATGTGAATTTTTTTGTTCTTTAAATCTACATCTTTAAGCTTTAATGCGAGTGCTTCACCAGGGCGCATGCCAGTAAATGCAATGACATAAATCATCGTTCTATACAAAACATTGCGATGTGCGTCTGCAAGCTCTAAAAATTTCTTTAGCTCCCACGGTTCCAAGTAAAGTTTAGCTGTTTCATCTTTAATTTCATCCACTAGTTTCGATTTTTCTTTTGGAACAAAAAGGGGAGTGGTTGGATTGCTCTCTATAAGCCCCGTTTCCAAAGCATATTTAAAAAGCATGTCCAATGCGTTTTTAATCCCTCTTAATGTATAGTAGGCTGTGCCTTTATCAAATAGCATGTTTAGTGTATCTTGAAGCTGCTTGCTGGTTAGTTCTGCAATTTTTAATTTTCCTAAATGATTACCCATTAAACTAAGGCAGTATTCCCGATGCTTGACGGTTGTTTCTTTATTTCCTTTAAGCCGGTAAAGCTTAAGCCATTCTTCCATGAATTCTTGATAGGTGATTTTTTCGCTATAATCAACAGAACCTTTTATTTTCTCAATAGCCTCCTCTACACGCTTTTTAGCTTCTGTTTTTGTTTTTCCACGTCTGCTAATTTGTTTTCTCTTTCCAGTGACAGGATGTCTAGGGCCATCAGCAATACATCGCCATGTATTTTTATTAATCTGTTCGAAGTACATCTATATCACAGCCCTTCAATAGTTGCCACATTGCATGTAGTCGTTTGATATCGTCAATATTTTCACTTGGTAAAGACTCATACCACTTCTGAATAACTGGATATTCTCTAAAAGGTATGACTGTTCGCTCAGGGTTATATTTAATATCATTTTCATACCCTGCTGCTTCAACTAATACCATATAATCCACTTTATAGGCTTTTGCTATCTTCTTTAATGTAGTGGGGGAAGGGTTTATGATATTGCCTCTTCTTTTACAGTAGCCTCGTTCGATACTACGATAGTATTCAATGGACAATCCCATTCGTTTTGCAGCAGTTGGGATAGACTCTTCACCACGTAGTGAAACCAATAATTTTTGTAGATTCAATTTTATCGCCTCCTGAATGCATATGTTGTGTTACCCCCAATATAATTAGCGGCTATAAAAATAGGTATTCCAATTCAGCATATCGCGCTGGCGCTCTAAATAAGTAGTTAGTCTTTTTTCAGCAAAATCCTGTTCTACATTAAATAGTTGCTGTACTAGGCGCACATTATTTGTTGTTGCATCTTGTAATGGCAATTCACGCAGCATGAACGTTGGCATGGCAGCGTGATACATAAAGTGATTTGCTTTATATTCCTGATACTCCACAAATGATTGTGGTAACCTACTTTGGCTACCAGTATGTAATAGTACATGTGCAAGTTCATGACAGAAATCTTGCCATTGTTGTTGAGGGGAGAGGGTCTCATCGAGCATGATATACCCTCTATTATTAAAAAACAGTGCCTGACTTGTCTCTTGCCAGTAAAACACGTTAGCACTTAAACGATGGGCGATCGTTTGAAAATCGAGCTGTTCTGGGCTGAAAATACCAATTGCTTCATACAACTCCTTTACATAAGATTCTGTGTAAGTCCAACTAGGTGTCATCCAATCAACTCCATTAATACCAAATAAGAACAAATGTTCTTTGGTATATTGTAGTTGATAGGAATATAAAATAAAAGAAGAAAATAGTATAAACCTAAAGATATTGAAATAATTAGTTGTTTATGTTACGAAACCTGGTATAATTTTTTTAGGAGGTGAGCAAGGTGAAAGTAATTGATTTATTTGCAGGTGCAGGAGGTTTATCTGAAGGTTTTAGACAAGAAAATTATGAAATCCTTGCCCACGTAGAAATGGATAAAAGTGCATGCAATACTCTCAGAACAAGAGAAGCATATTATTATTTAAAAAATCAAAATCTATTAAATATATACAAAGATTATCTATTACAGAATATTACAAGAAAAGAATTGTATAGTTTTATTCCAAAAGAAATTTTGGATAAAGTGATTGAGGCCGAAATAAGCAATAAAACAATCCCAATGATTTTCAAAAAAATTGATGAATTAATTGGTGAAGAAACTATAGACTTAGTAGTTGGTGGTCCACCGTGTCAAGCTTACTCAACTGCTGG
Source organism: Lysinibacillus sp. KU-BSD001 (assembly GCF_042920265.1). NCBI lineage: Bacteria > Bacillati > Bacillota > Bacilli > Caryophanales > Bacillaceae > Lysinibacillus > Lysinibacillus sp. KU-BSD001. The sequence continues at coordinate 299,518 of NZ_JBDQZI010000004.1, read as the reverse complement.
TAAAGCTAGAGACCCCAATAAAATGAAGGATGATCCTCGAAACTATTTTTATCGCTACTATGTCCGATTTTTAAAGAAATATCAACCGAAGATATTTGTATTTGAGAATGTGAGAGGTATTTTGACAGCTCAGGAAGGAAAAGTGTTTAAGAATATCAAAAGAAATATGAGTAATGCTGGTTATAAGGTAGGCTACCGAATATTAAACGCTAGTGATTTTGGGGTATCTCAATTTAGAGAACGCGTTATCATTATTGGTTGGAAAAAAGATTTACCGTTTAAATATCCAGAATTTAATCTTGAATTAGTTCCCCCAACTATTAGAACTCTATTTGAAGATTTGCCAAGAATTAATGCAGGTGAGTCTTTGAGTGGAGAGAATCAATACGTTATAGATACCAACGAAGCAATAAGTGGAATCAGACAAAGGAATTGGAATATCCTTACTCAACATATTGCAAGACCAAATAATGACAAAGACTTAACTATTTATAGATTAGTTGTAGAAGCTTGGAACAATGAAAATAAGGCATTAAAGTATAATGAGCTTCCACAAGATTTAAAAACACACAAAAACGACGAGATATTTTTAGACAGATACAAAAACGTAAAATATGATACACTTTCTCACACGATTGTAGCTCATATCTCCAAAGATGGTCACTATTATATCCATCCTGATATAAAGCAAAACAGATCTTTAACAGTAAGAGAAGCTGCTAGAATACAGTCGTTTCCAGATGACTTCTACTTCGAAGATTCTAGATCAGCAGCGTTTAAGCAAATTGGAAATGCAGTACCACCTTTAATGGCAAAAGAGATAGCACATATAATTAAAGAAAACATTCAACGATATTAATTTCGTTGAATGTTTTCTATATTATTTGTCTGTTGAAGCAACTTCTGATAAAGTTTGTTGAATCTGAGTTTGTGCAGCAGTCATTTCAGATTTCAAAGAATTTATATCTTCTTGCATTTCAATAAAGTGTTTATGATATTGTTTAGCTTGATCGATAAGTTCGGTATAGGTTTTAATGAATAATTTTCCAGAAGCTAAATGAGATTCATACATATCTTTAGCCTCTTCATCCATATCGTATCTATCACTAATTAAGTAAGTTTTAATGGATTTTATTTGGTTTTGTCTTTTTTCTAGTAAAAATCTTTCATATTTTCGTGCTTGAGAGATTTCCTTAGAAGATAACTTAATATTAGGTCTTTTCAATTCAATAATTACAACATCACCATTTACATTTGAACATAAGAAATCTATTCTTCGGTTTGATTCTTGTAATTCTTCATCTGGAAAATTTTCTTTTAAAATTTTTTTAAATGTTACCTCTCTATCGAAAACAGACATACGCGGTTCTAAAATCCAAGGGAATTTTTCTAAAAATGGTTGAATAACTTTTGTTTCTGAAGCATTTCCATTTATGAATTCTTCAAAGCTTTGAATAGTTTTAACTCTACCTAAAGCTAATTTAGCCATTTCATTTATTTCTATTTTTTCCCAATCGGAGCTTAATTTCTCCATGTTTTCAATGGTGATTTCTGTTTCGTGCATCTCTTCTACATAATCTTTAAAGCTCTCAAACTTAAATTGGTGTTTAAATGCTTGAAGTAAATTAGCTGCTTGAAAAGTATCATTTGCAGATGAGAGTTTGGTCAAAAGTTGCCTTTCAACATTTTTTAATATTGATTTATCTGTTTTAGTCATATCGTCATAAAAGTCTTTTGGTAAGCAGTTTTTTATTTCATCTTTTCGCTTACTATCTCTTTTCGTTCTCCAAGAAGTAGAAGTATTTCTTACTACCTCATCTAATGCGATTTTTAACTTTCTTAATTCGTCATTAGAATCCCATAAAATTGATTTTCGGTCAGTCGAAATAATATCTTCACTGTTACTATCATCAATGAAATCTGCTATAAAATAACCAGTTGCATAAGTATTAAAAAAGTCGTTAGAGCGATCGTTAAAAAATGTTTTTTCTTGTACTAATTTTTTTCGTGCATAAATAATAATACCTTTATGAGATTCTTTTAAAGGAGTAGGGGTTGTTAAAATTTTTCCAGTGACTTCCTTCTCGTTTAACCATTTCAAATTTTCACTTGACGTAATCGCAGATGAAAAATCTTCTGGAAAGTTCCATGAGAATTCAAAATCTACTTTAGAATGAAAGGTTTCATTTGTCACAGTTTCACTTTCTCCTGTGTTGACATTAATAATTTCCACATTAAATTCACTATCAAAAATCTGGAATCTGGAAGAGAGTCCTTCCGCTAGTGTATGGATATCTGTAATTGTTTTTTGACGAATTTTGTTTAATTCGATAGTAGTTCCTATTTCATCAGTTACAGGTATATTTTTATGTATTTCTTTTGGAAAATAGGTAGAATCTTCAACTGTTTTAATATCTGAATAATTCATAGAAAATGAATTCTTTAAATTTTTTGCAACTGAGTGAATAACGATTTCTTCAGTAATCCCAAAAACAGCAAGTTTTCCGAGCCCTTTTTTTCCAGTAACTTTCCTCTTTTTCTTTCTGGAAAAGCTACTATTTTCAGATAATCGTCTGTTTCTACCTATTACTAAAAATTGATTGTTAATTTCATCTAGTGTCATGCCATGTCCATCATCTTCTACTTTTGCAGATTTATTTTCATAATCAATGAAAATTTTTACATTTTCCGCATCAGCATCATATGAATTTGAGACTAATTCCGCAATTACGGGAGGAAATGTGTTGTATAATTTTACTCCTAAATGATCGATAGTTTTTAAGTCAAAGGACATTTGTAAGATTGTCATATAATCACCTTTAATAAAAATTTTATAAAGCAGTTTTTTGAAAAATAGGCAGCCATCTGAATGATATGCCTATTTCTTTTGTTCATTTTTAATCAGTTACCATATAGATAAGTAACATGCCTAATTTTTATCTTTCACACGCAATGCCATCTTTATCCCGATCTTTTGAAGAATTTGCTTTATATAACTCAGCTGAGACGAAAGGGGCGTGCTTTGTTTTACCACCTTTATTTTTTACATTTGCATCTTTTGCGACTCCACCTTTATAGTCCTTGTTTAACTCAGTGCAGTTTTTATAAGTTTTTGTAGCAGCATCTGTTTGTGCTGGAGCGCCAACTGTGCCACCAAGTAATACAGCGCCTGCAATAACTGCCATAGCTAATTTTTTCATTAATAAAATCCTCCTAAAATAAATTATCCATAATAGTTAAATTGTTACATTGTGTATGTAAAAAATAAGAACGTGCTAATTAGCATGCTCTCATTTTTTTTGTTCACTTTTAATCATTTCCCATATAGTACGTAGCTTACGTAATTCCTCTTCACTAGATCTTGGTAACTCTTTGTACCAAACACCAAGTTCAGGATCATTTATAAATGCTTGAAATTCTTTTTCATCATCTTGCGACTTTGTTGTAGGTTCTGTGGTGTCTGTGCGACCAAGAAGATAATCGGTGCTGACTTCAAAGAAATCAGCTATTAATTGTAAAGTGTCATAATCAGGTTTTCTATCTCCTGATTCATATCTAGAAAGTACTGTGTTTGAAACACCTATTTTTTTCGCAAAGTCAATTTGAGAAATATTATTTTTTTCACGTAAGTGTTTAATTCTAATTCCTAGTGATGTCAATATATACACCTCACATATCATATTGCTATTTTAACATTTACCAAAGCGGTAAAAAAGAGTATTACCAAAAAGGTAAAATGTTGTTGACTTTTCCTAAATGGTAATATATATTGTATTTAAGGTTACCGAATTGGTAATTCTAGGGGGGTGCTTAATATGAAAAAACCAATGGTAGTTAACCTTGATTTAATTAAGCAACTTAGAAGTCAAAATGATATTTCAATAGAAGAAATGTCGAAAATTATGGGCTATAAAGGTTATCAAGGTTACTACTATAAAGAAAGTGGTATTCGTAAAATGAGTGCAGATGATATTGCTAAAATATCTGTAATATTAAATGTCTCAATTAACGAGCTTTTTTTTGAAATTTAAATTACCAAATTGGTAATCGTCTAGGGTGAACAACAATTTGTCGCCAACCTTGGAAGGAGGTGAGAGAGCATGACAATTGAACAATATTTGATGGAAAGAGATAGTGGCCGTACTTTAGAAGAAATACAAGCTGATTATCTTTTTAGTGAAGCAACTGTATGGACACTTGAATTAGGTTACCAATGTTACTTAAAAAAGATGCCTTTAGATGAGGCAGTGAATTTGGTGAAAAATACTTAGCTTGAAGTTTAAAAAGGCGGTGGATATTTTGGATAAAATCTTAGATGCCTGCTGTGGTAGCAAAATGTTTTGGTTTGATAAAGAAAATGGAGACACCGTTTTTATGGATCAGCGTGAATTAGAAACTGAATTATGTGACGGTCGCAAATTGATTGTAAAACCAGATATTATTGGCGATTTCAGAGACATGCCTTTTCCAAATGAAAGTTTCTATTTAGTTGTGTTTGACCCCCCACATCTCATACGTGTTGGTGATAATTCATGGTTAGCCAAGAAATATGGAAAGTTAGATGAGCATACTTGGCAAGAGGATATCACAAAAGGATTTGCAGAATGTATGCGGGTTTTAAAAACGAACGGCACTTTAATATTCAAATGGAACGAGGAGCAAATATCTCTAAAAGATATACTGAAATGTTTCAATAAAAAACCGTTGTTTGGGAATAAGCGCAGCAAAACACATTGGCTAGTTTTTATGAAATGAATTTTTAGAGCTAATATAAGATTTTCCTCAGTCTTTTTGTGGCATGTACATCTAACTTTAAAACGGGTAGTTGTGAAAGAAACAGTAACCCAAAAAGATTTGTGGTTGTCGACTACGTTATAAACAAGTTTCATTACGAAATCACGATCCTTGTTAAACATAGTTCGGCGATAGGATGGGGAATCCTACTGAATATTTGGAAGGGGTGAAGAGGATGACTTTAATGAATAATAAAATTTCAACAAATGTTAATGTAGAGTTTCTCATTGGGGTGAATGAGAGTGTTAGTGAAATTATAAATGACTTTTTAGACGAGCTTCAAAAAGAAGCTCGAATAAATATAGATCAGTTGAATATCCAATTTAAAATTAGTAAACGATATTTTGTTCAAGAAAACTAAATTTTTGATTTATCTTGTGCATGAAAAACATTATTTAGGACGTTTGAGAGTTCACTTAATTGTGATTGATTAACACTTTTTCGAACTTGATGTTTATACAGTTTTTCATTTAAGGTAAACCGTTCTTGATATTTCCCTAAGGGGCTTGAATATTGAATTTCAAATTCCATTTGAGCTTCTTCTGGTTCTATATCTAAGTACGAGACAAAACTTTGGCCTGGTGCTATAAATCTCGTTGTTAAATCTTTTATGAAGTTATTAAAGTAGGTATTTTTAAATTCATGATTTGTTTTCACGAAATCTATATAGGCTCCAGTTGTTCCGTAATTTTTTATAACTAGATATTTTGCGTAGAAGCCAGTTTCAATGGTTTCAATAGCTATAACAACATAGGGTCTATTTGCCTCAGTTATTGATTTTTTGGTAGTCCTAAGTGCTAATAAAGCAATAATTGTAGAGATAATAGACACCGAAAAAGTTGCTAATGCACTGACAATTGCAATTTTATTTGATATGTCCAAATTGTTAAACCACTCCAAAATAATCACCTCACTTTCAAGGTGATTATAGCAAATATTTGGAAGGAGGTGGTTGGAGTGATTAATTTTCAATTCGATACAACAGCATTTCGCGAGATGATCCGTGAAGAAGTTCAAATCGGACTAGCAGCTCAAAAACCAATTCAGATTAAGGAATTGCCACCATTGCTAACAAAAGAAGAGTTAAAAGAGCTTTTCCATATTAAAGATACAAAAGCAGCAGAGTTATTAGCCCGAGCTGATTTTCCAGTACTTCGTGAAGCTGGTACCTTGATTCCCACGCATTTGCTAATGCGATGGATTGAGGACAATACGCAATGGATTAACAAAAATGCGAAGTCGTTTAAAGCAATTAGTTAATGGGGAGGGGCACGACACTTTGTCGCAACCCTATATAAATGGTTTTTTGCGAGGGTATTTATGCGGGAATTATTGAGAGGGATCTAGAGGATATAGAGTTTCTTCTTATAAAAAATTTTAACTTTGTTGAACTGAATATGGTATTCCAACTTGGAATGAAAGGAGGTGTATGCGGTGAAGCTAGGCGCAATTATGAAGGCTTGTCGCGAACGTGCTGAACTTTCACAGGAAGAGTTGGCACATCGGATGAATCGTACACAAGCATGTATTTCCAAGTTTGAGAATGACCATAAAGTACCTGATGCACTTACATTTGCTGACTGGTTCCGTCAAACGAATGCCCAAGAGGTTGCTATTGCATTTATGTATGGTATGGACGGGATCACAATTTTACAGCAATTACTGCCGGTTATTGGTGGACTAGTAATTTGGTTTTTATAAAAGGAGAGTGATAGGGATGGAGGAAATTAAGGCATTTATTGAATACGCAGAGGATATGAAAAAACAGATTAAAGAAGCTTTTGAGAGGTCGATGGAACTCGAATTATTTAGTAGTCATCAAATTTATATCCGTTTGCAAAATGAAGTTACGGATCGAGCTAGAGAAATCGGGATACTTAGCATAATAGAAGGGTTAGAGGGGCTACAAGTGCATTTTAGTAATAGCGCATTCCATGCCTTAGGTTTAACGGATGTAAACACACGGGAAATAAACAGCAACGGAGAATGTTGGATTCATTACAGTGTTGTTATTGATGGAATTATACTCACTGCATGTGAGCTTAAAACAAGTGAAGAACATAAAAAAGCACAAGCACTTTAGAGGAGTACTTGCGCCAGACTGATAACTTTTGCACGAGGAATCAGTTCATACTATGTTCTTCCATTATATCAAATCATTAATGGAGGTACAACCATGGATAAAATTAAACAATTTTTAGCTGATGAGCAGGAATTGCTAACGGATCTTGCACTGGATGTTGCAAATGCAGAAACGGACTTTGAATATGCAAAAACCAAAGCAGCATACAGCGTTCAAATGGCTCGTGTTTCAGGCATTAAAGACACAATTGCGATGTTAGAAGAAAAATAAATCGTTTCAGGGGTGGCGACGAATTGTCGTTACCCTTCAAGAAAGGAGATTGTCATGGATTTATACGTAATTGAGCGAGAAGGGCAGCGTGTTTTAACGACAGCTCAAATTGCTGATGCATACGAAGCAGAGACGAAAACTGTTAATCGCAACTTCCAACGCAACAAAGATCGGTTTGAGCATGGGTTACATTATTTTTCGTTATCTGGTGATGAGTTAAAGCAATTCAAAGGCGAGCGACAAAATGACGCCACCCTTAAATTCGTATCAGTGCTTTATTTGTGGACCGAACAGGGAGCATTTTTACTTGCTAAGTCTTTGAACACGGATAAGGCATGGCAAGCGTATAACATGCTTGTTTCACAGTATTACAAGGTGACACAGCAACTGCAACAAGTACAAACACAGGCATTGCCGTATGACGAAAAGAGGTTGATTGCATTGGAAAATCGTGTATTACAAATTGAGCAGCAAATGACATTGCATTCAGGTGAACAAAAGCGTGTGCAAAGAGCAGTAGGAGAGCGAGTATATCAGCTTTGTAAAACAGCTTCACAACGTCCGGCACTTTTTAGCAAGCTATACTCATCGCTCAAAGTGAGATACCACGTGGATTCCTATCGAGATATTAAGCAGCATCAATTGCAGGATGCTTTGTGCTTTATTGCGAGTTGGGAAGGGGGAGCCGTACTGTGACAACTTTTAGAATCAACAAGACCGAAAACTTTGTCGTGTTAGACAAGGGGTTTTTAAATAATCCTCAGATCAGTTGGCAGGCAAAGGGGTTACTTGCATATATGCTCTCGCTACCAAACGATTGGACGTTTAACATCGCAGACTTAACCACTCGTAGCAAGAACGGTAGAGATGCCACAAAAGCGATTGTGAAGGAGTTGCAGGAAGCAGGGTACATCCAGAAGGAGCAGTCACGTAGCGAGCGCGGGAAATTTGGACAGACGGTATTTTTAGTTTTCGAAACACCAAACAAACAGCCGTCAACTGAAAATCCGTTAACGGTAAATCCGACAACGGAACAACCGTTAACGGAAAACTCGTCACTAATAAGTAATAATAAACTAAATAATAATTTACTAAATAATTATGATGATGATAAGGCTACGCCCCAACAACCGAAAAAATTAAACGCATTTGCATTTTACGAGCAAAACGGATTCGGTGCCTTATCTGCATACGTGCTAGAAAAAATGAATGCTTGGTTAGATGATTTATCCGAGGAGCTTGTCATACATGCTATGAAACTAGCGATAGAAAACAATGCTATACGCTGGAACTACGTCGAAACAATTTTAAAAGACTGGAGTAACAAACGCTTAAAAACAATTAGCGATGTCCAAGCCGATAAACTTCGTTACGAGGCACAAAAACAACAACGTAGGCAGCAGCCACCACGTAAACAACAAGGACGCCAAGAAGTTGTCCCAGAATGGTTTGCTAATCGTAACGAACAACAACCAGCTGCACCTGCTTCGGGAATAGCAACAAATGCAGACATTGACTTTGAACGAGAACGTCAAAAGGTGTTGGCCAAGCTAGGAGATTAATAGCCAAGGGGTGAGTGGAATTGTCTAAAGAAGAACGCGAGGAGCTAATTGCAATCATCATTCTACGTAAAAACTATGCAGAGGAAATGTTACGCAATATGTCGGATGAAGAACTGCTAAAGATGTACAACGATGTGTAGCGTATATTTTTTTGAAATGCACTTCCAAATTGTTTCTTTTATAGGGTTTGCTAGGTGGTGAGACGGTGGTAATTGCACAGTTAAATTTATTCAGATAATGAGTGGTATAAGAAACATTTTGCTTAGGAAGGGAGCAGACGAAATGGACGAACAAGTCTGTATTGAGGTGTTAGAAAAGTTAATTAAAGAAAACGAGGCGTTTGATTATTTAATCCCTATTGTATTGCAAAAAGGCATTGATGCGATCAAGGAATTAAGTGATTTGAAAGCTGAACTCCAGGCTGAAAAAGAGGATAATTTCGATTTACGCACTGACAAAAGTATTTTAAGGCAGGCGATTGAGGAAGCTATCGAATTAATTACAGAACGCTACGACGAAGATGCAGCTGTAGAAACGTTAAAAAATGCACTTTGATAAAACATTTTGTGGAGTAAGTAAGGAGTGATTTTTTTGGAACAGTTACCAGAGAACGTCATGAGTATTGATTTAATAAAATTTGAACGAAATAGGAACAAGTTGTGTGAATGTAACAGCTTGCACGTAACAATTGATACAAAAAATCGCAAGTTATATTGCCAACATTGCCAAGCTGAAAGAGATCCGTTTGAAGTGGTTTCAGCGATGGGAGCAAGATTTGATGAAATAAATGAACGACTTGAAAAGTCTTTACAGCAAAAGAAAGATTTAGACAATTACAAGCCTCATTTAAAAATCATCAAAGAACTTGAAAGTAAGACGCGTGCTGGCAACAATCAAATGCATCCAATTTGTCCATGCTGTGACGAGCCGTTTATGTTGGCGGAGTTAACTAGATTTTATGGTGCAAAGTTTGTAAATGGCAGAATTCTTGAACGTATTGACGCACAAAGAAAATCTGAAAATGAAGGGAGCAAGAAATAATGTCAACAGAAGAAATGAAGGTGGCGCTTGATGCAGCACCGGATAAATGTTTAATCACAGGTTTAGAAAAGTGTACTAGCTATATGATTGACGGTAATGTGGTTTATTTACCACGTCCAGCTTATGATGCATACACGTTACCTGAGTACATCGTGGAAGAGAAAGCATTTCATCAAATTAAATATGATATGGATAATGATTTTGTCGAAGTTGAAAATGGTGAACTTTGTACGTTGGAGGATTTAATCCTAGATAATCATCCGAATTTAGCTGAAATTAAACGCTTTTACAATATACCGCAAGAAGATTTCTTCCAGGTTTTAAAATCATGCATATTGGGATGGCAATTGACGTTTCATTTAGAAGGTTTCCCGAACCATAGTATGCATGGATTTGTTTCGGCATCTAACGAGCAACAAGCCATTGAAAAATTCAAGTCAGATTACCCAAATTTAGCGGATTGTATTATCACAGAAGTCGCTCGTTATGAAGCTAACTAAGCATTCCGTCAAAAGAAGAGGTTATTTATGTCAAATAATAAAGTAACAATTACTAAGAAATTTCCTACGGGAAAAGATGTTAAACCACCAATCGCAAAAAGTTAGTTTACCTAAAATTTCGACAGGGATTTGGGGACAACATAGTGTGTTAAGGCAAAATTAATAGGTACTATGAATTGGAAAAGAAAGAGGATTATCCTCCTTAAATTATGGAATCATATTAAAATGTCGGAAGGCTGCTTTTATATCGTTTTGTTTTGATTCTGGACAAGGGTGCACTCGTGAATCAGGAGAATATCTTCGTGCTGACATCTTTGGTTGTAAACCACAAATTTCTTTCATATGTGCAATCCAACAAGTTTTTGGAGTATATCCAGAATAGTTCTTAACATATTCTTGGATTTGTTTATATGTAGCCATAATAAAATCCTCCTTCAGTATAACTATTGATTTATTTAATAATTGATTGTCTGTAGCAAATAAGCCAAAGAAAGGAATAGCGTAATGGATAACCTAAATATTTACGAAATAATTGGTTTGCATGATGATCCCGTGTATCAAAAGTTAGAGCAGCTCCAGCCAGATGATGAAATTCTAATAGATGCTCACACAGTCCGTTTAACTGACAAATTCTATGAAGTGGAGAACGACGATGTGCACCTAGGCTTTAAGGATAAAATAGGTTGCTATCAATTTTTGAGTTGGTTATTAGTAAGCAGTTAAAAAGAAAGCTACGGCGGGAACCGTAGCTATGATTTAGGACAACCCTTTGATTGCGTCAATTTAATTATATCAGAGGGGTGTCTGTATGAGAATGCAAGAATTGAAAATAAATGTTGATGGGAAGCTCGCACTTGATATAATGGAATTGCCTGACAGTTGTGTGATTATATTGTCAAAAGGCAAAGCCAAAGTCGCCGAGCTTCCTGCCTTTGCCGAAACCAAAATCGTCACACACCAAGGGCAGGTGAAACGTGTTAAATGGGACGAGGGTGAGGAGTTTTGAGTAATTTCAATGTTAAACTTAGAACTATTTTCAAAAACAATTATTTTAAATTTATAAAATGGATTGTAATTTTAATTTTATTGTTTAAAGTTTTAGAGAGTCAAATCTATATTGATGTTCTAATAGAAGTATTTGGTGAATTTGGAGCCATTATTTATTCACTAAGTTTTTTTACATTATCTTTAATATTTACAGCGTTACTATTAGTGTCATTCGGATGGCTTTTCAAAAAAACAGACTTATTACTTGATAAAACTACATCTCCATACAATAGTACCTTGTATACATGGTTAGGAGAAGATGCAGTATCAAGTAAGTTTTTAAGAAATATGTTTGGAGATGGAGCATCGAGTGAATATGATGACACTGAAAATTTGAAGGAAATTACTAATATTATAAAAACTAAGTTAGAAGATAATTTACTTTACTTTAAAATTTTTAGAACATTCCTTTATAGTAGGACTAAAAAGAGTTTATTTAATAAAATTAATGTGTATTTGATAACTTTATTAGCAACTTTTATAACAACCCTTTTTATACCTAAAATTAAAGAATATATAACCAATAAGGTTGGGAGTCAGGAAATCTTTAAAATCATTGATGAATTAACACGTTATCAAATTCATTCATATTTAATATTGTATACTTCTATAGCATTCACTGTATATTTTTTAACTTATCAAGTTTTATTTACTTTTACAGAGAGAAATAGAAGAATAAACTTTTTAATTAGTATCTTAGATATCTTAATAGAAGAAAAGGAAAATAACAATAATATATTTGCACAAGGTTCTACCAGCCATCTGGAGGACAACAATCGATAGCAGCAAAACGCTGCCGTCTTTTGTTGTCTTCTTTTTATTTTATCAAAATGTAATTTCAAATGACTATTCCATTTTAGAATGAGGAGGAACAGGAAATGAGAACAATTCAACGAGTGGATGAAAAACTAACAAAGGTTTCATTAGAGGAAAAGCTTGAAAAATATCGTGTGTATTTGGTGACATTGCCTGCTGATCATCTGCCAAGTATTACACCAGCATATGCATTAGCACCTGGTGGTTCGAATCAGTTTAACAGTAAAACGGAGAATGCAGCTATTGAACGTGTACAATTTGAATTAGAGCGTGAGAGATATTTTGATTGGATTCACCGAGCAGTAGCTTCTTTAAAGCATGATGAACGTCAAATTATTGTTCGTCGTTATCTTCAAATGGAGACAGATTACGATATTGATATTTGGACGGACCTAAACATTGGAAAAACAACTTATTATAAAAAGAAATGGCAGGCAATGCTACGCCTGGCTTTTGCGTTGAAAATTGAGGTTTACCACAAGATGAAAAATGAGGTGAGCCTATGAAGGTAGAACCGATTCGAGATCGTGAGCTACTTGCACGAATTAAGCGTTACTTGTTTGATACGAACAAACGCAATCATTTAATGTTTTTAACAGGCATTCATTGCGGTTTTCGGATTAGTGATATTTTAAAGCTTCAGGTAAAGCATGTAAAAGGCTGGGATATTCGGCTTTTTGAAGAAAAGACAGGGAAGTACCGGCAAGTACGCATGACGAAGGAACTCAAAAAAGCTATGCGTGATTACATTCAGGAAAAGCCGAATGAAGAGTACCTTTTTAAGTCTCGAAATGGCATCAATCAACCGATTTCCCGTAAACGAGCATATGAAATATTAAGGGAGCTTGCAGATGATTTTGGACTTGAGCAGATTGGGACACATACGTTACGTAAAACATACGGCTATCAGCACTATAAAAAATTCAATAATGTTGCAACTATAATGACAGCTTTGAATCATACTAGCCAACGTGAAACGATGATCTATTTAGGCATCGAGCAAGAAGAGTTGGATAAACAACAAAGCAAAATTGATTGGTAACTACACTGATATTATATTGGTGTAGTTTTTTTATGGCTTCATTTAAACATAAGGATGGCTATTTTAAATGAACAAGTCATTTTCAGTGGTTGTCACGTTGATGTAGACGAGAGGGGCTAAATACGTTGTCCTAAAGGGTTTAGAGAGGGTGCGTGAACAGGACAATATCTATAAAAGGGCACTTTTGGTAGACTAATAATAAAATCTTAATATTTATAAAAAGCTAAAACATTTTAGAAAAAACAATAATAGATTATGTGATGTAAATTTTTAGTGAGTTGTATATACTTAAACTAAGTAATATTAAGTTATTTTGCATAACCTATAAAATAAGTATTATTTAAAAAATAAAAATCTGTCTTAAAAGGGGGAAATCAGGAGTGAATTTTGAGGTCTTAGAAGATGGGAGTCCATATAAAACTGTTGAACCAAAAATTTTCCTTGTCCCAGATAGTTGGAATGATTGGTTTGAATTTAGAACCTTATATGGTATGTATTATGCTACTTCAGAAAATGTAGAATGGATAGGTTCGGTAAAAATAGGGGAAAAAGGCCTAAAACCTGATCCTGTGAAATATGTTTCACCTAAATTACCACAATCTTTTAATAATCTAAATGGTGATTTTTTTTCAATTGGGCAAGATGTAAGTTACTATACAAATCTAAATAATTTAGGTGAGGATTTAAGAATAGAAATATTAAAGGCATTGAATGATGTTGCTCTTAATGACGCAATATATAATAATGTGCAAAATGAATATGTATTAAGCCGATCATTATTAAGAGATGTTTCAAGGGTTTCTGTTAAAGGTCAATATAGAAGACTAGCAAATGGAGATGCAGAATTAAGTGAGTACTACTTTGAATATAAACTACCTGAAAATAAATTAGAGTCTACTCTTACTGTTCATGTAGTTCCACACCAGGTACCTCCAATGAATATTCATGTATTAATTGGTAGAAATGGTGTAGGAAAGACAAATTTAATAAGGAATCTAATAAATTGTGGAATGACTGGGGATTCTAGTTACGGTAATATTTATACAAATATAAAAGAAGAGTTATTTGCAGGTATATTGTTAGTTTCCTTTAGCTCTTTTGATAACGAGCATGGCTATAGTATTAATAATATTACTGGAATTAAATTTACTAGAATGGGATTAGTAAAAAATGAAGAAGGCAAATATCTTCCAAAGACATTTGAAGAATTAATAAATGAATTTCAAGAAAGTTTATATGGGATTAAGTCTTCAGGTAAAAGTTTAAGATGGAAAAGAACTATACAAATGCTAAATAGCGATCCGATTTTTGATAGTATAGGGATTGAAGAACTAATTGAGGACCATTCAATTGGCAAAGCTAAATTGGTATTTGAAAAATTAAGCTCAGGACATAAAATTGTTTTGTTAACAATTACACAATTAGTAGAAAAAGTTGAAGAAAGAACACTTGTGATTTTAGATGAACCTGAACTTCACTTACATCCGCCATTATTTTCCGCCTTTACCAGAGCGTTGACAGAGTTATTAATAACTAGAAATGCAGTTGCTTTAATTGCAACTCACTCTCCCGTAATTGTTCAAGAGGTTCCATCTGAATGTGTAAATATTATGAACAGAACAAACGACTATATTGATTTCGAACCTCCAAGTATTGAAACATTTGGAGAAAATATAGGTACATTGACACGCGAGATATTTGGTTTAGAAGTTAGAGAGTCTGGTTTTCATAAGATGTTAACGGGATTAGTGAATAAAGGGCTTTCATATGAAGAAATATTAAATATCTTTAATGGGAAAATAGGACTTGAGGCAAAAACATTAATTAGATCAATGATATATTCTAGAGGGGGAAATAAAGATGCGTAAACTTTCCCCTCCAAAATTGTCCTGTGAAGAAGTTCTAAAATCTTGTATAAGTAATATTAGAGATGAGACTTTATATATAAATGTAAATTCTAATATGGCTTCTTATGAATTGGCAGAAAAAGATTACGAGATTAAGGGGAATTCAGGTCAACTTCATACACTCCAAAGCCATGAAGATATAAATGGGCAAATCTCCAAAAATCAGATGATGTTTTTGTACGATAAAATGGTGAAGAAAGAGAATCCTGCCAGAGATTATTATGATAAAATTCTAAATTCATCTAAAAAATGCCCGTTTTGTGGGTATGGGAAAAGCACAACGTTAGATCATTTTTTACCGAAATCCTCATTTCCAATTTATGCTGTGACACCATTTAATTTAGTACCATGTTGTAAAGATTGCAATATGACTAAGCTTACTAAAACTATGGATGAAAATGTTCTATTTCTTCATCCGTATTTTGATAATGTTGACGACACCAGATGGTTATACTGTGATATTGGGATGTTCCCAGATACTGTAGCTTTCAGTTTTAAGATTGTTAAACCGTCTGCTTGGGGAAATGAAAAGTTTCAAAGGATGAAATATCACTTTGAAACTTTCAATTTAAACGATTTATTTATTAGTTATGCAATAGATGAGTTTTCGGATAACTTATATCATTTAAAGGAACTACATAATTCATTTATTTTAAATGGAGTTAGTGATGCAATTGCTGAAAATGGAATAAGAGAGGATTTAAATGATAAATTTAAAAGTTGTGAAAACCACTTAATAAATCATTGGAAAACTGCAATGTATGATGGGCTTAGAAATTCAATTGGATTTGTAAATTGGCTAAAAAACTATGATTATTAAATAGATTAAATATATTGTATAAATAGTTTTGTGTATACAAGCATGCCTCAATACTTATTACATACCTTTTTAGGGAATATATGGTTTTGAATAATTGTTATCAGCAAATCATCAATTGAACTTTTGACGAACGATTTGCGAACGAATCGAGAACTCATTTTTAAAAAGAACATGCTAATCTAATATTGTACCGTTTAACTCATTCCCTTGAAAATAGAACGAGTACATACATTTATAAGGAAGCTGCACATATGTGTCGCTTCTTTTTATTTTGTTAGGAGGAATGAAAATGAAGTACGAGGTTGTCTACAACAATGAACGTGGCATTCATTCAAAAACAATCAATCATGTGATGTGGGTTCATACAGAGCAAGACTGGATTAGATTGAAGGATAGTAATAACAGATTGCTGTTTGCTGTTCCGACAATTCGAGTAATTTCATTGCAACAATTATCTAGTAATGATTTGCCAGAACAGTTAGAAGGCAGCGAGTAATGCGAGAGTACACGGCAGGAGCAAAGAAGTTTTATAACAGCACTGCTTGGAAGAAATGTAGAGCTTCATACATTCAAACAGTTCCTAATGGATTGTGTGAGCATTGCAATTATAATCCGGGATACATCGTTGACCATAAGGAGGAAATTAACGCCAATAACATTAATGATCCAATGATTACATTGAACCATGACAACCTTCAGTATCTTTGTTTAGAGTGTCACAATAAGAAAACATTTGGTAAGCCAAAAGAAATTTTACGTGAAGGTTTTTCATTCAATGAAGCTGGCGAGCTAGTGTATAGCCCCCCTTCAAATAATACAATGGGGGATGGTTAAAGACCGATGGGATACCTCAGATTTCCTCCATCTGAGTTCGTACATGACCCCCACCTAACATAAAAAACTAGGAGGTTTGATGATGACAAGGCAAGTTTTGAAAACGGACGTTCCAGAGCAGGAAACGGAAATTATTCTAAAAAACAAAGCCATTAAAAAAGAAATCACTAAGTTGAGAAGAACCTTCAATGATCTTGAAGGACAGAGAAAAGAAGTGGCCCTTCGCCTCTTTGAAGATTTGGCATTCCTCAGCATTGAGATGACAGAGCTAAGAGATTATGTGAAATTGAATGGGTCAGTGGAGGAGATGCAGCAAGGTGATTATTCAATTTTAAGAACAAGCCCACATTTTAAAAATTATTTAGACGCTGCCAAAACCTATACAAGCATTTACAAACAATTGCTCGACATGTATCCGAAGCCGGAACAAAATTTAAAGGTAACAGGTGAAATGGATGGGCTTCAAAAATTTGTGGCGAAGTATAGTAAGTGATGCGTGATGAAAAATTACATTATTGAGTACTATGAAAAAATCATGTCGGGTGAGATTAATGTTTGTCGTCGATTAAAGCAACAGTATCAAAAATTGTATGAGCAATTGCAACAGCCAATTGAGCCGTATGAATTTAATATTGAGCTTGCAACAAAGCCAATTGAATTTATTGAGACGCTATGCAGACAGGCACAAGGTAAAAACATGGGGCAGCCCCTTATCCTTGATTTATTTCAGAAGGCAAAGCTACAGGCATTATTCGGATTTGTTCATAAAGAAACACGTATGCGCCAATATCGTGAGGTTGTAGATATTCGTGGTCGTAAAAATGGGAAGACAACAGAGAATGCAGCCATTTCTCTTTTCATGCAAGTAGGTGACGGGGAGGGTTCAGCTGAAGTTTATTTCATTGCGACTAAGCTAGACCAAGCGAAGAAGGGGTTTAGCGAGTGCTACAAAATGGTGGCACAAAGTCCAGATTTATCGAAGCATATTAAGAAGCGGAAAACTGACTTGTATTTTGCGCCAACATTTTCAACGATTCAACCACTTGCATCAGATTCAAACAGCTTAGATGGATTGAACAGCCATTTTGTTACGGTGGATGAGTTAGCAGCTATTAAGGACCGTAATATTTATGATGTTATGAAGCAATCGACATCCTCACGTGACCAAGCATTAGTTTCTTCTATTAGTACAAATGGTTTTGTACGTGAGTCAATTTATGATTCGCAGTATGAATATGCATGTAACGTACTTGATGGAAAAATCAAAGATGAGCGATTCCTTGCATTTATTTATGAGCTAGATCATCGTGATGAGTGGCTAGATGAAAGTTGCTGGATAAAAGCGAATCCAGGTCTAGGTACCATTAAGAAGGAAGAAGAATTACGTGCATTTGTTGAAAAGGCAAAAGTTGATGCTTCTTTCCGTCCAACCGTTATGGTCAAAGATTTTAATATGAAAGAAAATGCTACTTCAGCTTGGCTTACATGGGACCAACTTGAAAACACAGCTATATTTGATATTGCAGAAATGGGCTTTAATTATGGCATTGGTGGCTTTGATAAATCGGAGACAACCGATTTAACTGCTGCAGGTGTTCTTTTACGACGTCCGGATGATGACAATATTTATTTTACTTGCATGTTCTGGTTGCCTGAGAAATTAATACTGCAACGAGCACAAGAGGACAGTATTCCATATGATTTGTTTGAACGAATGGCCATTTTGCGTCCGAGTGGTGATTACAAGGTAGATTTGAAAGATGTGCTGAAATGGTTTGTTGAACTTCGGGAGGACTATGACATTTATATTCCTTGGATTGGTTACGACCCTTGGCATGTAGATGATTCTTCATTAGAGAATTTTGCACAACATTTCGGGCAAGATTCCATGATAAAAGTAAGGCAGGGGGCTGTTACACTTTCTACACCAATGAAAGAGCTTGAGGCAGATTTGGGAGCTAACCTTGTAAACTACAATAATAATCAGTTAATGAAAATGTGTTTAGCAAATACAGAAGTTAAAGTGGATACGAACGGCAATATTGCGCCAGTGAAAACACGTGATAGTCGTAAACGTATCGATGGTACCATTGCTTTACTAAATGCGTATGTCATTTACTTGGATAAGAAGAATGACTATTTAAATATGATTTAGAGGAGGTGAAGAGAAACGAATGGGCTTATTTGAAAAGATATTTGGTAAACAGACGAATTCGCAACCACAGAAATCGACGACACATTTTGAAATGATTGTTGATAATGGAGGCGGATTTTTTTCATGGAATGGCAATCTTTATAAATCAGATATTATCCGTGCTGCTATTCGTCCAGAAGTTACGGCAATAGGAAAGCTTGTGCCGAAACATGTAAGAGAAAATTCACGCGGCATTAAATATTTCCCTGATGTGCATATAAAGAATTTGTTGCTTCGTCCTAATCCATTAATGTCTGGCCAAATCTTTCAAGAGAAAATGGCGACACAATTGCGCTTGAACGGCAATGCATTTGCTTATATTCAGCGGGACATAGAGACACTATTGCCAACTGCTATTTATGTTTTACCAGCATCATCGATTGAGGTAGTGGAAGGGAGCCACGGCGATATTTTTTTAAAGTTTTATTTCCCAAACGGTAAACAACAGCTTATTCCGTATGATGATGTCATTCATCTTCGGCGTGATTTTAATAATGATGATTTCTTTGGTGATTCACCTAACTCAGCTTTGACAGATCTTATGGAAATCATTAATACGTCCGACCAAGGTGTTGTAAAGGCGATTAAAAATAGCGCAGTCATTCGGTGGATTTTGAAATTTGCTACCATTATGAAATCTGAAGATATGCAGAAAGCAGTCAAAGATTTCAATGAGAACTTTTTAAGCATTCAAAATAGCGGTGGTGCAGCTGCAGCTGATGGAAAGTACGAACTGAAACAAGTAGATAACAAGGCTTATGTGCCAGATGATAAGCAAGCAAAGAATACCATTCAACGTGTGTATTCTTTTTTTAATACCAATGAAAAGATTGTACAAGCCATGCACACGGAGGATGAATGGAACGCCTTTTATGAAGCGAATATTGAGCCATTTGCTATGCAATTAGCAGCCGAAATCTCATATAAGTTATTTTTACCTCATGAGCGTAAGCGGGGCGATTCTATTATATATGAAGCATCTTCGTTACACTACGCAAGTATGGGAACGAAAATGCAGCTTGTTCAAATGGTAGACCGTGGTGCACTGACTCCGAATGAGTGGCGAAAAATATTGAATTTACCACCTACTGAGGGTGGCGATACGCCTATTCGCCGTTTGGATACAGCAGTTGTTAATGATAAGGGAGGTGAGAATAGTGACAGTAATGGAAACAAGGAACCTAGCAACGAATGATGTAGAGATTCGTGAGGGAGAGGATGGCAAGCGAACGATTACAGGCTATGCCATTAAGTGGGAAATGAAATCTCATGCAATGGGGTGGCGCCGATTTAAAGAGCAGTTTAAGCGTGGTGCCTTTACAGATTCACTAACTAGAGATGATCAATTAGCTTTGTGGTCACATGACACCTCAAAAATTTTAGGACGCACTAAAAACGGTACATTACGTTTATTTGAAGATGAAATTGGTTTACGCTTCGAGCTTGATTTACCTAATACAACGTTAGGCAATGACACATATGAAACGATTAAGCGTGGTGATGTTGATGGTGTTTCATTCGGCTTCCAAATGATGAAGCAAGAGTGGGATGAAAATGATATTGAAAATATTACTCGTACTATTTTAAAGGCAAAGCTGATAGAAATTTCTCCTGTTGCTTTTCCTGCTTATCCAGATTCACAAGTACAAGCTCGTTCACATGATCCGTATAAGGAGCATGTAGAGAGTCGAAAACAGAACGAGCGCCGACGTCGATTATTTTTACAATCATTAATTTAAAATATAAAAAAGGTGGTTTTCTCTAATGAATCCAATGGAAAAATTATTAAAACGTAAAGCTGAAATTCGTGAGTTACTTGCGGGTGATACAGATGTAAATTTAGATGAACTTGAACAAGAACTTCGAGAGATTAATGATAAAATTGCTGATTTCGAAAAGCGCCAGCAACTTATGCAACAAGCTACAGAGCTAAGCGGGGAAGGTGCTACTGCTGAGACACGTACAATTGCTACTTTTAATACACCAGAGCAAGCAGAAAATACGGAAGAAAAGGAAGCGGAAAAGCGTGGCCTAGATTTACTTGAAAATCGCGCGGTAACGGTTGCTAGTAGCAATCTAGTATTACCGAAGCATACTGGTAAAGAGATTAATAGTACGTTCAATCAGGTATCTACTCTAATTGACCGTGTTAAACATACCCCTTTAGAGGGTGGAGAGTCCTTTGCACGTTCTTATGAAAGAGGGCATGGCACAGGGGATTATATTGCTGAAGGAGCAGACTATGTAACTGCTGAAACTGAATTTGGTTATGCCATGATTAATAAAACAAAAATTACAGCTTACAGTGAGGAAACAGAGGAAGTGAAGAAGCTTCCAGCTGCCAACTATAGCGGTGTAATTGTAACTGGAACTAATAAGGCATTACGTCGAAAAATCACTCGTGAAATTTTAATCGGTGATGGTACTACAGGGCGCTTAGCTGGTATCTTTTCCACTGCAGCAACTGCTATTAATGCGGATACAGATTTAAGTATTGCTACTATTGATGAAAATACATTAGACAATATCATTTTCGCCTATGGTGGCGACGAAGATGTTGAAGATACAGCCGTATTAATTCTTAATAAACTAGATTTAAAGGCTTTTGCTACTCTTCGAAAAGAAAATGGAGAAAAGGTTTACGATGTAAAGGCAAGCGGAAATACAGGAACTATTGATGGAGTACCTTTCATTATTAATAGTGCTTGTGCAGCGATTTCAAAAGCAGATACGGCTACAGGTGCTTATTCAATGGCTTATGGTCCGTTATCTAATTATGAGTTAGTTACATTCTCACCAACGGATATCCAACGTTCAACGGACTATAAATTTAAGCAAGGTATGATTGCTCACCGTGGATCTGTATTTGTTGGAGGTAACGTAGTAGCTCAAAATGGATTCTTACGTGTGAAGAAAGCAGATACAGTTTAAGGAGGAATACTAATGGCAGGGTATCGGGTATTAAAAGCATTTATCGATAAAGTTTCAGGAAAAGGCTATAACCCCGGAAGCACGTTCAAGTCGGATGACAATGAGCGTGTTTCTTTTTTAGCGAAAAAAGGATTCATTCATGCTAGCCTTGCGGAAAAAAAGGAAAAAGAGCTAACGTTGACGGACCTTAAAGCGAGAGCAAAAGAACTTAATATTAGTGGCTATACGAAAATGGAACGTGACGAGCTAGTAGAAGCGATTAGAGTTGCTGAAGTAGGTGGTGGAAATGCTAGCAAGAATTCGTAGAGCTTTACGTATAACAAGTATTGCTTTTGATAATGAAATACAAGATTTAATCGATGCTGCCATTGCTGATTTAGGTGATGGCGGCATTTCTAATTTAAGTGAAACAGATCCGTTAATTATCCAAGCCGTTATTTTATATGCGCGGTCTAATTTTGGCTTAGAAAATGCTGAGAGTGAAAAATTTGCTGTTCGCTATAATCATTTGAAAACACAGCTTGCATTGAGTGGTGAGTATACCCGTCATGTTTAAGGATATCGTGACACTCGTTAAACCTATTTTTCAAGAAGATACACGCAAACAAAAAAGGCGTGTTGATGAAGAAAAGCGAGAAGTCTTTGCCAATAAACGCAGTATTGCTCAAATGGAATTTATGCAAGCTGCACAAGCAGGTATCAAGGCACGCCATTGTTTTATCATTCGCTTGATTGATTATGAAGAAGAAACCGAGCTGATTTATAACGACGTATTTTATTCTATTTATCGCGTTTATGAGAAAGGCGAAAATATTGAATTGTATTGTGAGGTGCGTGTAGGTGGCTCGTAGAAGTCGAATCAGAGGGGCTATAAATGTAAATTCATTAGCTAGTGAGATAGTGAATGCATTGGAGGATTACAGAGAAGAGATAGCTGAAGAAATCGATTTGATAGCGGGAGAATGTGCAAAACAAGCTGTGAGAATGTTAAAAAGAAGCGGACCAGAGCTAACCGGAGATTATCGAAAAGGGTGGCGAGCTACTAAAATCAATGGTGTTTGGAGAGTACACAATGCAACAGATTATCAATTAACTCATCTTCTCGAAAAAGGGCATGCAAAAGTTGGTGGTGGTCGAGTTGAAGCCATTCCACATATTGAACCAGTAGAAAGGACAGTTGTAAGGAAATACATTAATGATGTAATGGAGGTGGTGCGAAGTTGAAAGTTACTGAATTGGTAACAGAGCTAGAGAATTTAAATATTCCTTTAGCTTATCACAGCTTTGAAGAGTATACAGCGCCACCTTTTTTAATTTATCTTGATACGGATTCGGATAATTTTGGTGCCGATGATGTGGTGTATCACGAAGTTACCAATATAGATATCGAGCTATATACAGAAATTGTAGACGATCAACTTGAAAAGCAATTGAAAGATGTATTAACAGCGGCGAATCTTTATTACGATTGGTCGCGGGTTTATATAAAAGAAGAAAAAGTTTATAAAACTACATTTGAGGTGAGTTTACTATGACAAAATCATTACCTATTAATGTCATGAATTTAGAAGTCTTTAATCCTGTGAAATTAATAAAAGAATTGGATTTACAATTCTTTGCAACAGCCCAAAATAAAGTGAAATTTGGCTTGAAAAATGTTCACTATGCCAAAGCAACCGATAGTGGTACTATCATCACTTATGCGAAACCTGTACCTATTCCCGGAGGTGTATCTTTATCTATTAGCCCAAATGGTGAAATTGTGGAGTTTCCAGCAGATGATATTACGTACTGGTCTGCAGAAATCAATAACGGGTATGATGGCGAAATCGAAATTGCTGATGTTCCTCAAAGCTTTTCAATTGATATTTTAGGAGAAGAATTAATTGAAGGGGTTATGTATGAATCAGCCGATGCGAAGGGTGAAAAATTTGCGCTACTATTTGAAATTAATGGTGATGTGAAGGCGCGACGATATGTACTTTACTATTGCACAGCTACGCGTCCGACCATTGCATCGCAAACGAAAGCAGGTTCAACAGTTGAACCACAAACATCATCTCTTACATTCCAGAGTCGCCCCCATCCTTACAATAATCTTATTAAGGCAAATACGACTACTACAGTATCAGAAACTATCTTTAACGGTTGGTATACATCCGTACACGAAAAACCAACGACTGTCGAGGGAGGATAATACATGGAGAAGACAGTAACTATTGATAATCAGAAGATCCGTTTAAAAGTTACAGCTGGATGCGTCCGAATGTACAAGCTTCAATTTCGCCGTGATTTAATCAAAGACGTTTTTAAAATGAAAAAACTTGAAAAATATCTTGTAGATGGCGAGTTAATCATGAGTGATGAAGCAATAGCTGCCATTGATTTTGAAGTCTTTTCAGATTTACTATGGGTATTTGCAAAAAAAGCAGATTCAACAATTCCTGGCCCGATGGAATGGGAAGATAGTTTTACGGCAATACCATTTCGTGAAATATACCCAGAAGTTATTGGCATGTTGACAATTCTATTAGATGGTCAAAAAAAGCAGGTAGCACAGGCGGGAGTGAAGTAACAGAGGATGATTTACCGTCCACTGAAGAATTTCTCGCACTGTGCTATAAGTGTAAATTGACGAATGCTGATTTAGACGAGATGTCTTATGGTGACTGTATAGATTATATAGATGTTTATTTAGAATTACACAATCCTAATAAAAAAGAAGTTGCCCGTAATGCAACACAAGCAGACATTGATAAATTTTTCGGATAGCACTCACATTTGTGGGTGCTTTTTTCGTATGTAAAGGATGTGAGTAAATGTCCAGAAAGAAAATACAGGGGATTACCATTGAACTTGATGGTGACTCCAGTCCTTTAAAAAAGGCACTTGGGGAAATTGACAAAGCGAGCGGTAAAACCACGAAAGAGCTTAGCCAGATTAATCGAGCACTGAAATTTGACGAGGGAAATACAACGTTACTGGCGCAAAAATTCGAAGTTTTACAAGAAGCAGTGCAAAATACTCAAAGACGTTTTGATGCATTAAAGCAAGCGCAAGTCGAAGTAGAAAGGCAGTTTGCAGCGGGTGAAATTGATGCTAGTTCCTATCGTGAATTTATTCGGGAGCTTGAAACGACAGAAAGTAAATTGAATTCCCTTAAGAGCCAAATGCAATCGGTGCAAGATTATCAAGATAATTTTGCTGCCAATACTAGAAATTTAGAACGTTTATTTTCGGTCACAGGCACATCTATTGATGATTTTGCAGATGCACTGGGCAACAACTTAGTAAATGCTATCAAAGAAGGTCGTGCAAGCGCCAGTCAATTAGATGATGCGTTTAATAAAATTGCTAAATCGGCTATTAGTGCAGAAGCAGACGTCAATGAAGTTAGAAAAGCGTTAAGTCGTTTGGATAGTGGTTCATCTATTGATGAAATCCGAACGGAATTAAATCGACTGGGTGAAAGTGCAAATGATGCTAGTAGAAACGTTGAAGAGTTAGGAAATCAACTAGGTAACTTGGCAATGGGGATAGGTGCAGGCTTAGGATTAGCAGATGTAATTGGGCAATCATTAAATCTTAGTGATCTAAATGCGAAGATTGATGTTACATTTAATGTTCCTGAATCTTCTAAAGCGTTCGTTAAAGATACACTCAAAGAGGTTGAAGCATTTGGTGTGGATGGGGAAGCTGCACTTGAGGGCTTGCGTAGACAGTGGTCTTTAAATAAAGATGCCTCAGATGAGATGAATGCTTCTGTAGTAAAAGGTGCAGCGGCAATTAGTAAGGCTTATGCGGGCATTGATTTTGTTGAGCTCGTTCAAGAAACAAATGAAATTGGTAAAGAGCTTGGGATTGCTGATGAGGAAGCGTTAAATCTGGTGAATGATTTATTGCGAATCAATTTCCCACCGGAACAGCTTGATATTATAAGTGAATATGGAAGCCAACTTCGTAGAGCTGGCTACGAGGCTGAACAAATAAAAGGTATTATGGCATCTGCTGTTTTAACAGGTACTTGGAATATTGACAATTTATTAGACGGGCTGAAGGAAGGGCGTATTCGTGCATCTGAAATGGGTATGGGTATTTCAGATGGAATGAAAGATGCAGTTAGACAGGCAGTTGGCAATGTAAAAAAGGCTTCTGATGAGCAAATTAACGCGATGCAAGAGTCATTTTCAAAACAAGAAAATGCTTTAAGTCGTTCATTGGAGAAAAGATATGATGCTATTTCTAAATCACATGAAAAACAGAAAAAGGAATTTTCTAAAGCCTTAGATGCTGATTACGATATTGCTCAAAAAGCTTATGATAAACAATACGAAGCTAAAGCTAAATCATTAGAGCAAGAATATGAAGCTGTTGCTGAAACATTAGAAAAGCAAAAAAGTGAACTAGATAAAGCTCTTGACGCTGAATTGAGAGCCTTTGAGAAAGCATCTAACGAAAAGATAGCTTTAATTGATAAAGAGTATATTGAAAAACTTAAATTAATCGATGAGGAGCGCTACAACCAGCTGAAATCCATCGACGCTCAAATTGATGCGCTGAATGCTCGTACTGAAGCTGAAGACAAGGCGATAAAGCAAAGAGAAGATGCTGAAAAACGCGCTGAATTGACACGTAAGATTCAGACTGCAAAGACAAATAAAGAGCGTGCAGAAGCGCAAAAGGCTTTGCAAGATTTTGAAGAAAAGTTAAGGATTGAAGCGATACGTGAGCAACGTAAAGCACAGATTGATGCGTTAAAAGAACAACAAGACGCAGTAAAAGAAGCAGCAGATAACCAAAAAGATGCATTAAAAACCGAAATCGATGAGCGAAAGGCAAAAGCGAAAGAGCAATCGGATATCGAAAAACAGATTTTAATAGATCGCCAACAGGCCGAAAAAGAAGCGTTAGCAAAATCCAATGCAGAAAGATTGAAAGCAATTAAAGAAAGCAACAGTGCTGAATTATCTTCTTTGAAAGAATTGCAAGCCAACAAACTGCAAACTTTACGAGAAGAACAGGCTGAGCGTCAAGAATTATTGAATGAACGTTTAAGCAATGAATTATCGGCAGTACAGGAAGCCCACAATGCGGAACTTGCATCATTTAAAGCGATGAATGATGAAAAAATAGAACTGGCAAAAAATCCACCAGATAGCGCAGCGGTACAAGCTATATTTAAGCAGTTAGAAGGTTGGGGAGTTGCAATTGCTAAAGGTGGCAAAGAAGGTACAAAAGCCTTTGAAGATATGACGCGTTGGTTAGATTCTATTGATAATGCCACATTGAAAAATGCATTGGGTGTTGAAATTTTTGGTACTATGTGGGAAGACCAAGGTGATAAAATTGTTCAATCTATTCTAGGTGCAGAAGAAGCTTTACGCATGTTCGAAAACGGTCAAATCGATGCTATCGAATTAGCAAATCAGTTAGGTGAAAATAGTGGTTTGTATCAATTAAAGAAAGCAGCTGGCGATTTAGTAATCGCGCTAGGGCCGTTATTAAATATAATCGCTGAAATCATTAAAGCTTTTGCCGGTTGGGTCTCTAAAAATCCTGAGATTGCTGGAATGATTCTGGCTTTAATAACTACTGTGGGAATTTTAGTTGGTGGTTTAGCAGCCATTGCGCCCATTGTTACAGCGGTTACATCCGTCATGGGTGCAGCAGGTGTAACATTTGGTGCTCTTGTAACACCTATCGGTTGGGTTGTTGCGGCAATTGGTGCGTTAATTGCCATTGTTGCTGTTTTAACTAAAGTGTGGAAGCCTCTTACTAAATTTTTTAAAGATTTATTTTCGGGAATTTTTAATATCTTTAAGTCAATCATTGGTGCTATCGTTTCATTTGTTTCTAGTTCATTTAAAAAAGTCGCCGATTTAATTCTTTCGGCATTTCAATCTTTGCCTGAAAAAATACGTGAAATTTTTAGAGCAATTGCTTCATTCATTAAGGCACCGATTAATTTCATCATCGAAATGGTGAACAAATTAATAAAAGGGTTGAACAAACTGCAGGTACCTGATTGGGTACCTGTTTTCGGTGGGAAAGGCATTAACATTCCGGAGATTCCTATGTTAGCGAAAGGTACTGACTATTTCCGAGGCGGTTATGCCATTGTAGGGGAGGAAGGACCCGAGCTTGTTGAAATGCCTACAGGAGCCAAAGTGAATACGGCTGACAAGACTGCCAATATGCTAGGTGGTGCACAAGAGATTGTTATTCCTGTCACTTTAACGGTAGATGGTAAGGTGTTGGCTCGTACTACCGCAAAGTATAACTCGCGTGAAATATATAATCATTCAAAATCACAACAAAGGGGAGGGCGTAGTCAATGAGTGGCTTCACATTTAACGGAGCACATAGTAAAAGTAAATATATTAAAGCAATTAAATCGGATCGTGTACTGGTCGCTGGACGTAAGCACTCAACGATTACCGTTCCTGCTAGCGATGAAGTGATTTTAATCCCAGATAAAACACGTTCCCCATTTACATTACCATTATCATGCCTTGTGGATATTCCACAGGGCATTTCTATTTTTGAGGTTGGCCGTATATGGGATACATGGCTAGGCACGGATAACTGGTCGCAGTTATTCTTTGATGATGATCCAGGTTATTACTATGAGGCTATTTGTATGACACAAATTAATGCTAGTGATTTTCGTGATAAAACCAAAAGTGAAGTAATAATTGAATTTTATTGCAAGCCTACTATGAAAGTGGTGGGAACATGACATATGTAGTTGATCTTGTTGATAAACAAACTTTATCTCCTGCGGGTACGGTCAATATCATCAATGAGCCTACACTAACAGAAGAAATTAATGCAGGCTATACATTTGAGTTAGAAGTGCACTATATGGCTAAAAATTCGTTAAATAATAACGTATTAATAGAAGTAGGTGAACAGTACTTTCAAATTGCAAAAGTAATAAAAGCGCGGAATGATAGTATTTCTTTGACTGTTCAGTGTGAACACGTGTCATATGAGTTAATCGATGAAATTGATATGACAGAAGAGTATGAAGATACAGCACACGGTATGCTAGCTTCTATTTTATCAGGAACGCGCTTCGCACTTGGTCCTTGTATAGTGACAGGTTCCCAATATTACAAGCCTTCTTCGACAGAAGTAAGGCAGCGTTTAATTGATATAGCCAACCTTTTTGGGGGTGAGCTTGTATTCGATAATTTTACTATTTCTCTTGTACAGCAAAGAGGTAGCAACAAGGGTTTAAAAGTGGAGTTAGGTGTAAATCTGCTTGGTGTAACGGAAGAAATGGACTATGTAGACAATACGACAGCATATGAATTGGATCTTGTCGATCTAGCAGAAGTAAACGGTTATGAGTTGGATTTTTCCAAAGCTGAAATTGGAGACACAATTCAAATTGTAGATAATGAGCTAGGCATTGATACAACAGAGCGTATTTTATCCATTCAAAGTAATCCATTTAAACCCCAGTTGCCAGTTGTAACTGTCGGGGATTATATCAGGGACTTAACGGAGTATTTTAAGCCAGAAGAAAAGGATGAAAAAGAAGAAAAGGATACTAAATCTTTATTTAAACAATTCAAAATCGGCGGTATCGATTTACTAGAAAAATCTACAGATGCTTCAAAAGATGTGATTGAGTATTTAAGTGATAAATACACAACAGGTGTAGAAGTAAGTACCACATACAACACATTAAAAGACCAGCTAACAGGAATTGTAGTTGAATTACAATCATCTTCGCAAAGACTTTCCATTGTGAGAACCACTGTTAACGATGTCGGTATCGAGCTCGCAACCATCACTGAAATTACCTCTCCTACACAACTTGCAAGTGTTGTTCTGAATAAAGAAGAAAGTATTGTAGCAGTTATCTCTCCACAGCCGTTACAAAGCTATTTAGATAACCCTAAACTGGCGGAAGGCGCTGAAATACATGCTATCGGCATTAAGGTCACATTTGCAGATGACGCAAGAACATTTTTTGAAACGTTTTCCGTTGGTGATGTGAGTGTGATTGGGTTAGAAAATAGCGATGCGACAGAAGTAATCGCTCAATATATTACGAATCCATCTCAATCACCAATTGCTGTTGCTGAAAAAGAAGTAGAAGATTTTCTCGTAGGTTTAAATGTAAAACCAGCAGAAGAATATAAAAAATGGTTTGTGACGCTGATCCACAGTAAAAACGATGGTCAGGGAAATTGGACACATACGACACACAGTATGCCGATTGCGAACTTTGCGTCATTTAAAGTGCCAAACAATGTACAAGATAGCGTCATTTTGGTTATATCCAATGAGCCGTGGGAAAATATCAAGAATGGCACAAGTAGCCCAAATGCTTACTATAAAGCGTTCGGTGCTACTTTTTTATTATTCGAAGCGCCTCCACCTGTATATGTTGCATCGGATTTTTTCACTAAATTAAATGTAGGCGATGTTGATATGTTGGATATTGTCAGCAATGAAACGGATGGCGTTATTCGCTATATAAAAGGTCAAATAACAGAAGTGATTGCAACATCTTTATACACGAACATCGAGCAGCTAACAGGGTTATTTGCTCAATTAAAAACTGAATATAAAAATCGTTATTTGACGTTATTTGACCATTCAAACGGCACTATGAAAGTGGTTGATTATTCTGCTACTGCTCAACTTTGGAAATATCCAGCGACTTTAGAAGGTTCGCGCTCTTTCGTTATCGTAATCACAGAAGAACCATTCTCAAATATAAACGCTACTAATGTTAAAAATAAATTTTTGGCTGCATTCGGGGCAAAAGTCGAAATTGATACTACTGAACCGATAACCGAAGAAAAATTGTATCTTGAATTTGGTACGGTTAATTTAGCCGATCAAATGCAACTTGTATTGAAAAATGGGCCATACGATGAGATTAAATCGATAACAACCGGGCTAACGTCCGATGCTGAAATAACTACAGATGTAACAATAAAAGCTAAACCAATCAAAAATGCAGAGGGCAAATACGAAACAATAGATTTAACAGCGACGAATGCAACAGCTACGGGAAAAGTGAATGCCCATGTTGTCTGCATGAAAGTTGAGGTGGTAAAAGGTGGCTAATGGTACTTTCGGTGGCGGTACAGGAACTGAATTAGATCCTTATTTAGTTGAGGATGCTATGGATTTAGATGCTGTACGTAACAACCTCGATGCATATTACAAACAAACAAAAGATATTGACTTGTCTGGTATATCTCATGTTCCAATAGGTTCTTACGCAGACGGTATTTATTTTAATGGTGGCTATGACGGTGACGTATATAAAATAAAAAATTATACCGTGTCTGGTCCATCCGCATCTGGAATATTTGGCGCTACAGGAGATGCCATAATCAAAAATGTCACAACGGAAAATGTCATAGTTGGTGAATGTGAATATGCATCTGCACTGATTGGATTTATGGGGAATAGCACAGATGTTATAATAGAAAATTGCAAAGTATTTGGTATAGAAGCATTGAATTTTGGCGGGTGGGCTATAGGTGGTTTAGTGGCATATGCTGAGGGAGCCGGAAATATCACATTCAAAAATTGCGAAGTATGGGATATGAACGTTACTTGTGAATGTGATACGGGGGGGATCTTAGGTGACGCTTGGTATGATTGGAGCGGTGAAGATAAGGTATTAACGCATCGTTTCGAAAAATGCAGAGTTGTGAATATTAGCGTTGTGAGTGATTCGAATGTAGGCGGTTTAGTTGCTTATGGTGAATATGTAGAAATAGAGCATTGTAGTGTTGAAAATGCGAATTTAGAAGCATTAGATTATGGAAATGTATCATGTTTAACCGGGTTCTGTTATAGAGCCAATGTAAAAAATGCCTTTGGAACAGGTAGCATTAAGAATAATTATACATTGCCTCAAAGAGGTTATAGTGGTGGTTTAATTTGTTGGGTTGGTGAAGCATGTACCGTTGAAAATGTTTACTTCGAAGGAACAATAACAACGATCATTGATGGGTGTGGAGCTATTATTGGTTCATTAGAGAACGAACACGTTACAGTTAAAAATGCCTTTTCGTACGTACAAGGAAATCCGACTTATGACTTTGTTTATCTTGAAGAAACAGGTTATTATGATGATAAAATTAATACGGGCACTTTCGATTTGGTAGATTGCTACTCTCTATACACCAACTCAGGTATTATGCAAGGTCAGCTAATCAATAATGAAGAACTTATCCAAAAAAAATCAACTTACGAGGCTGCTGGTTGGGATTTCAACAATGTTTGGAAAATCAACGAAGGTTCTTCTTTGCCTTATTTATTCGGCGGTAAATCGATAGGCTATTTAGAAGCGATGCCTCTCACCAGTATTACGGTGGTTAATTAAATTATTCAGAACGATTCTTAACTATATTGCTAAACGTTTGGGATTTTGAAGGATGCAAACAGAGCAAACACAGCGGTAGCTAGCGTTATTTTACTTTTGAAAGGTATTTATCATTCTCTTATCGAATGTAAGGTAGAAAGGGAAGGTGATAGAAGTGGAGAATAAAGAATTTATAGCTAAGCTCAACGAAAAAATGGATGAATACCAAAAACTTATTCAACTAAAAGAAAAAGAAGGTATATTAAAACCTAGCGCTAGTCGAACATACTCATATCATTCGAATAATTTCCTTCGTTGGTGCAGAGGAGAATTTATACCAGGTGAAAAAAATCAGGATAAATAATGTATGAAATATTACGTAGTAGAAACACAATAAAATGACAAATTTGTATGCCTTCCACACGATGTGGAGGGCTTTTATATTGAAAAAAAGGAAGGTGTCTTATGGAGAATAAAATTGCATTAGTAGCAGGGGTTGCGGGTGCTGTCATCTCATATATGTTTGATTGGGTAGGGGTTGCTGTTACAGCACTCCTATTTTTTATGCTTGCGGATTATGTAACGGGATTGATTGCTGCAGGTATTCAACGCGAACTCAATAGCCGAATTGGGCTAAATGGCTTTGCGCGTAAAATGTACATTTTAATCCTAATTGGTTCTATTTATGTACTTGAGTTTGTCGCTTTATACTATACGGACTTCGATATTTTCGGTGGTCATATTGGTGACGGTGCAGCGTTCGCTTACATCGCCATTGAGTTTATTTCCATCACTGAAAATGGTGTCAAAATGGGTGCACCAATGCCACCATATGTGAAAAACCTTTTAAAAATTGTACGTGATAAAGCCGGTCTCAATGAGGAGGAAGCGAAATGAGTTACGTATTTAAACAAGTATTTTTATCATCTAGCAAGCACAAATTGAAAAGTCCATATTCAATGACGCCTCAATTTATTACTGTGCATAACACAGCAAACGATGCTCCAGCAGCAAATGAGGTTGCATACCATAATCGAAATGACGACCAAGTGAGTTATCATGTGGCCATCGATGACAAAGAAGTGATCCAGTGCATCCCATTTAATCGTAATGCTTGGCATTGCGGTGATGGTGCTAATGGTACAGGAAACCGAAAGTCAATTGGTATTGAAATTTGTTACAGTAAATCAGGTGGCGAATGCTATAAACAAGCTGAAGAAAATGCCGTGCAATATATCGCGAAGTTACTTTACCAGTACGGATGGGGAATTGACCGTATCAAGAAGCATAAAGATTGGTCTGGTAAATATTGTCCACACCGAATTTTAGCGGAAGATCGTTGGGATTCCTTTAAAAATCGAATTCAAGTTGAATTAGATAAATTGAAGAATCCTAAAAAGGTAGCAATTTCAGGAGAATTAACTCTTAATGTAACTGCTCAAAAAGAGTTGCACTCAAATCGCGATAAACTGAAGAAACTAATTGCTGGTGCTTATAAGGAAGGTGTTTTCACTTCAGATCACACAAGTAAAGTCGATTTTTACACTGACGATGAATTAGCAAGCTATGCATTAATTTACGCCATTCGTAAAGTAGAATAAATAAGTACAAGCCCGTTATCACCAGTGATAGCGGACTTTAGGTGTTTATTCATATATATGGTCTGTATTTTGTAGATAGCTCCTTCTATTTTTTCTTTATTTGAACCTGCATTATTGTCTGAATCCTCGCGTGGCATGATGTATACAAGCCGTTTTTCGCCACGCGCCAATTTTAAAAAAGCAACAAAAAAGCAACAAAAAATCTGAAACTATCCGAATAAATATGAGAATCCAATCTTTGTACAAGTAGGAAAAAGCCTGTTATAATAGCATTTGCGAATAAATATGAAAGAAGGCGAAAGTATGAACGCTTATGAAGAATACATGCGTCAAGTAACGCAACCGATGCGTCGTGAATTAACGGATGCCGGTTTTACAGAACTAACAACACCAGATGAAGTCAATGAATTTATGGCAACGGCTAAAGGGGTATCACTAGTAGTCATTAACTCTGTATGTGGGTGTGCAGCCGGTTTAGCACGTCCAGCAGCACGTGAAGCAGTGGAAATGGTGAAGCCTGATAATTTAGTGACGGTATTTGCAGGGCAAGATCCAGAGGCAACTGCTACTATGCGTGCATTTTTTGAAGAAGTACCACCAAGCTCACCATCTATGGCGATTTTAAAAGGTGGGGAGCTCGCTTATTTTATCCCGCGTGAAAATATCGAAGGTTTCCCAATGGAGCAAATTCGCGACCATATTGCTGATGTATTAAAGCAAATATGTGCGGAGTAACCATTGTTACAACTGCTGGAAGACCCGATGAGCTGTCACAGCAACTTGCATATGTTGCTTGTGAGGAACTCGGTGTGCATTTTGAACCTCGAAAAAAACGCTCCGTAGCGAAAATGAGTCAAGATTATGATGCACATATGATCGTGGCAGGTAAAAATCGATATGAGTATTATCCGAAAGGTGCAGCCGCG
Source organism: Lysinibacillus sp. KU-BSD001 (assembly GCF_042920265.1). NCBI lineage: Bacteria > Bacillati > Bacillota > Bacilli > Caryophanales > Bacillaceae > Lysinibacillus > Lysinibacillus sp. KU-BSD001. The sequence goes on along the minus strand of NZ_JBDQZI010000004.1, from coordinate 264,805 downwards.
CCTTTCTTTTTTCATCCGAACTCAGCAGCGTTTCGTTTAAAGCGATTAGCGCGGGGTGAGGAGGATCCAATGATTGAAGCATGTCACTTGCAAGCAGGCGATTCTTTTTTAGATTGTACATTAGGCATTGGAGCGGATAGCTTGGTCGCGGCTTTCGTCGTTGGAGAAGCCGGGCGAGTTGTCGGACTTGAGGCAAACCCGAATGTCGCTTTTATTGTGAAAAAGGGGATGCAGTCATATGATACAACGGAATTGCCGTTAACTGCGTGTATGCGAAATATTGAGGTCGTGTGCGGTGAAGCTGTCGCTTATTTAAAATCACTGGCGGACAATACATTTGATGTCGTTTATATGGACCCGATGTTTGAAGAAGTGATTGAGGAGTCAAATAATTTTGAGGCACTTCGTGGTGCAGGAGAGCACCTTTCGCTCTCAAAAGAATGGGTGAAGGAAGCCATTCGTGTGGCGAAAAAGCGTGTTGTCCTAAAGGCGCATTATAAATCGAAGTGGTTTGATGAATTTGGTTTTCGTCGTGATATTCGGTTAACCTCAAAATTTCACTATGGATTTATTGAAATCACATCATAAAGAAACTACTTGTCTAAATACTTTATGATGCATCCATTGTTGAGTAAAATTTGAAAATGATAGAACATGTTTTGAAAGACACGTCTCCGCTAAACGATGTAGAGATGTGTCTTTCTTACATGGGTAGCCATAAAAAATATTTATCGATAATAAAAATTAACTATAATAGGCTTCTGATAATAAAAAATCAGCGTCTCTTTATTAGAAATTCGAGAATATTCACTTCCACTCTATATATTTTCGTTTTTCACTGCCTTGGGTGAACGAAATAACTGAAATAATTGGTGTGTAAAGGCTATAATAGCGAGACAGCGAATGAAAAAATGGAGTAGAGACAAGCCTGAAAGTGCATGTAAATTGCCGATACTTTGGCTAATTGAATAGCTTAAAAATAGTATAGCTGCCATATAAAGAGTTGCTCTTACTATCTTCATACAAATTCCTCCTGACTCCCTATTATTTTTTTCTTTTTCACTTTTCCGTTCCAAGAGAAGTTTGTCCAAATGCGAAGAAGTATCTCGACCGGACCGCGATGAAATCGTTTTAAATAGGCTGTGCTTACATAACATTGTAGGATATAAACTACTAATCCAAATGCAATACCAAGCGTGACACCCATTTGCCCGTATAAACCTAAACCGTAGCCGTAAAATACAAATGTACAAATAACAGATTGCATTAAATAGTTAGTTAATGACAATTTTCCAACGCTCTCAAAAGCAAGCATGACTTTTGAAGTAGGCTTTATAGTGAAAATCCACATAAATAAAAATACATAACCAAGTGCTAAAATTTGCTGCCCAGCTATCACGGTTATATCTTTCAAAACATGATCAAATTGCCCGATGACTTTCAATGTTATTGCTAGTGGAATAAGGACTAATGCTAATCGGTAAACTTTCAATTTTGCTTGTACGTTTTCGAATAACTGCCATTTTGCAAATGCCATCCCAGTTAAGAAAAGAGGGGCATATAATAATGGGGAAACGAAAAGCATGATTAATATATATAAACCATCATCTTTCATGCCAGGTATTTCTGCATTTAAGCGAAAGTCGATAATTTCTCCATAGCTCCCTTCACTATAGACCTTTGTTTGTTCTATGTTATATGCTTTGATTTCAGCTTTTTCTCCAGGTGTTAACATATCCCCTCCGTACATCAGTGCACATGTAATGATAAAAAGGATACTTGCCCAAATAATCAGTGTCTTCGGTTTTCGATTAATAAAAATGAGTAAACAGAAAATCATCATCCCGTAAAACAGTAAAATATCGCCTTCCCAAATAAAAAAAGAATGGAGAAAGCCGAGTGTAAGTAAGCCAATGCCTCTTCTAATAATCGCCCATCGACTTTTTTTCCCTTTAGCACGAATCGATTCAATCATCTTAATAAGCGAAAAGCCAAACAATATCGTAAAGATCGGCATAAAAGATCCTTCAATGATCACTTTCAGGCTGTAATATGAAACAGTATCAAGTGAGGATAGATTTTCTAGCATGTCTTTGCCATACATCCCATATTGGAAAATTAATAGATTGGCCATCAAAATGCCAAATAAGCTAAACCCTCTTAATGCATCAACGGCCTTGACACGTGTAACTACCATTGCATAACCACTTCCTTATCGTTATTCTAATATTAGAATAACTGGAAATTCTTATGTAAACTTAATGTATACCTTAAAGTAATCTTAAAAGTAGGTGATTGTATATGGATACAGTAAATATTGCAGTACTAGAAGACGAAGTGGCAATTGCCCAAATGATTGAAATTATATTAAAAAAAGAAGGTTTTACTAATATTGATATATTCCATACGTGCGAGGAGATGAAGCAAAAACTAAATCGGCCCTATGATTTCTTTTTGTTAGATATTATGTTACCAGACGGTAGTGGGCTTGAAATGGCCCAGCAAATTCGTGAAGGAAGCGAGGCACCGATTTTCTTTTTAACGGCGAAAACGACAGATGCCGATAAACTAATTGGTTTTATGAATGGGGCGGATGATTATATTACAAAGCCGTTTAATCCGCTAGAGCTTGTAGCACGGTTAAAGGTGCAGCTAACCCGTTATTTAAAGCAACATCGTAAAAACGGCGCGAACGATATTTATAAAAATGATTTCTTTACGTTTAACTATGCAGCAGCGGAGCTAACGGTAGGGGATATAACAGAGCTAATGACGGGGCGTCTGTATCATTTACTCAAATATTTGTGTGAAAACGAAGGACAAGTGCTTTCGAAAGAACAGATTTACGAGCGTGTATGGGGCGATACGTACTTCGATGATAATACGGTCATGGTTCATATTCGAAAGCTCCGCGAAAAAATTGAAAAAAATCCAGGTAAGCCTAAATGTTTAGTGACCGTTCGAGGCATTGGTTATAAGCTAGTCGGTGAGGATAATATATGAAACTCACTTCATCACGTAGACTAACGTTCCAATTTATTGCGCATTTCATTGTGTTTTATTTAATTTTAGTAGCAAGTATTGTGTATAGTATTGTTATTTTTTTATTGATCATTAATAAGGAAGTCGGGCTCAATGTGCATTCAAAAGTAGCATTTGAGTTTGAAGGAATTGTTGAGAACGATAAGTTACCAAAAGAGCTGCATCATTTAGCTGAGGAAAACTTAGGTCAGTTTTATTTATTAAATGATCATTTGGACGTGCTCGATTATACAGGGGCATCGTGTGAAATTTGTACGTATAGTGATGAGGAATTGCTAAATTTAGAGGCACAAGGAATGCAAAAATGGCAGGCAGACGGCTATACTTTTTTATTTCTTTATAAGTCCTTACCGCAGGAGATTTTAGAAACGGTATTAACGATGTGGCATCCGTCAGCACCGTTAACGGATCAGGCTAAGGCATACTTGAAAACACAACAGGCAGCAGTCGATGTATATGATAAACAATGGGATAGAATTTTAACATGGGGGGCTTCCAAGAAGTCGCTTAGCAAGGCGGATTTACTGGACGAAAATTATGAAATTTTTGAAATGAAAGAGCTAACGCAAAGTAAAAAGGTTGGCGACGTCACCGTTGTAATTCGAATCGATAATCCACAGTACCAACCATTCGATCAACCATTTACAAAAGCTTTACTTACTTTACTCGTATCATTTGTCATCACGCATGTATTGTTAATTGTTGGAGTTGTATTGTTTTCGTTAAGTATTGCTAGGAAATTTGTGCATCCAATTATCTATGTAATTGAGCGTATTCAACGACTTGCGAGTTTTAATTATGACAAGCCAAACAATACAAAGCTGTACGACCAATCAATCGGAAAGCTAAAAAGAAAATACCGGTTATATGAACCTGTCGATGCTTCATTAGATCATTTATCGCAACGTCTTGTGTCGAATGAACGGCAAATTCAACATGTGCAACAATTGCGAGATGAATGGATAACAGGATTATCCCATGATTTAAAAACCCCTTTAAGTTCCATTCTTGGCTATTCGGCAATGCTTGCTTCGAAAGAGTATGAATGGTCAAAAGAAGAGGTGCAAGCTTTTGCGGAGACGATGGAAGAGAAAGCGAACTATATGGATGCTTTAATTAAAGATTTAACATATACGTATCAGCTGAAAAATAGAGCGATTACCCTAGCTAAGGAAACGTTTGATGTGAGGGATTTATTATCAGGGCAGCAATCGCCGCGTATACAAGTAGAAATGAAGGAAGATGTAACGGTCTATGCCGATCCCCTTGCATTGAAACGCATTTTAGATAATTTACTATGTAATGCATTGCAGTATACCCCAGAAGACAAAGACGTTAAACTGCATGTGACAGATACAAAAACATATACAATGTTTACGATTACAGATCAAGGTGAAGGCATTCCACAAGAGAAGCTTGATAATTTATTTGAACGTTATTACCGAGGGACAAATACGACAACAAATACAGCAGGAACGGGGCTAGGTCTAGCGATTACAAAGCAATTAATTGACCTCCATCATGGAGAAATCTCCGTGAAATCGAGTAGAAAAGGAACGCGTTTTACGATACAACTACCGAAAAATATATCGGGCTAAGTGTAAATACAAGCAATTATATGATAACTATGTTATAATGATTTTATGCTATTATAGGTGGCAAAGTTTATAAATTGGCATTCTGACTAGTTGTTTTTGTTGAAGCTTATTCACACTGGCGCTAGCTTAAGAGCTGCAAGGACGTAGTAGAGGTAGGGACTGCGTTGCTTAAGTTGTAGAAAGTAATAGTAGAATTTTACCGCGGTTAAATACAGAAAGACGTGTCTTTCTAAATAATAAAATTCCCCGGATGATCGGGTTGAGACATGACATTTATGAAACTAAGCTATCTATTAAATACTAGAGGGGTGCCTTCGAAAAGAGGGTGCCCCTTGTCTAATTTCCATATAAAAAAATCGCTCGGGTATCCGAACGATTTTTTTTAAAAGTTAGTAAAAGGTAACAGGTGAAAAGACATGATTTCACATTAAGTTATACCAGCAATTTAAGAAAGTATTTAAAACTGTATTAGTAACATCATATTTTTTGTTATGCCGTTCACTAAAGTATCTTTTATCAAACTTAAGAATAGGCTTTATAATTAAAGTTGCTCTTCCCACAACCAAATTGGCTGCTGGAGAACGATGGATGTAAGATTACGGTTAATTCTTTTTGAATTTACCGTCATCTCGTTACTAAGAACGATTACTGTTAATTCCTCGTCTTTTAGCCGTGTAATATAATGCCGGAAACCACTTGGGTATCCTCCTGAATGTCCAACTGCTTTTTCCCCCATGACATCTTGAGTAAACCATCCATATCCATATTGATACGGAAACTTTTTAGCGTGGGTCATACTCATCAGTTCTGCTGTTTCTTTGCTTATCAATACATGATTATGCAAGGCTCTGTCAAACAGTTCTAAATCTTCAACTGTAGAAATGATATCCCCAGCTGCATATGCTGCAGAATTATGTATTAAGGGTCCGACTTTCCCCTCTATATGTCCTTCTGCTTTCGGTATATCAGCCGGAACTGTAAACATAGAATTAAACATGTTGCACGGTTCAAAAATATGCTCTTCTATATAATTTGCATATGACTGTCCGCTAACTTTTTCAATAATAAGTCCTAACATTACATAACCAGTATTACTATAACTAAAGCTTTTACCTGGGGTAAACTCTAGTTCAGAATCGCTAACCGTATTTACAATATCATTTGGATTCCATTCTTTGCTGTAGTCAAATTCGAAATTCTCCTTTAAATAATCCGAAATTCCCGAGCTATGGCTTAGTAGATGGCTTATTGTAATAGTCTCTCCATTCGGAAAGTCTGGAAAGTATTGTGAAATTGGATTATCTAAGTTTAGAAGTTCCTTTTCTACTAGTTGCATGACTGCTACTGCAGTGAATGTTTTAGATAATGAAGCAACCTGATAGAGCGTGCTTGGGCTATTAGGTAAATCAGTGGCTGCCAATCCGTAGCCTTTTGTAAATAAAACTTCCCCTTCCTTTGCAATTAGGACGGTTCCCTGAAATTTTTCATTTGTTAAATATTGATCGATTTTTTCAGAAACGCTTCCAGATAAATTACTATGGTTATTACGTCCAAATAATAGCAAAGCTACTATAGACATGAGTACAATAACAAGAATAGTAATAGAGAAAATCTTTAAGAATTTTTTCATATTTACACCTCACAATCTATTTATTTCCATTTTATTGAACACTCCCTATTATAAGTCGTAATTATACACAAAACATTAAAATGAAAAAATACCAATTTTTTTATTATCTTTAAATTAGTAACATTATTTTTATTCCATATCAGAGGTGTTCATTATATAAATATTAGGAGATAATAAGCGTGCTATTTTAGTCGAATGGTTAATAAAAGGGACTTGCTCGTTGATTGGAGCGAAGGCGACTCGACTGCGGCAGGAAAAGCACGAGCTGAAAATCCATTTCTTTCGGCACTCACCGAAAGAAATTTATTGAAGCAGTGCCTGCGGAAAGCGAGTCAGCCGTAGCGGAAATCAACGTATTCCCAGATGCCCATCAGCTGCATGATGAGCCGAGAGTGTTTTTTACATTTATTCCTCAATTAGTTCTAATAAATCACTTTATCACATTATATAAAATGACAATGGAACGTAGACGTCTTTATGTTTTTGTCAACGAAATGTAGTCAAAAGCCAATCAAATGGCAGTGATGAATGGACGTGTAACACCTTCATATTTAGATTGGTAACTGCGTAAAGTGAGGAGAGATACTGAACAATGAAAAATCGTACACATGAGCAAAGCGTATGTTGGGCGATACATTTTTAATTACGAAAGTTATTGCTAGATTGGAGGTAAGATAATGCTAGTAAAAGTTAGTGAGTGGCGTGCTTTATCTACACGTAATAAGTTGTTGCTACTCAGAGCAGTAGCGAACAAATAATTAGAAATCAGGGAGAAATATATGAAGCAATTAACAGAGCAATTGAAATCATTAGTAAGCACATGTCATTGTCCGAGAAAATGAATAGTACAGTAGACAAATTACATGATGATTCAACTGAATTATTTGATGTGGTAAATGTAAAAGTGGTAGCTGTAAGTGAGGAAAATAAAAAAGCCGATGCGCCAATATCGAATAAAGCAATAAATTGTAAGTAAATAGTTATAAAATGAATAGGGGGTAGTAGGCATCCACAATTATGTGGGTGCTTTAATTTATTTGCTCAAATTAAGTTATGAAGATTTTTAGATTTTTATGGTAATGTTATTAAGTATACATAAAGGAGGTACTCTATTGTTTAAACATGTTTCAAAATTTCAAATGGTATCATCTTTTGTTATGGCTCTTCTAGGCCTTTCACAAGCATTTAATCACTGGGGAGAAAGGACATTTTTATCTTTATTCTTTTTTAGTGGTAGTATTTTCCTTTTAATTCTTACGATTATGGCTCTGATTGATTATAGGAAACGACAAATGTCTAAAGACTGAAGAGTTTTAAAAGGTTTCTTTACAATGTGTGGGTAATAATGGAAAAAAGGTTGAAGCAATTGACCTCAAACTAGGTATTTGTTCATCTCTATAAACATATCCACCAAAGCGTTATTTTTAGCCCAAGCAGTCCCGAAATCATACATTTATATGCTTTATTATCATATTTCCTAAAAAACAGAAAAACCCCTAGAAACATTGTTAAGTCAACGTTCTAAGGGCTTTTAGTGGTGTTTTATGCAAAGCGAAAGTATTAGTCAGTGAAACATAATGAAGTTAAGTAACCTAACATTAAAAATAAACCTAAACCGATAACAACTGTTGCACTCATTTTAAAACCTCCTTTAAGTAAAAAAAAACATATAAGTCCATAGACATTGTACAATGAATACGAAAAAGATGAAACCTTTTCAATTATCATTCGTATAAATAAGTATAGAATGAATATGGAAATATGTACATAAACGGACGGTGAAAATTATGAAAAAATGGTTACAAAAAGGACTCATGATTTCCGTGGCGCTCCTTACATTTGGGATTATTGCGCCGAATCATGCAATATGGAATCAATCAGACCAAGATGATGGCAAAGTTCGCTCACATGAACCGAGTGCCAATGATCTTACGGCCACTATTCAACTAGATCAAATTTATATTGAAGAAGAAACCGATGTTTTAGACCTGGAAACGGTTGGACAAACATTCAAATCTGCTGCAAAAGAACAGGCATACATAAAATTTGGCACGCGTATTGCCCCAGTAATCGGCGATGAATTTGAAACGCGTATCTTTCCGAAAATTGAGGAAGCGATTGACTTTACATTGGCACGTCTAGATGACGATACAATGCGTTCTCTTACTATTACAGAAAAACCGAGTGGCAATTACTCAGAGAAAATCTTTCACATTAAAAACACAGCTAGCAAGGAAGATGTTATTCGCTTCCATGTACGGACGGAAAACCGACTGGATGCAGGCTACTATTATAATTTCCACTACCACACATTTGAAGATGCTTTCGTCACACACTACGATTTAGGCGAAATATACTGGAGCAAAAACACACCGCCGAAGTGGTTATCTTAATATATTAGGGTTTAGGGGCTATCTGTTAAAGATTAGCCCCATTTTCAATAGGGTGGTCAAAAGTGTCGACAATTTTTATTTTCCATTTTCCTCAGTATATTTCCGTATGTTGTCTCAATCATTTCTAGTGTATTTCCTAATTATGCGGCAATCGCTTTAACTGGCACGTTAAATAATTCTTTTAAATATAGAAGGAATGGTGAATAAGGAAGGTTGTAAAATGCGTAATCAAACTAAGGTGGGAATTTGTTATGAAATCCAGTGGAAAATAGTTCTTTTTATGTAGATTATGTGAAATACATAAAGTTACAAGGAATGTGAACGATATACTTTTATAGATGGACAGAGGAGGACGAAACAACATTGAATAAAAAATTACTTTTCACAGTCGCAGCGATCCCAGCAGCATTTATTGTACCAGCAGTAGCGGGGGCAGAAGAATTAGCTCCGATTTCGATTACAGGAGATGCCGTTGTAAATAAAACACTGACAGCATCCATTACCGGATTACCAGCAGGTACGATCATAAATGGCTATCAATGGTATTATGTTGAAACATCAGAAGCTGATGGTACAACAACGAAAAAACCAATCTCAGGTGCTACACAAGCCACTTTTAAAGTGCCAATTGAAGCGGCGGGGAAAACAATTACAGTTGAAGCGACATCAACATCAGAAACGGTTTATAAAGGGGATTTACGTGTAGTTAGTTCATTATCACTTGCTATTGCGGCACCCACTTTTGAAGGCTATTCAGCTTCTACGTTTGTAGCGCCAGGAGAAACAGTAAAAGTATCAGGAGCGAAAGTAACTGATCATGCCGGGGCTGATTTACAAAGTAGCCAAATTACATATAGCTATGAGTGGTTTTATAAAGTAGGAGAGGTATTCACAATTATCAATAATGCGTCAGATGCTACTTATACAATTCCTAAAGATGCAATCGAAAAAGGTATGATCAATATTGCTGTCAAAGTAACAGCCAAGGCAGGGACATCCGTTGTGGTGTCAGATCTTTCAGATGTGTTAACAGTATCTAATGAACCGTCGAATACATTAATTGATTCTATCAAAACTTTACGTGTAAGCGATGTTAAATATAATGTGACAGATTTTGAAGCATTTAAAGCTGAAGTGAAGGCATTAGATAGTCAATATCAAGCTTTATCGGCCACTGCAAAGGCAAATGTCACAAATTATGATGTACTTAAGCGAGCACTTGCTGATGTAGAGGCTATAAGTGCGCTAAATGACAAAGTGAATAAAGCGGGCGAAGTTGTTGAGAAAGATAAGCCAAAATATTTAAAGGATATCGAAGAGGCATACGATAAGCTTGATTTATTACAACGTAGCTTAGATGTAGGGGATACGTTATTTAATAGTATTAAGGACATCTTGCAAGCACCTACGGATATTGCAGATATTGCAGAAGTTAGAAGAATCAATCAAGCAATTACCGCATTATTAAAATACGATAATTTCTTAATTCAGTACGAAGCGGATAGCATGGAGTCATTAAAAGCGCAAATCGAAGTTATTGAGGCGGATATTGAAAAGGTATCTAAAAATTACCAATCTGCTGTACAAGATCAAACGTTAAAAGATGCAATGCAAGATATTAAAAAAATTGAACAATTTATCAAAAGCTTCGATAAATTATCAACAAGTAATACACCAAACAAACAAGTAACAGTTGTAAAATCAATACGAGCTGCTTATGAAAAACTAACATACAAGCAACAACAGCTAGTGCCAGCAGAATATATTGCTAAATTGCTTGATGCAGAAAATGCGGAAGAAAATCAAATTAATAATTTAAATACTGAAATTGCGAGCTATCTTGATGACGATATATACCCGATTAATCCGACAGCACAAACATGGCAAATGCATGTGACGAATGTGAACCGTATGATCTCAGAGTATAAAACTTTAACGAAAACTTCGGCGACTAAAATTGTTGGCTATGAAGGCATGACCCAGTTACAAAAAGATTTAAAGACAGCTGAGAAGGTCATTAAACAAATTGAAGCGTATATGTCACTTTCCAATACGAGTGGTGTGAAAGAAAGTAAACTAAAATCGAGCTATAGCAGTGCTTTAAATGCTTATAATAAACTAACAAGTTTACAGCAATCCCTTGTTTATAATGAAGATCAGTTATTAAATAATCCACCAAATGTGACGGTTGATAATAATGGGAAAGAGCCAACTGATAAAGCGGCAGCAGAAACGCTAAAAGCTAATATCGCAAAGTTTGCTGACATAACAAAATATTCGTTCACAGAATTAGAAACAGCAGTAAATACAGCAACAACAGCCTATAAAAACCTTTCATCTACTGCACGAAAATATGTAACGAACTACCATTTGTTAACGGCTGCTAGTAAAGATGTGAAGAGTGTCGTATCTTTCCATAAGAAAGTACAGGCTGCGCGTGAAGAAATGAACGTTGAAAAGCAAGCGAAAAAAATTGAATCTGTAGAAAAGGCGTATGCCAAATTGCCAGCAAATCAGCAGCATTTAGCTAAACCACAATTTGAAGCCCTATTAGACAATCGTCTTGTCGATGAAAATGCACCAGACATTTCAACGTTAATAAATAAAATCGATGGACTTGTCGTAAATGGTCTATACACAGCTACGGTAGCAGACATTAAGCAACTTTCTGAACAATATAGTAGCCTTAGCTCCAGCGACAAAAAGCGGGTCAAGAATGCTACCATTTTAAAAACAGCAGAAGCAGATGTGAAAAAAGTAGAGTCATTTATGAAGCAGTATGATAAATCGTTTGCTAGTAATCCAACAACAGTCATGAAGGCATTTGCTAAGCTAACTGCCAAGCAAATGAGTTTAGTGAGTGAAGCTGTTCGTGAAAAGATTATTGCTGCAGAACAAGGGCAACAAGGGTCTAATGAGACGGCATTTAGTATTGTGGAATCCATCAATTCACTTCTTCAAGGTGGCGTATACAAGGCAGACTTGCAAGCCGAAGTATCGAACATTCGAGCAGCCTATGACAAGCTGAGTACTTCTGAAAAGAGCATCGTGAAAAACTACTCGAAGCTAACACAGGCTGAGGCAGATTTAAAAAAGGTAGCAGAGGTACATGCCTTATATGAAGCTATTCCAGCAGAAAACGGTGATACAGCCCGCAAAGCGTGGCAAACAGCTTTTGCGAAACTGTCGAAAAAATTAGAGTTACTTTATATGGATATGTATAAAGAAGATAAATAAGGGTGTAACCAAAAAAAGCTAACATCCAGTAAAGATGCTAGCCATGGACTGTAGATAAACTCATTAAGGTGAGGTTATCTACAGTTTTTTTAATGCCCTGATAAATGAGTATCGTGCGGGAGGCTTACGTTGGCTTTTGGGTACTTTCGATTAAAATCAAAAAGTGATTGAAGTTGACGCTAATACTGTGAATTTCAGTAAAGTACAAAAATATTATGAGGAACCTATATAAATTATCTTAAAATGTCGACATTAAACAGCCAAAAAGGTACTGTATCCGGTCAAAACAACCCAGTACGAGCAAAACCTGACCATATCTGAGCAAAAAGGCGCTATATCCGATCCCCCCGAACGAGCAAAAGTCTACAGTAGTATGAGGGCTTTTTTGTTTATATTCCGTTATCACCGACAATAATTATGACGGACACCGACAGAAAAAGTAGTAATAGGGGAAGAGGATTTTCGGAAAACCACCTTTGTCATTTCGGTACTAATGTTGGTATGATAAAAGTACCATCAATATAAGTCAATATTGATGAAAAAGTAAACAAACTAGTAGGGAGAAAAGAATGCATCATAAATGTATTTCCAGTTGGATGTTTATCCTTACTTCGCTTCACAGCTTCTGTATCAGAACTTGGTGTATCACAAGAGTAAAAAGAGCAGTACTATTAGTAATATCACAATGATTTAAAAGACTTACATTGTTGTATCAAATAATTCTTTTCCTGTACTAAGTATTGTAACAAGCATTACAAAATCATTTCATGTTACAAATACAACAGGCAATACGTGTTTCTGCTAATTTCACAGTAAGTATTGCTAAGAATGGTTTACTATAGTAATTACAAGCGTTTGAAAAGACGGTGTTACGCAGTCCTTTTGTCTAAATAAAACCTCTCCATAAAGTCCTTTGTATACCAATCAAAAAGTTTGGGTATTTAGAAGGAATCGGAGTAACTATATAGAACTATTTGTATAGCAATAGAAAAGGGGTGGAAATGTGCATGACAAATGTATCGTATTAGTGGAGTTCATATTTCGCGTAGATCAGTATGAAGTTGAGGGGAATGCTGCATTATTTTTTAATAAAAATGATGTAATCCCAATGACAGATGAAGCGATTCTAAAGGAGATAAAAGCACAGTATGGATATGACGCCATCGAGATTTTACACCGAAAGAAAGAAACAGCTTAAAAGTTAAAGCCTTCCACTAAATATGTGGAGGGCTATTTTTAGTTTACAAGGTACCTCATTTTAACATTTTCTAGAAAGAAGCCTTCCTCTTCAAGCTTCATCTAAGTGGTGGGTAGTTCACTATACTAACATATACACAATTACATATAGAAAAAATCCAATAAGTGTAAAATTTTGCATTATGGGATATATTGTAAAATCATTCATTATGAATCAAATAGTACTCAGGAGCAAAACACATCGCCGAAGTGATTGTCGTAACAAGGTTTTAAGTGAATCTCCCATTTACGCTACTAACATGTGAGTAGCGTTTTTTATTTGGATGGAATTGTGTTATTAATGGCAAGTAAGTTTAACCTAATTTTAACCTTTGTTGATTATAGTTAGAGTAAAAGATATGTGAAGTGAGGTGCATAGAAAGATGGGAATAAAATCAAGTGTTAAAGTAGAAGGAAATAAGCAATTAAAAACTACTAAACGCCAAATGTTGCTGAATATGAGGACAGTAAAGTTACAAAAATTTTTCAAAATCAAAGGATTATTTTTAGGGAGATTTGGTACTCAAGGAGATGGAATAGGCCATGTTTTCTGTGAGTCACGTCTCTTACCAAAACTACAAGAAGCAATTGATTTTATGTTAGAACGGCTAGATATTGACACGATACGCTCGTTTACAATTATAGAAAAACGAAGTAGCAATTACTCAGAAAAGGTTTTTCACATAAAAAACAATATAACAAACACAAATATTATTCATTTCTATGTGCAAGTAGAAAATCTGTTAGATAAAGTCTACTACTATCACTTCCACTACTATACATTTGAAGACAACTTTGCTACACGCTATGATTTAGGAGGGGGTTACTGGAACAAAACTACATCGCTGAAGAGGTTGGTATAAAAAAGTAAAGCTTTGAAATGTTATATTACTCTGCTTTGAGAAGAGAAAGAGGACGTATTAAGCTTTTATTAATAAAACAATGATTACAATGAAAAAGGTGATTTGGCAACATAACCAATTCACCTTTTCTATTAGTCTATATATTTCCCAACAAAGCGCCAAACTGTTTCCCAATACGTATCGGGATCTACTTTTACAGCATCACCATGGGCAGCGTTTGGAATAATAAGCTTTTCTTTTTCTACTTGTGCGGCATTGTAGACGTCATCTAACATTTCATACGGTACAAATGTGTCGCCGTCACCGTGGATAAAGAGCATCGGTGTTTTGCTTTTAGCGACTTGTTTGACGGCGGATGCTTCGTAAATATCATAGCCAGCGCGGATATTCGAAACTGTATTTGCTGCATGCAGGACTGGAAATTCGGGTAGACCAAACAAGTCATCAAGTTGATAAATAAACACATCGCTTACGGAACTATAACCACAATCCTCGACGATGACTTTTACATTTGAAGGAAGGTCTTCACCTGAGGCCATCATGACTGTTGCAGCGCCCATGGAAACGCCAAATAATACAATTTCGGCATTTGGATTGATGTTACGTATTTCATCAATCCATTGTAGAAGATCTAAGCGATCATGCCAGCCCATGCCGATATATTCACCTTCACTATCACCGTGTCCACGAAGATCTGGGGCTAATACATGATAGCCGTTTTCGTAAAATGAGCGAATCCAGCGTGTCATATTATCCGCTCGACTCGTATAACCATGCGCAATCAGGACCCATTTGTCACTTTGCTCCCTGTTTTCATACAGATCCGCATGTAATTTCAACTGCCATTCATCGTTTGATTCAATCCATAAAGAGGACGGCGGATACTCTGCCTCGAATTGATCGTCTAAATCAGATGCTTGTTGTTCAATGATCGGATCAATGGCAGTACTATCCGCTAAATGTGGGTTGTCCTCCATAAACTCTTTTTCATCAGTTGCGCTTAATGCATAATTATAAAAATAATTACCAACAGCAAAATACGCAACGCCTATTAAGATGACAAAAATGGTTAAAAAGATGAGTAATTTCTTTTTCATATGTACACTCCTGATAGATTAATATAAAGCAATATTGATAGTGTACCAAATACATCAAAAACCGTCTGTCTTTGTTTTGTATCGTTTATGGTAAGTGGAAACAGGTGTCAAATACTAGTTGCGGTAACGAATTTTAGGGATACCTTTATTTGGATAAAAAATAAAAATGCAACTTTTATTCGTAATGTTCGTTTAAATAAGAAAATATGTATATTTGGGGAGGGGTTAAGCGTGGAAGAAAAGCAAGATAATTGGTTGGATTGGGTCAAAACAATTGGCATCGCATTTGTATTAGCTGTAGGGGTACGGTATTTTATTTTTACACCGATTGTTGTACAAGGTGCGTCAATGATGCCAACGTTGGAAGATGGGGAAATGTTGGGGGTCGATAAAATCACGCCTAAACTAACACATTTCGAGCGCTTTGATGTCATTGTATTTAAAGCAACAGAAGAGGAAAACTATGTGAAGCGAGTAATCGGTTTACCTGGCGATCACATTCAGTACATAGACGATGTGCTATATGTGAATGGTGAAAAATACGATGAACCGTATTTAGATAACTATAAAGCGGAATTAAAGGATCCTGGTACATTGACGGAAGATTTTATGTTAGAGGACTATTTACAAGAGACGACTGTACCAGAAGGGCATTTGTTTGTATTAGGTGATAATCGTCGTGTAAGTGTAGATAGTCGAGTACCAGCTGTGGGATTTGTTCCGATGGATACAGTCATTGGGGAAGTAAGATTCGTATATTGGCCACTTTCCAATGCCGAATTAATAAGCAATTAATAGATTAAACGAAACGACACTAAAAATAGTAGTGTCGTTTTTTGTTATTTCATGTAAAATATAGTGCATAAGGTTTATAATTTTTAAACAGTACATAGATATTTTGGTAGGTAAGGGGGTGTTTCTATGAAGGACTCAATCATTTTTACGACTACGATTTGGATTTATGCAATCACAATAGTTGTTCATATTTTATTATTACAGCTAGACGATGCACGCAATTATATAGGGATCATGATGGCGATTCCTTTACTCGTTGTCTTACTATATCAAGCCGTCATAAAGAAAAGGAAGGTAGAATACACCTTTGCAATTCGAAAGCCAACATTTTATCCGACAGTGCTAGCTATCCTATTACCGATTTTCTTGGGGGTAGGCTTGCAACTATATTTTTACTTTCTATATGGGGAATACTTTTTATTTACGACATATCATGAGTTGATGTCTTTACTACTCATTGGAATCACGATTAGTACATTGTCTGCGCTTTTAGAGGAAATTGTTTGGCGCGGGAATTACTATGAGTACTTACGTCGAAAGTATAGCTTTATAAAAACAGCTTTGATGATAGCGAGCATATGGTCCATTTGGCATTTACCAATCGCCTTTTTTTATCAGTCTTATACGCATCAGTTCATGGGCATTGTCATCTATTTGTTATTATTATTTACAATCTCGATCATTCTTACATACATAAGAGAAAAAGGAGATTCAGTTATACCAGCAGCCATTTTACACGGTATGTTAAATGTATTTTATTTACATGATCTTACACAAGGAACGATTGCAGTGGAAATTTTAGATATGACCAAATGGGTAGTATTTGTCGTCACTTGTATTGTACTGTTTATGTTGGTCGAGCTAAGAGCTACAAAAGTACGTGTTATTTAAATAAGCATAAAAGGGGACGTCTGAAAAGACATTTTGAGACGTCCCCTTTGCGACGAGGATGGTGACATTTTGATGTGACCACCGCAGGAGCAATATTTCTTAATGGATAAATATTAAGAAGTGAAGGGGTGTCCAGAAAGTTTTTACTTTCTGGACACCCCCTTTTGTAAAATAACGATAAATAGAAGAACTGAGTAATAAAACCTTTTCCGTAACATAAAATAAGGTATAAAGACCTTTTTAAACGGAAGTTGAAAAGTGAATAATTGTGGGTAAAAAAGACTAATGCTGTGTAAATTTTTTTGTTTATCAGTTCGAATTCAGAGGTGAGTGATAAAATGATATCTGATTCTCTATCGTTTTATATACACAAAGCAAAAATTCAACACAATTTCAGAAAAATAGCATTGGTTAGTAAAGTAATGACTGGCATTGTATTATTCATTTTATTAGTCGAAACAGTCATGGTTATTTTCGCCAAAGAACAAGTATCTAATGAGGTGCTAAGTAATGTATGGGGGTATTTATTGTTACTAGGGTTCAATCTGATTTGTCACTATTATATACAAATAAAACGGGTACATGTAACAGAAGAAAATTACCGAAAACTAGATTTATATATTGCGTTATATATTGGGCTCTTAACAAGTTTAGGGGTCATGATCGCACTGACAAGTCAGCCCGACAACAATCAGCTCATGATGTATACGTTAATTATGTTAATTTGTTGTTCGTACTTTGTATTAACGAATAAACAAATACTTCCTACAATTATAATTACTAGTGGTGTATTAGTAGCAGGGTTATATGTCATACAAGGAAACTCACCACAATTTTATGGGCAAATACTCTATTTGGCAATATTATTTCCTATTACGTACTTACTGTCTCGCGCTTTTTATTTTTCCTTTCATCATATGAACAAAATGCAAGCAAGACTGAAAAGTGAAATTGATATGACACGGAAATTGTCGCAAGAGCTTAGCGAAGTAAATGAAAAATTAGCTCTTCAAGCCTCGCTCGATCCACTCACAAATCTGTATAACCGCCGCGCGATTAATGAATATATGGAACAGCTTGAAGCCCAAATATTAGATACCCCTTGTTTACTATCAGCAATCGTCTTAGATATTGACTATTTTAAACTTTATAACGATACGTATGGTCATACTAGTGGAGATGAAGTATTACGTAAAATTGGTCATGTACTGAAGGACATTGCGACGAAATACAACGTTTTTGCTGCGCGGTGGGGAGGAGAGGAATTTACCCTGTTATTTGTTGAACAGCAGGAGGATAAGGTTCGTGAAATTTGCGAAGAAATCATTCGGGCAATACATTTGCTACAAATTGAACATAAAACGTCAAAGGTGGATCGTCTGATTACAGTCAGTATAGGGGCACATACACAAAAAGTTGCGACAGTAAATGATATTTTACTCTGTATCGAGCAAGCAGATACAGCATTATACAGTGTAAAGGAAAAGGGACGTAATGCATTTGAGCATAAAATGTACATGTAGTGAAGATTTATCTTTTAGGGATGCTGTATTTGCAGTTGGAAAATGGATATCCACATAAGAAAGCACGTCTTCTCAGCCTATTTTGATGGAGATGTGCTTTATAGAGCTGTTGGCGCCTATTTAGATCATAGTTATATGATTGTGTTGATTCATACCTTAATGCTGAAAACTGTAAATCAATCTATTTCTAAAAATAGAAAAGGAGCAATTTGCAAGGAATTCCTTCGTAAGAATGAACAAGATCTTATGGCTAGTAAAGTTATCGCTAGAGTGATAGTTTATTTGCAGGGGGGATTTTATTGGATAAATATTTCTCTGTTAAATTACTATTTGAATCAACAGCAACATCTTCAAAAAACACGGGGAAGATATTTGAAGAAAGAATTTTTCTGTTAAATGGCAAGAGCAAGGAAGCGGTTTGCGATGTAGTAAATCAACATTTTCAACCAGATTCATACGAAAATGCTGATGGTGGAATCAACACTGTAGAACTAGTAAAGATTTTAGATGTTTTTGAATTAGTGGACGATTTAAGTGAATCTCTAAATTTAAAGGAGGTTTATAGTCGATATATTTTGTTCGACAAACCTACTACTGCAGAAGAAGCAATTGAATTATATTCTTTAGATAAATAAGAATTATACGTTGCCTAAAGAATGATCTATTCAATAGTTTATGTGAATAGCAATACAAAATGAAGAATTTAAACGTTTAGAAGGGATTTGAATAATTGTATCATCGACCGAGATCATGCTCTATTGTTCAGCAGAAAATAGCACATTGGTGGTAGGGGATGAATTTTCACTCGTAGCACAAGCAGATAGTGAAATGATCGTGCTGAAATAAGCCATTACACAAAAAATATTGAAGTTTTCATCGGAAAAAGAAAGAGTTAACTTCAAAACTATCTGAAAATATACAACGGAAACTGTTAACATATATAATGGATAAGATAACTGAGTACGAAGGGAAGTCTAGCAATGCAACAATATTTAGCGCTATGTGAGCACATTTTGCAGCATGGATTTGAGAAGGAAGACCGAACAGGAACAGGAACGAAGAGCATTTTTGGCTATCAAATGCGCTTTAATTTACAAGAAGGGTTTCCGTTATTAACAACGAAACGCACTTATTTTAAGTTAATTAAGACGGAGCTTTTATGGTTTTTAAAAGGTGACACAAATGTGCGAACACTCATTCAAGACAAAAATTATATTTGGAACGAGTGGGCGTTTGATAAATGGGTGAAATCGGATGATTATAACGGACCAGATATGACAGATTTCGGATTACGCGCGGCGAAAGATGAGGCATTTGCCAAAGTAGTCGATGAGCAAATGAACATCTTTAATGAAAAAATTTTAGCAGACGATAATTTTGCGCAAAAGTACGGTGATTTAGGTCCCGTATATGGTAAACAATGGCGTAGCTGGCCAGCTCCAAATGGCGAATCCATTGACCAAATTGCCAATGTAATCGAGCAAATTAAGAAAAATCCTGATTCTCGCCGCTTAATCGTATCCGCATGGAACCCAGCAGAAGTAGACTCGATGGCTCTGCCCCCTTGTCATTCATTCTTCCAATTTTACGTAGCAGACGGCAAGCTTTCTTGTCAGCTGTATCAACGGAGTGGCGACGTTTTCTTAGGTGTTCCGTTTAATATCGCGTCATATGCATTACTTACACATTTAATTGCCAAAGAATGTGGTTTAGATGTGGGTGAGTTTGTGCACACATTAGGGGATGCACATATTTACAAAAATCACTTTGACCAAGTATATGAGCAATTAAGCCGTGATCCACGTGAGCTACCACAGCTACATTTAGCGGACAAGTCAATTTTCGATATGACAGCTGAGGATATTACATTAGAAGGCTACAATCCACATCCACCAATCAAAGCACCGATTGCGGTGTAAACATTGAAGAAGGGTGTCCTAAGTCATGACAAATGACTTGGGACACCCTCCTGTTTTTTTTTTTTTTTGAGATTGCTAGTTAGAATGCTTTCTAGAAATCACATTCCATTAACGTTCGAGTGTAAGCGAATTCGTAAGTTTTCTCTAACATGCAATCAGTCAAATAATTTAAATGATTTGGATCTGATCCGAAATACATCATTAAAAACTGAACCATATTTTGACGCTCTTTTTCTGAAATCATTTTAAGTCCCCCTTTTTTGATATATAACAATTATTTTTATTATAATGTATTATATAACAGAGGTGGAGTAAAAACCACTAATTTTACCTAAATTTTAAAAATATTTTGAAAATTGTTACTTTAGTTAGGGGTCCATCTGTTCATTAACTGAAAAATGGATGAATGATTTACATGATCTACCTATTGAGTTAACGAATCTGTCCTTATTTTATTTAAAATAAAACAGCCATCAACCAGTGGATCTGGAAGATGGCTGTGTAAGAGCAATTGGCTGCAAATATTCCTTAAAAATAATCGTTTTTCACATGTATAGCCTTTTACAAATGGTAAAGAGGTTGTTACTTGGAACTGTGAATAAATCACCTTTACTTTTTCTTTCATCGTTTCTGTCATGCATTTCTTTTTGTTATTTTTGCTACCGCAGCTGAGCTTGTGTCATTGTAGACTGAACAGATACTTGAGCAGTTTGATATTGCGGAGGTGTTTTTGGCTCAACAAACAATGTGGAGTAATAGGCATCCGCAATCGTAATAAAATAAATAACAAAAAGTAACTTCTTCATTCAATGGTCCAAAATTTTCATTTCTCCTTTTAAGTGCTCTCCATTTAAACCGAATGATTATTATACGAATAGAATAGAAAGAAGTTTCATAGATTTTAAAATTTATTTTGTAGAGGGTTCCTTTTTTATTCAAAGAAAAGCGGCAGAGAGTAGGATAAAAAACGAATATCTGTATTTTTTAACTAGCCTATTAATAAAGTAAACAAAGTAAAATCACAAGCAAGGGTAGAGCACATGGAAGCAACCCAACAATTCTCTACTCTTTTTTAATTTCCATTTTAATCTCGCTTACAAGGGATACAAATACAGTAAGAAGTTAGGTATAATTAGAAATTGAAAAGACATACAAGGGACTTCTACAAGCACTTAAAATGTGCATAAAACAATTGTTATGAAAGTGTAAATTAATATTAGTTGTGTTGATTATCAAAATATTTCCTGTATAGAAGCGTGTTTCTTTAGCAAAAACGTAATTAAAAATGACTTGCCAGTTGATTGAAGCGGAATCGGCGAGGTGTAGCTGACGGCATGCGCCTTTCGCTACAGAGCAAAGCTTCCTACGGGAAAAGCAATAAAGGAACGAAGGCTAAAACCGTCACGTCCTGTGACAACGCCTTCGTGACCAACGTCGTGTTGGCCTGAAGACCCCGCAGGAAATTTATTTGCGACGAAAGCGCAGCGACAGGAGCACCGAGGTACGAGCGACGAGGAGGCTGAAGCCATGCCCGTGGAAAGCGAGCCGAATGGAGCGGAAATCAACGTTTCACGCGATTAAATTAACAATAAAAGGTAAATCAACACCCTTGAATTAATATTTAAAAAAGATCCAGAATGATTAGCTTAAAGCTTGTAACGAAAGGAAGAGAAACCTGAATTGACAAATAAAAATAAAACGGTTGTCCGTTCCATGGATATATTAAATCTATTTATCGATCATACTGAACTGTCATTTCAAGAAATCATTGAGTTATCAGGAATCCCTAAAACCTCTGTTTTTCGCATGTTGAAATCATTGGAGGAAATGGAATTTTTAGAAAAGGGGATTGATGCAAAATATCGGTTAGGCATTCTCTTCCTTAAATTTGGACATCTCGTATCCATGCGCCTGGATATTCGAAAAATTGCAGAGCCCATTATGAATGCGTTACATAATGACGTAAAAGAAGCGATTAATTTAACTGTTCGTGATGGTAACGATGCGGTATATATTGAGAAAGTCGATACGAAGCAAAAAGTGCGACTGTATACAGCCATTGGTCGAAAAAGCCCTCTGTATGCAGGGGCGTGTCCTCGTGCGGTATTATCCTTTTTACCAGATGATGAAATCAAGGAATATCTTGAATCAATCGAACTGACATCATTTGCGATGGGGACGATTACGGATAAAGAAAAACTTTATGAAACAATTGCACAAGCAAGAGAGGTTGGCTATACGATTAGCCATTCCGAATTGGAAAATTATACGTCCGCTATTGCAGCACCAATTTACGATCATAAAGGAGAAGTGGTTGCATCGATGAGTATCGCAGGACTAGAAACCAATTATCAAGGAGAAAATGTTGGGGTTTTTGTTGAGAAACTGAAAAAGGCTACGGTAGAGATTTCTAAACAATTAGGATATGAAACGTTTTAAAAAAGAGGCGTCTCTTGTGAGGAGAGCGCCTCTTTTTACATACACTAGCTATTTCCTTTTTAAGCGGAGGCCAAATGCTAGTTCTTTTAATTTTTTTTCGCGATGAATGACTGCCCACTGCGCTTCTTCTAGCGTAACTTCTTTAAAGTTTATACGACCATTTGCTTGCATTTGTGCTAATGATGGTAAATCGGCAGAAATGACTTGTCCGATTTTCGGATATCCACCAGTCGTTTGACGATCTGCCATTAAAATAATCGGTTGCCCACTAGAAGGGACTTGAATTGTTCCAAAGGTCACCCCTTCAGATAATAATTCAAACTTCTCTTTTAATGAAATGGTCTCTCCTTCCAATCGGTAGCCCATTCGATCTGCATGGGTTGTAATTGTGTAAGGAGTGGAAAAGAATTTTTTTAAACGACCCTCGTCGAAATGCTCGTATTCAGAGCCTTGAATGATGCGGATCGTTTGCGTTTTTTCGAATGTAACGAAGTGCGTGTAATCAACTGACCATGATAGGTAGGCTGAATCTTTTGATAATTGGTTAAATAGTTCTTCTCCTAACGTTGTTCGTTTACCGCATTCAAACACATCATTTTTTTGCAATTTTCTACCTTGGAACCCACCAATGCCAGCACGAATATAAGTGCTTTTACTGCCCATTACGTTGGGTACTTGGATGCCACCGCTAAACGATACGTAAGCGCGGCTACCACTAATCGCAGCATTGAATTTCAAAATAGATCCTTTTCGAATGAAAAGTGGTCGCCACATTGGTGCATTTTTTCCGTCGATTGTAGGTTGCAAATTGCCACCTGTAATGGCAATCAGTTCATCACTTTCAAATAATAGAGTAGTGCCGTAAAGTGTTACCTCTAGCGCACCTTCTCCCTCCGAATTTTCAACGAGTAGATTCGCGATGCGTAAAGACATCGCATCCATTGCGCCTCCTACGATCACACCAAACTTCTGTAGGCCGTATCTGCCTAAGTCTTGAATCGTTGCCAACATACCTGGCTGCAATACTTTTATTCCCATGCTCCCATCTCCCAATCTCTTGTATATTGTGCCATTGATATTGGGACAAATTGAATTCGATCCCCTGGTTGTAATAGTGTTGGAGGCGATTGTTCAGGTAAAAACAAACGACTAGGAGTTCGTCCGATAATTTGCCATCCACCTGGCGTTTCTAATGGGTAAATTCCTGTTTGATTTCCTGCAATGCCAACAGATCCTGGCGCGATAGCTAAACGTGGTGTTTCTTTACGTGGTGTTGCAATTTGTTTGTCCATCCCGCCCATAAAAGGAAAACCTGGAGCAAAGCCAATCATATAAACAAGATATTGTACAGAAGAATGAATTTTGATAACTTCTTCAGGTGTTAAGCCATGATAATTAGCTACAAATTCTAAATCTGGCCCCATTTCGCCACCATATACTACAGGTATTTTTACAACACGTTCTTTTGTTGTTTCCATGACGTGAGATTGATTCATTAACGAAAGAATATTTGTTTTCACAATTTCGTAAGGCATTTTGACTCCTTTTTCTAAATGTGAAAAGTATACATCAGTCGGATTGTAGTAAACTGTCACACTATTATAGGCAGGCACAGCCTCGATAAATCCTTCAAATGGATTTCTCTCTAATAAATTCAATATATTTTTAACTTTATTGTGAGTCGCTTCATTGATTCCTTCACCTACTTGAATAACAAGTGCAGAATCGCTCAAAGGTCTTATTTGTACACGCTCTTTTACATTTAGCATGAAAACCATCTCCTATAGTTTCAAAATTCGGTATATAAGTTTTAAATAACGGATTATTAATATTATATTTTAACGACAAACAAAAACAAGTTGAATTTTAATAAAAATAAAAAAAATGTGTTATTTCTAAAAAATTTAAAAATTATGCTTTTCTCCAAAAAAAAAGTGTGATAATATTTTTTTAAATTTCAAAACTAAAGTTCCGAATAGCGGTACTAAAATTTGTAAACGCATTCATATTTAGAACTTTTGTAGAAAGAAAGTGGGGAAGAAGATGTTTCGAGTTGATTTAAACTGTGACTTAGGGGAAAGTTTTGGTCGTTATCGACTAGGAGAGCAAGAGGAAATCTTAAAGTATGTAACATCAGCAAATATTGCTTGTGGTTTTCATGGTGGAGATCCAACGGTCATGCGAGAAACTGTTAAGCTAGCGATTGCGAATGGTGTGAAAATTGGAGCACACCCGGGGTTACCAGATTTAAATGGCTTTGGTAGACGCGAGATGAATATCACACCTCAAGAAGCATACGATATGGTCATTTATCAGGTTGGGGCATTGCAAGGTTTTTTAACTATCTACAATGAAACGATGCAACATGTGAAGCCACACGGCGCACTGTATAATATGGCTGCTAAAAATCCAGCCATTGCGGAGGCTATCGCACAAGCCATTTATGATATTTCACCTTCACTTGTGTTATTCGGTCTCTCAGGTAGTGAATTAACAAAAGCTGGGGAAAAAATAGGGCTTCAAACAGCGCATGAAGTGTTTGCAGATCGTACCTATCAACAAGATGGTTCTTTAACATCTCGTAAACAACCAGATGCATTGATTACGGATACGGAACAAGCTGTAAATCAAGTTGTGAGAATGGTGAAAGAAGGCATGGTACTGTCACAGCAGCAAATCGACATCCCATTACAAGCAAATACAATTTGTATTCACGGGGATGGAGAGCATGCGGTTGAATTTGCAAAATATATCGATGAAAAATTAACAGAAAATCAAATCACAATACGTGCTATCAAGGAGGGGTAATTACATGGGAGCAAATAAAATGGAAACGATTACAGAAGGAATCGAGCAAAAAAATAAAAGTAAATTTGTTAAGAAAACAGCAAGTAAAAGTGTGTTACTCGGTGCAGCCTTTTTAATGGCTACCTCGTCTATCGGGCCTGGGTTTTTAACACAAACAACGGTATTTACACAGCAATTAGCAGCTAGCTTTGGATTTGTTATTTTAATTTCATTAATTTTAGATATTGTCGCGCAGGTGAACGTTTGGCGAATTATTGCTGTTTCAGGTTTGCGCGGGCAAGAGATTGCCAATAAGATATTGCCTGGATTAGGCGTAATCCTTGCGATTATGATTGTTATGGGTGGTTTAGCATTTAATATTGGAAACGTTGCTGGGGCAGGTTTAGGGTTAAATGCCATGATGGGCGTAGATCCGATTACGGGTGCGGTTGTAAGTGCACTGTTTGCTATTTTTATATTTATCTATAAAGAAGCAGGGAAGGCAATGGATAAGGTTGCTCAAATTGCTGGCGGTATCATGATTTTACTAATGCTCTATGTTGCTTTTAGTACTTCACCACCTGTAGGAGAGGCAATTGTGAGCACGGTTATGCCTAAAGAAATTAGCTGGTTTGCCATTGTTACTTTAGTTGGTGGATCAGTGGGCGGTTACATTACATTTGCTGGTGGTCACCGTCTTTTAGATGCGGGTATTAAAGGACAAGAATCTTTACCTGAAGTAACAAAAAGTTCTGTAACAGGGATTTTAATTACAGGTATTATGCGTATTGCCTTATTTTTAGCGGTTCTTGGTGTTGTGTCAAAAGGTTTAGCAATCGATCCTGATAATCCACCTGCATCTGTGTTCCAACTTGCTGCGGGTAATATTGGTTATCGTATGTTTGGTATGATTATGTGGGCTGCAGCAATCACTTCTGTTGTAGGTGCGGCTTATACATCTGTTTCATTTATTCGTTCATTCCACCCGAAAATCGAGAAATATCATAATTGGGTGATTATCGCATTTATCATCGTTTCAACAGCAACTTTTGCCTTCATCGGTAAGCCTGTAAATGTGTTGATTTTGGTAGGAGCATTAAATGCACTAATTTTACCGTTATCACTAAGTATTATATTAATTGCAGCATACAAAAAAGACATTGTTGGTACGTATAAGCATCCACTTTGGTTAACGGTAACAGGTGCCATTGTAGTTGTTCTGATGGGGTATTTAAGCATTATCACACTAATTGAACAAATTCCGAAAGTTTTTAGTTAATCTAGTAACCATCCATGAGCTTCTTGATCATGGATGGTTCATTTACAAGGAGTGAATAGACGATGACTACATTTAGTACTTTAGAGCCAAAAGAAATCCGTAAACTAATTCGAAATCAAGAAATAACGGGACCGACTTCTGGCATGTCCATCGGATTTACACAAGCAAATTTAGTCATTTTAAAGAAGGAGCATGCCTTTGATTTTCTACTATTTTGTCAGCGAAATCCAAAGCCATGCCCACTATTAGATGTGACAGAGCCTGGATCATTTATACCTGCTAAAATTGCGAAAAATGCAGATATTCGCAAGGACATCCCGAAGTACCGTATTTATCGTGATGGTATTTTTACGGAGGAAGTAGTAGATATTACCGATTATTGGGAAGAAGATATGGTCGGATTTTTAATAGGCTGTAGCTTTACATTTGAAACACCGCTTCTTGAAGCAGGTATTCCAATTAGACATATTCAAGAAAATTGTAATGTGCCAATGTATAAAACAAATATCCCGTGTGAAAAGGCTGGTATGTTTGAAGGACCAACTGTTGTCAGTATGCGTCCGATGACACCAGAGGATGCAATTCGTGCCATCCAAATTACTTCACGTTTTCCAAATGTACATGGTGCACCAATTCATATTGGCAATCCAGAACAAATTGGCATTTCAGACATTTCAAAGCCCGATTTCGGTGATGCCGTGTCCATTAAGCCAGGGGAAGTTCCAGTATTTTGGGCTTGTGGCGTAACACCTCAAGCCGTTGCGATGGAAAGTAAACCTGCTATTATGATTACGCATGCACCAGGCCATATGCTTATTACAGATATAAAGGAAACAAGCTTAAGCATACTGTAAATGATAGGAAATGCCCGCCAATCGGATTTGGTGGGCATTACTTGTGCACACGATTTTAGATTTGTGTACTATATTAACGAAGGAATTCATTGCAACTAAATAAAAATGTTACACATAACCGTACTTTTTTAGTTAGTCAGGTAAATTTTACTCATTGTAATATATACGGATAAAATCTCACCTATCACTCACACTAATGGTGGAGGTGAGAGGAAAATGGGTAGTAATAAACATAAAAACAATAAAACGCAAGATGGCAAAAAACAACAAAACCAAAATCAAAATGCTAACAGAGAGCGTACAAACAGAGAAGAGTTCGCTCAGGAAGTGGACTTCAATCTCAATCGTAATCAAAATGAAAATAAACAGCAGTAATGGTAGATTGTATTCCTTTTAAGGAAGGTTACTTCTTGAACTTTGCTTACAATTCATTGTGCACTAAACCTCAATATACACTTTAAAAAGTGTGTATTGGGGTTTTTCTTCTTTAAATATCTCATGTAGCTTTCTTAAGTTTTACAGGCAAGTGTGTAGGTTAATAGTGTGATGGAAAATATGCAGATTCAAATAGGCAACTAGATAAATCATCTTAAAACTGTGGACATTGAACGATTAAAAAGCTGCGATATCTGAGTCAAAAGTCGCTGCATGCGGTCAAAACCCCCGGTACGAGCAAAACGCTGCCGTATCCGGTCAAAACGCTCCAGCCCGAGCCAAATATTTATTTTTTAGCTAAAATGCAAGCTGATTTTTAAAGTCAATCGTGATGCTGGAACAATTACATGGTAGTTTGACTATTTTAAAAATTAAGTTGTTTTTCATTTTAAAGGGCTATATGATGATTTCAGACATCGATGTACTATTAAACGAAAGGGAAAAAATATGGATGCTAAAATTGAAAACATACCGTCTTGTACAATTGCGTACATGAGACAGACGGGTCCCTACGGCACGACAAATGTAAATGTACAACTCATGGAGAAATTTAAATGTTGGGTGAAAGCTAATCACTTATTTACTGATCAATCTATTCTCCTCGGCATTGCCCAAGACAATCCAGCATTTGTAGCGCCAGAAAATTGTCGATACGATGCGTGTTTAGTCGTTCCTGATGATTATCGTGTAAATGCTGATGGGGTAAAATTGGGCAACATTCGTGGAGGAAGGTACGCTGTTTTTAAAGTAACTCATACAGTAGAAGCTGTTCAAAGGGCTTGGGGTGAAGTGTTTCTACAATTAGAAAACGAAGGATTTACATTAGATGAAACAAGACCTATCTTGGAGCGGTATACAGTGGAACTTGTTAATAACCATACTTGTGAAATTTGTATACCAATCAAGTGACTCTATTATTTATAGTAGTTTTTTGAATGATTCTAGTTAAATTATATAAAAATGGATATTTTTTCTTGACCTTTATTGACTGAACATTCAAAATATACTTTATAATGATAGAATTGATAAGGAGTGGAGAGATGGAATTTTTATCTTTTAGACAAACAGAGGACATTGCTTATGTGACATTAGAAAACCCAATGGAATTTAATACGCTAACAATGCAACTACTGCAGGAATTAGATACGCTATTAAAAAAAATTGGCGCTGAAAGAGAAGTCAAGGTAGTTGTCATAGAGGGATCAGAAAAAGTATTTTGCGCGGGACATAGTTTAAGAGAAATCGAGTCTAAAACGGAAAATGAAGTGTTACAATTATTCCAAACGTGCCAAATTTTAATGCGGACAATGAGAGACATTCCGCAACTTGTCATTTCAAAAGTACGAAAAGCGGCTGTTGCAGCGGGAGCACAATTAGTTGCAGCGAGTGATATGGCGATTGCTAGTGATGAGGCGAAATTTGCGACGCCGGGCATTAATAGCGGTTTGTTTTGCAGTACACCCGCCGTATTTTTAAGTAGAAATATTGGACGAAAAAAGGCGGTAGAGTTATTATTCACTGGGAACTTTATGTCTGCAGAGGAAGGGTTACAGTATGGCTTAGTGAATAAAGTCGTACCTGCTGAGCTGTTAGATGAAGAAACAGAGAAATTAGCGAAGCAAGTCACAAAACAAAGCTTAAATATTATTGAATTAGGGAAACGACAATTTTACCAACAAATTAATATGGAAGATTTCCAAGCACTTAATTATGCGACAGAAGTGATTGCGCTTAACAGCAAACATCCTGATGCCCAAGAGGGGATTAGAGCCTTTTTTGAAAAAAGACCGCCTGTATGGCAGGATACGAAAAACACGGTTTTATAAACGGAAAACGATATATAGCCATATAATCAAAAAACGGATTCCTAACGTGGAATTCGTTTTTTTATTCATTGAACGAAATATCCTTAGTTCAAGTGGAGAATCGTGACATTCCTAAATGATTTCGAATTTTTGAAACAACGTTAAAAAGTATCCTTTGATGTAGGTATCCCCGAATTTTAAGAACAAAAAGCAAATAATGAGTAAGAAAAAGAAATTTTTACTTCTCTAAAAAGTTATGTTGTACAATCTAATTTAGTGAACGTTGCTAAATTAGATTCAGGAGGATTTACATTGAAAAATAAAGTTTTGTATAAAGTAGGGTGGGTATTTATTATTATTGCTTGCTTACTTTGGATTTCACTTGTCGTGATCCCGTTTTTGCCATTTTCACTTGGTATGAAAGCTGCTGCTGTCACAGGAGCCGTTGTCTTAGCAGAGGTATTTTTCTGGATAGGTGCTATATTTGTTGGTAAAGAAGTGATCACAAAATATAAAAAATATTTAAATCCAAAAAATTGGCGGAAAAATGAATAAGCAAAATAAGAAGCCGTATCTTTCTAATAATATTTGAAAAATCGCGTGCACGCATAAAGCATATGCTTTGAAGTCATATTAACTTCAAAGGAGCTGATTGGAATGCCGCGCAAAAGTGAAAATCAGCATGTAGAAGCAACACCACATGCTGATGGTAAACGAGAAAATATTATGAATGATCCATTAGCTACAGCTAGTTCGAAAATAGGGGTTCAATTGAATGCAAACGTAGAGTTTGGCAAAGAAAAAAATCCATTCGACTATACGCCTAAAGTAGATCCTAAAATGAAGCGTTTTGAACAATTAATGCAGGGCACTGAAAAAGAATAATTGATTGTTTTGACAACAATGCTGAGTGGAGCATAAAGCGTTATTTAGAGAGGATATAAAGCTAAAGAAAAAGAAGCACCTAATAGACGGGATAGGTCTATTAGGTGCTTTTTAGATTACAGCTTAGGATTTCAGTGAAATTCGTTTGATCTCTCGATATAAACAATAAACAAAAATAATTTCTAGTAGAAGCATCGCAATAGCAAGCACTAATGGGCTGAAATTTAGCCCAATAATCAGAGCGAGAAACGAGATGATAATAGCAAATGCCGTGTAACTTTTAGAATGATAGAGCCAGCCAAAAGGTAGTAGATGTGCCCCGAATATAATGGCGATCACCATAAGCATATACTCTGGCAAAGTAGGGTAAATCCACATCGCAATGAGTAAATAAAGTAACTGATTTAATGTGAAAAGTAAACCGAGCTTTGAAAGGGGATTATCTTTAGTCGAAAAATCAATGCGTAACAGTTTTGAAATATAATATGCACCAGGTAATATCATGCCGGTTGCGCAAAATGTCAATAAATTCTTCATTAAGATATGGAGGTCAGTTGCCTGTATAACAATTAACGTGCTCCATAAAAAGACTGACATGATTATAAAGTGAATCCCTTTCAGTTGTCTTAACGCTAAATCTGTTCGTAATGCATGTAATATTCGAGCTGATTTCATACATGTTTCCCCCTCTTTCTTTTTTATAGTAAGCTATTTTCTTTTCCCCACATCATTCTCATTTCTTTGTTGCACAGACGATTTTCAAAAACAAAGCTTTTATTCCGTAAGTCACATAGCACAAGCAATTAAAATAGTGTGACTCACAATAAGCTTTTATCTTGTATGAAAGCAAGTAGTAAAACTGATAGTGTAAATACAATAAATTATGTATTTCAAATTTTATGTTAAGCAAAAAGGAATTCTATTTAATATGAAACATATGCTTATAAGAGAGTTCTCTATTTTGGAAAAGGGAGAGTGAGTTGTTGGATTTAACAAAACCGATATTGTACCATGCGCACCGTACACCGCATCAGGAAGCGCTGATTTATGACAATCGGCGCTATACGTATCAGGAGTTAAATGAAGAAATGAATCGCTATAGTCATGGGTTAATAGAGCAAGGTATCCAAAAAGGGGATAAGGTCAGTTTATTTTTAAAGAACTCGGATGCATTTGTCATTGCGTCGTATGCCATATGGAAAGCGGGCGCAGTCATCGTGCCGATTAACTTTAGGCTGACTGTACCAGAGCTCACTTATATTTTACGTCAATCAGATTCGGTTGCCGTGATTGTTGATGAGGAGTTAGCGGATGTAGCTAAAAATGCCATCGCTCAAATTAACCGTCCCCTTACATTATATGTTGTCGGTGAACAATATGATGGTGCGGTAGATTGGGCATCTGTTCGTACGAATAATATAGAAGAGCCAGATGTGATGATTTCACCTATTGATGATGCGCAAATTCTTTATACATCAGGTACAACTGGACAACCTAAAGGGGCTCTATTTACCCATGCTAACATTATTAGCTTAAATATGTCGGTGAATGAAATGACAAAGCTTTCACCGGAAGATGTGTATTTACTAATTGCGCCAGCGTTCCATTCCGCGGGGTTAAATATGATTTTGACTTCCTCCTTCTTTGCTGGGGCAACCCTTGTAGTGCAGCGAGATTTTCATCCAGTCGAAGCGCAAAAGGCAATCCAACAATATGGTGTAACGATGTTTTTCGCTGTGCCAGCTATGTACAATGCCATTTTACAAGTACCAAAAGGCAGCTTCGACTTATCAAGCATTCGCGCTTGTAACTATGGTGCGGCGCCAATGTCACCAGGACTCATTCAAGGGGCTATCGATTATTTTGGTACAGATCAGTTTTACAACTGCTGTGGGCTGACAGAAGCTGGACCAGGAGGTGTGGTCCTAATACCGGAAGAACATAAAACAAAGTTAGGTGCTGCCGGAAAAGCGATGCCCTTTTTAAATGCCCGTGTTGTAAATGAGCAAATGGAAGACGTGGCACCTGGCGAAGTAGGCGAGTTTATTATTCGGAGTAGCTCTGTGATGAAAGAGTACTATAAAAAGCCTGAGGAAACGAAGCAAACGTTGCGTAACGGCTGGTTATTAACGGGGGATTTAGCCACAATCGATGAAGATGGCTATATTACATTAGTTGATCGCAAGAAGGATATGATTATTTCAGGTGGGGAAAATGTTTATTCGGTAGAGGTAGAACAAGTATTAAATAGTCACCCGCAAATTTTAGAAGCAGCCATTATCGGGTTGCCTGATCCGCAATGGGGAGAAGTAGTGACGGCAATTATTGTACCGAAACCGGGTGAAATTATAAAAGAGGATGAGGTACAAGCATTCTGTCGTCAAAGCTTAGCGGGGTATAAAATTCCACGCCATTTTATCGCGACAGATGTATTACCACGCAATGCATCAGGAAAAATACTGAAATATCATTTAAGAGAGCAGTGGCAAGATGCTCGTTCGTTAAATGGAACAAATTAATAGATTACTAAAAAAAGGGGATAGGTAAATGAGGGAAGCGGTAATAGTAGCGGCAGCACGTTCAGCAGTTGGACGTAACAAAGGAGCATTCGCTGAAGTACGAGCGGATGATTTAGCAGCAGATGTGTTAGAGGCTGTTGTACAAAGAGCAGGCATTGATAAAGCACAAGTGGAAGACGTTATTTTAGGCTGTGTATCACAAGGGAACGAGCAAGCAGCAAATATCGCACGGACAGCGACATTAATGGCAGGCTTCCCAATTGAAGTGCCAGGTGTAACAATCGATCGTCAATGCGGCTCAAGTTTACAAGCGGTACATTTTGCGGCGCAGGCTATTTTAGCTGGAGATATGGACATTGTAATCGCTGGTGGGATTGAGAACATGAGTCGTGTACCGATGTTTACAAATACAGAGGGTGCACATAGAGGACAGCGGTTACAAGAAAAGTATGAAATCATCCATCAAGGCTTATCGGCTGAACGAATAGCAGAGCAGTGGGAGCTTACAGAACAAGAAATCAATGAATACACCGTGTTAAGCCATGAGCGAGCAATTAGCGCGATTGCAGCAGGCCATTTTGAAGAGGAAATTGTACCGGTCAATAATCTTGTCGTAGATGAAGGGCCACGTCCAGGTACGACCGTAGAAGTGTTACAAGGCTTGAAAAAAGTATTTAAGGAAGACGGTGTCATTACAGCGGGGAATGCTTCACAAATTAGTGACGGTGCATCAGCCGTTGTTATTATGTCAAGTGAGAAAGCGGAAGAACTAGGCGTTAAACCACTGGCTAAAATTATCGCTAGAACAGTTGTCGGCTCCGACCCAACATTAATGCTCACAGGACCGATTGAGGCAACGAAACGTGTGCTTGAGAAGGCGAATTTAACAATTAATGAGATTGATACGTATGAAGTGAATGAAGCCTTTGCACCTGTACCACTCGTTTGGGCTAAAGAGCTAGGAGCGGATATCCATAAGTTAAACCCAGATGGGGGTGCCATTGCACTTGGACATCCATTAGGTGCGACAGGCACAAAGCTCTTAACAACGATGCTATACCGAATGCAACGAGAAAACTTGCGCTATGGGTTACTAGCAATTTGTGAAGGTATGGGTATGGCTAACGCGACAATTATTGAAAAAATATAAATTGATAAAAAAGGGGTAATGGGAGATGGAATTAAACGAAGTGGTAGCGATTGTGACAGGTGGCGCATCAGGGCTAGGAGAGGCAACTGTACGAAAAATTGTGGAACAGGGGGGAAAAGCAGTAGTTCTGGATGTACAGGATGAACGTGCTGCAGCACTTGTCGCACAATTAGGGGATGCCGTAACGTATGCAAAAACAGACGTTACAAAGGAAGAGCAAGTACAAGCTGCAATTGACTTGGCAATTGAAACGTTTGGTCATATCAATGTGGCGGTAAATTGTGCAGGAGTTGCGATTGCACAAAAGGTTTTATCCAAAAGAGGGATTCATGCACTGGCAGATTTTGAGCGCGTACTCAGTGTGAATTTGACAGGAACATTTAACGTATTGCGACTTGCTGCAGCAGCAATGGAAAACAATGCTCCAGATGATGACGGTCAGCGTGGTGTAATTATTAATACTGCATCTGTCGCAGCTTTTGATGGGCAAATTGGACAAG
This sequence comes from Lysinibacillus sp. KU-BSD001, assembly GCF_042920265.1. Classification (NCBI taxonomy): domain Bacteria; kingdom Bacillati; phylum Bacillota; class Bacilli; order Caryophanales; family Bacillaceae; genus Lysinibacillus; species Lysinibacillus sp. KU-BSD001. The sequence goes on along the minus strand of NZ_JBDQZI010000004.1, from coordinate 229,928 downwards.
CAGCTTATAGCGCATCAAAGGGAGGCGTCGTTAGTATGACGTTACCAATTGCACGCGAGCTTGCAGCTTCTGGCATTCGCGTGATGACGATTGCACCAGGTTTAATTAATACACCATTGTTTGAATCCTTACCAGCTGATGCAAAGGCATCTTTAGGTGCAATGACACCATTTCCAAAACGTTTAGGTGAACCAAAGGAGTACGGACACCTTGTTGCAACGATTATTGAAAATACGATGTTAAATGGTGAAGTGATTCGCTTAGACGGTGCTATTCGCATGCAGCCAAAATAAAAATGTCTTCGTCGGTGATGATTATATCGAAATGGGGCGATATACAAATGCATATGATGAATATGCCTTTACTATTAACCAATTTTTTAAATCGCGCAGAACGTTATTTTGGTCATAAAAAAATTATTTCACGTACAGCTGAAAATACAATTCATGAGTTTACGTATAAAGAATATGGGCAACGAACACGTAAACTTGCTGCTGCATTAGAAAAGTTAGGGATGACGAGAGGAGCGAAAGTAGCGACATTTTGTTGGAATCATCATCGTCATTTAGAAGCGTATTTTGCCGTGCCATGTGCTGGCGCTGTGTTGCATATGGTAAATATTCGATTGTTTCCAGAGCATATTGTTTATGTTGTCAATCATGCAGAAGATGAAATTATTTTAGTAGACGATTCACTGCTACCGTTAGTGGAAGCAGTGGCACCACATTTTAAAACAGTGAAAGCCTATGTCATTTGTGGGGATCACGTAGATTTAACGAAAACGACACTACCAAATGCTTATTCATATGAGGCAATTTTAGCGGCAGCTTCAGATGATTACGAGTTTCCAGAAGATTTAGATGAAAATGCACCAGCAGGCATGTGTTATACAAGTGCAACAACGGGTATGCCTAAAGGTGTTGTGTACACGCATCGCAGTATTGTATTACACAGCACTGTCATGGCTTTTGCGGACGGAGTGGCATTAAAAGAGCGAGATGTCGTTTTACCTGTTGTGCCAATGTTCCATGCTAATGCATGGGGACTGCCATTTGCGTGTGTCAATTTAGGCATTACACAAGTATTACCAGGCCCAATGTTTACACCACCGTTAATTTTAGATTTATTTGAGCAATATAAAGTAACTGTATCTGCGGGTGTACCAACGATTTGGTTAGGTGTTCTGCAAGAGCAGCAAGCAAATCCACGAGATTTGTCCCATTTGCGTTGTTTAATATGTGGCGGCTCGGCATCCCCATTAGGGCTGATTCGTGCATTTGAAGAAATGGGTGTAGAATACTTTACAGGTTTTGGGATGACAGAAACATCCCCGCTTGTCAGCTTATCGGTTTTGACATCCGATATGGATGATTATAGTTTTGATGAAAAAATGAATGTTCGTCTAACACAGGGGTTAACTGTGCCCTTTATAGAGACAAGAGTTGTGAATGAAAACGGTGATGTTCCGTGGGATGGTCAAACAATGGGCGAAATCATTGTACGTGGTCCATGGATAGCATCTAACTACTATAAAGATGAACGAACGAAGGAAGCCTTTAAGGATGGGTGGTTGTATACAGGAGATATTGCCGTCTACACACCAGAAGGAAATATTCGCATTACCGATCGAACAAAAGATTTAATAAAATCAGGCGGTGAATGGATTTCTTCGATTGAACTGGAAAATGCATTAATGACACATAGTAAAGTATTTGAAGCAGCGGTGATTGCGATTCCACATGAAAAATGGATTGAGCGTCCACTTGCTTGCGTTGTACCAAAGCCAGAATTTAAAGAGATTATTAATAAGAAAGAATTACTCGAAAGTTTAGAGGCACAATTCCCGAAGAAATGGGTGCCAGATGATATTGTCTTTTTAAATGAAATTCCGAAAACATCCGTAGGGAAGTTTTTAAAAGCAAAGCTACGTGAAGAATTAAAGGGTTATACACCCCAAGCCTAAATTTGACACTCCCACCCATAAATGGGTAAGCTGACTGATACCAGTGGGATTCTTGCTACCAAAGACCGATTACATTTCTGCTACGGCTGACGTGCAAGATTGCGGTGTGCCATCACCACTCCGTATCCAGTGCATATAGCAGATACCGCGCTCGTTCTATTACCAAACGAGCCAGATTGTTTGTTCGTCTATGTTTTAGCGTCTTTTGCATGACGACACATATCGTTTTACACACGAAGCGATTTAGTTCGTGCAACCTCATACTATATCCAATTATCAACGAACGAAATGGTTTTAGAGACTTGTACTTGTCTATCAGCAAAGTGTAGCACATTTCAGACAACTGAGGTAGCCATAAGCTACTCTTTGTCTGATCTCACTTTCATCCCACACCTAAAGGAATGCGCTTTCTCGTTCGGAAAATCTGTAAGAAGCGCCCTCGTCATGAACAGGGCGCTTTTAGTGTGTAGTGTGAGCAAAACTCCCGGCACGAGCAAAACGTTGCCGTATCCGAGCAAAAACCCTGCAGTAAACGGTCAAAAACATTTATTTCTTCACCAAAATGCAATCAAATGAGACGATCAGCGCGCAACATGTAGGCTGATTGTTAAAGTCAATCCTTATGCTGGAACATTACAATGAACTTATATAGTATTAAAATAATAGTAAGACATGATAAAATAACGTTGAGATACAAATTACTGTGAACTATCCAGCACTTAGCAGAAGCTTGAAGTGGGGGCTTCTTGTGTTAAGTTTTGCTCGTATCATCTATTAGTAGTAATTTATTTTTAGTATTTGTACCCTCTATAAAGAAATATAGAGCGAATACATATTTTGAACAAAAGCTAAAAACAATAAAGTTTAAAAAGACTGTATTTATCCATATATTAGAAAGATATAGTCAGTATTTAAAAATTAAATGACCACTTCACGTATAAAGGAGATTTTTGATGATTTCATTAATTGTTGCACATGATAAAAATCGAGTAATTGGGGTAAATAATAAGATGCCGTGGCATTTGCCTGGTGAACTTCAATACTTTAAAGAAATGACGATGGGGAAGCCAATTATTATGGGACGTAAAACGTTTGAATCCATTGGTCGTCCGCTACCAGGCCGTCGTAATATCGTGATTACAAGAAATCCTGCATATGAAGCGGACGGCATTGAGGTTGTCGGCAGTGTAGAAGCAGCGATTCAGCTTGCTGGCGATGTAGAGGAAATTATGATTATCGGTGGGGAGCAAATTTTTAAAGAAAGCCTGTCAATAGCAGATCGATTGTATATTACGGAGATTGATTATGCATTTGAAGGCGATACGTATTTCCCACCGTATGAAGGCTGGAAAAAGACAAGCTGCCAAGAGCCGATTACTACACCAGAAGGTATGACATTCCAATATTGTATTTATGAAAAGTAATGAAAAACATGCGAAATCACTTAGGTTTCGCGTGTTTTTTATTATGGAAAAATTATGTAGGGAACTGTATAGTTAAGGTAACTTAATTATTAACTAGGGGTTATGAATTTGAAGAATACATATATTGAACAAATTAATGTTTTACAAAATGAATTGATTGTGCAGTTAGCTAGTAAATATGAAAGCCGTCTTGACAATCAATTAACCGCAAAACAAGTGCTGCTATTGGAATTGATTCAATCTAATGTATCGACTACAAAAGCGTTAGCGCAACATTTACATGTTTCCAATAGTGCCGTTAGCCAGTTACTTAATAAGCTCGAAGAAAGAGGCTATATTTCTCGAAACATTAATCCTGACAATCGACGAGAGATTAAGTTAGCGCTCGCACAGAAAGGAGAGGCATATTTTACTTCCGCAGAAAAGCTACAGCAAGAAATGAATGAACGTGTATACGGGAAATTATCATTAGAGGATTTACAACAACTTTTAATGATTCTTGAAAAGTTAAATACGATTGTACAGGAGGAGTATGACAATGAAGGTGATTGAAAAAGGTAGACCGTTATGGCTAGTCATGTTGTTGCTATTATTAATAAGTAATACGATGTTATACCGAACGCAATTTGGCGCGAGTATTTTGCCTGTAGAGAAAGATGGGGTAGTGCTTGGTTCTCTGATTGATTTCATGATTATGCTGCCATTGTTTGTCATGCTCATCATGCGCAAGTTTTCTATTAAGACGGCAATTGCTGTTGCAGCACTAGGCTGTATTTTAGCAAGATTGATGATTCCGAGTGCGATGCTAGAGCCGTATGTTGCCGTAACATGGGTAGGTCTATTAGCCGAAGCCGCAATCGTTACGTTTGAAATTTTGCTCATTATGACGTTTATTCGTTATATTCCCAAAATCATGGCTTTTGTAAAATCGAGCAACATTCCAACTGTGTTCTCTTTTCATTATGCGATAGATAAATATGTAAAGAAAAATCCAATGATTCAAATATTATGCTCAGAATTATTGATGTTTTACTATGCGCTGTTTGCATGGAAAAAGAAAGCGCCTGAAGGGATTACACTTCACAAAAACTCAAGCTACATTGCTTTTATGGTCATGATCATTCATGCTATTATTCTCGAAACACTTGGATTCCATTGGTGGCTACATGAAAAATCAATGATACTATCGATTGTCTTACTGATCATCAACATCTACTCCGTGTTTTTCTTTTTAGGCGATATAAATGCTGTACGATTAAATCCGGTTCATGTGACAGACGATGCCATGTATATTTCACTCGGTTTAATGAAGCGTGCGAAAATTCGTTTTGCGGATATTGACTATGTATGTGAGGACCGAACAGAGCTTGAGAAGAAAGTTTCGAAGGATACATTAGCCTTTATTGCCCGGGAATTTGAAGAGGGGCAGCCACAGATGATTTTATATATGAAAAATCCAATCAAGGCGACATTGTTTATGGGGATTGAGAAGGACTATTCAAAGGTAGCGATTCGCTGTGATCAACCAGGTGAATTAAAAGCAATCATCGAGCGTAGAATGGCATATATAGAGGCGATTTAACGAAAAAGCTGTTCCTCAAAAGGAGCAGCTTTTCCATTACAAATTTGTATTTTTTCAATAATAAGTACTAACTATATGAAACAGAAGTTAACATCCCTCCATGCTACAACTGAGAAAATTGTGAATCAAATATTAATTATGGATGCAAGACTATTCTATCAAAGATTCATCCATCTTTTTCAGTACCATTATTCAACGTTAGAAGAAGAGATTCATGCCCAAGTAAATTTAGTACGAGTGCAGCAAATTTTAGTGAATTTATTGACGAATGCGGAGCAAGCAATGGACGGTAGTGGAAATATTCATGTATCATTACAGACGGACGAACAATTTAGTGTAGTGGATGTAAAAGAGAATGGTTGTGGTATTTCGCTAGAAGAGCAACCGTTTATTTTTGACCGTTTTTATCGTGGTGAACAAAAAAAATATAAAGTGCGGGGCTTAGTTTTAGGATTGGCGGTAAGTAAAATGATGGCGCAATCGCTCGTTGGGGATTTAGTGTTCATTGCTAGTACAGAGCAATGAACTATTTTCCGACTAAAATTAGCGAAAGCGTCTTGACGTATGTTTGACACAATACTTTGTTACACTGTACAGAAGATTATTTATTGGAGGAAATGAAAATGGATCGACAAAAAGTAAAGAAAATATTAAAAATGGTAGCGGCACCAATCGCTTTATCAGCTTTCCTAGTAGGCTGCTCAGATAATGGCGGCGATTCTCGAACGGTTGCAACGGTCAATGATGAGGTGATTACAGAAGCAGAATTAAATCGTTTATTGCAAGGTCAATACGGACCAAGTGTATTAGATTCCTTAATTACAAATAAAATTGTGGAGCTAGAAGCGAAAAAATTAGATATAAAAATATCGGATAAAGAAATACAAGAAGAATACAAAACTTATACAGAATCATATGGTGGAGAAGATGCACTGCTTGAGGCGTTAAAAGGTTATAATATGACAAAAGAAGATATTCTGAAAGACGTTGAAATCTATTTATTAACGCTAAAAGTGATGGAAGATCAAATTGATATTAAAGAAGAGGATGTAAAGGCGTACTTTGAGGAAAATAAAGATTCCTTTAGTACGGAAGAGCAAGTGGAAGCAAGCCACATTTTAGTAGAAGATGAAGCGACAGCGAAGGAAGTCATTGAGAAATTAAACGCAGGGGGAGACTTTGCCAAGCTCGCAAAAGAATATTCAATTGATGAGTCCAATGCTGAAAACGGCGGCGCATTAGGTTTCTTTGGGCGCGGTGAAATGGTAGCAGAATTTGAAAAAGCGGCATTTGCGATAAATGTTGGGGAAGTAAGTAAAGAACCAGTTAAAACAGAACATGGTTACCATATTATTAAAGTAACAGATAAAATTGAAGCAAAAGCGGCTGACTATGAGACAAGCAAGGAAGAAGCGCGTCAAATGTTACTAGACAGTCGTGTGAATGAACAATATGCTACATGGGTAGAAGAAAAAATGAAAGAGTACGACATTAAAAAGACATTATTTGAATAATGTAATTTTCGTACAGAGTATGATGGATAACGGCTTTTTTTACCAAAAATATAGTTGCACTACTGTCACATATGTGATTTAATAAATATATTATGAGAAGTGTTCTCAATCTGATGTTTGATTTCCAACTAAGGAGATGTATGTAAATGATTACAGTAACGAACCGTATTCAAGTAAAAAAAGGCATGGCTGAAAAAATGGCGCCCATGTTTGCGAAGCCAGGTCCATTACAACAATTTGAAGGCTTCCACAAAGTAGAGGTATTAGTGTCTACACAATTTGAAGAGTACGATGAAATGAGTGTTGTCATGTACTGGGAGGATGAAAAATCATTCGGTGTATGGCGTGAATCAGATGCGTTTAAAGAAGCGCATAAACGTCCAACAGGTGACGCACCAGATCCAAACTCTCCTGTCATTACAAGCCAAATCGTTGTTGCTAAAGTAGCAGCTGAAATCGCGAAATAAATATCTTCCATTAATGGCGGATAAAGTAAAAAAAGACGAATCGCAATCGTATTGTGGTTCGTCTTTTTCCTATTTCGAGCATCAATTTGAACATATGTATAGTGATAATTTGTGTAAAAGAAGGAGTCATGCTATGATTCTTACGCATTCTAGTAAGAGTAGGTGGATTTATGGTTGATTCAATTCAACAGTTGTTGCTTAATGTTCAACAACAGATTTGGCAAGACATAGTAATAGCTATTGCAATTATTATTGTAGGCTTTCTCATCCAGCGCTATATTTTAAAGCCAAGCATTAAGGCGTTCGCTAATTTCCTAAGGCGAAAAGGGCGAAGTGTGATAGCCGATATTACGGAACAGTTTAGTAAAGCGACTCGTTATGCGTTTATGACGGTTGTCATTACAATTAGTGTGGCCATTTTATTTGAAGTACGGTTACTCACAACTGAATCGACGAAAGACTTATTTATGTCGTTCATGTTCTATTTTGCCTTTAAAGGGTTGTATGATTTATTAACTTTTTATTTACTTTATCCAGAGCGGCTACAGACAGGAAAAGACCAAGATATTTTAACACCGTTTTTCCTGCGTATTAGTAAAGTATTAGTTATGTTGGTGGCGCTGTTTTCCATTGCTTCGCTGTGGGATTTTAACTTAAATGGCTTTTTAACAGCGATTGGGCTAACTGGGGTAGCGCTAGCCTTTGGGATTCGTGATACATTAACTCATATTTTCGGCGGTATGAGTGTTGCGCTAGATAAGCCATTTCAAATTGGCGATTGGATTGCAACAGAAGATCAAAAAATTGATGGTGTGGTAGAGGATATCAACCTTCGTAGTACACTTATTCAAACAGGCGATAAAGGGCTTGTATATGTGCCGAACGCTTATTTAGTTAATCGTCCAATTTATAATTTAAGTAAGCGTGTAAAACGGAAATGTGAACAAAGCTTTTACGTTTCTTCATCTAATAGTGAGGAAAGTTTACGGGCTGTTGTGGAAAAAATACGGGAGCAAATTACCCTCCATCCGCAAACGGAAAAAGACGTCATTCATGTCACAATTGATGATTATCGCCCGGGTTCATTTCGTTTATTTATTCGCTATTTTGTCAAAACAAATGACACAGGCGTGATGCTTGATGTGAAACAAGATATATTATTCGTCTGCAAGCATTTATTGGAAGAATATGCGATTGAGCTCGTACCAGCTGACAGTGAACTATGGCTTCGAAACGACTAAATTTTGTAGGTGAATAGAGAGAAATGACAGATGTCATATTGAATGGAAATATTAAACTACATATAATAAAATGAAGACAATAAAGGATGTGTCAAATAATGATTCATATCGTAACGGACTCAACATGTGATTTATCACAACAAGAAATTGAAAAATTAAACATTCATATCGTACCATTAACGATTCAAATAGACGGCAAAACATACGTCGACCGTGTTGACGTAGAGCCACAATCCTTTTTAACCTTAATGGCGAGTGCAAAAGAATTACCAAAATCATCTCAACCATCACCGGGGAAGTTTACAGAGTTATATGATGAGCTTGGTAAAAATGGTGATCAAATTATTTCAATCCACATGACAGGTGGGATGAGTGGTACCGTTCAATCCGCAAGACAGGCTGCTGAAATTACAGAGGCAGATGTAACGGTAGTAGATTCACGCTATATTGCTTGGGCTTTAGCCTTCCAATTACGTGAAGCAGTGCGTCTTCGCGATGCAGGCGCGAGTGTAGAGGAAATTGTAGCCCGTGTAGACCAAGTACGTCAAAATACTCGTTTATTTGTTGTACTAGATACATTAGAAAACATGGTAAAAGGCGGTCGTATCGGTAAAGGGAAAGCGATGTTCGGTTCGTTATTAAATATTAAACCGATTGGTAGCCTAGATACGGGTGCATTTACACCTGTATCGAAACCACGTAGCTATAAGCAAGTAGTGAAATACTTATTTGAGCAGTTCCAAAACGATACAGCCGGAAAAACAGTCAAAGCTGTAGGATTTTCACATGCCAATGGTTTAACAACAATGGGCACGCCATTAATGGAACTAGTCAAAGGGACAGGCTTTACAAATATTGATATTACGTTAACATCCCCAATTATTAGCACACATACTGGTCCAGGTGCGCTTGGTTTTATGTATTTTGCAGAATAGTTATCTCTTTGAAAAATAGTATGATGACGATGATAGAAAGAGTATCAAATGCCTTGCAGTACTGGGGTTTGATGCTCTTTTTTATCATGACATTCCTTTCTTCGGTAAATGCCCATTCTCAAGTACATAATTTTTATTGTCCCAAGGATTATTAGCTTTTCAACCCGTTCATCATAAACTTATAATAGATATACATTGAGCTAAGGGAGTTTTAGTATGTGGCGATTCGGTATTTTAACGTTTTTAACAATTGTTTTAGCTGGTTGTTCTTTCATTACAATTGATGACCCACAGCCGAAAGAGGAAGAGCAAAATGAACCATACGCTGAACCGGAGCAATTGATAAATGAAACGCCAAAAATTGAAATAAGCGAAGTAGAGGAAGGTTCCATAGAAGAGCAGACAAATTTACAAGGATTTATTGAAGCTGTTTTACATTTAGATTGGAGAACAAGGAAAAATAGTGACGCAGAGCCGATTCAATATATGGCATTTGGTGATTCACTGACAAGGGGAATCGGTGATGAGAGTAAACAGTACGGTTATACAAACCGCTTAGTGGAAGTACTAGAAAGATGGCCTGCCATTACAGAGGTAGAGCTCGATAATCGTGGGAAAAATGGACGCCGCAGCGACCAATTGTTGAAGCTGTTAGAAAGCGGACATTACGATGAAGAGTTACCGTATGTAGATTTTATGACGATGACGCTCGGTGGAAATGATATAATGAAAATTGTAAAAGCTGATTTATTTTCACTGAATAAGGAAATGTTTGATAAAGAGCTTATTTCGTTCGAAGCGCGTTATCGTAACATAGTAGCAGAAATTCGCGCAAGAAATAGTGATGCACCACTACTATTGATAGGGTTTTATAACCCCGTTTCGATTATAACGGATGAATATACGCCGTTTGAAACCATTATTGATGAGTGGAATGATGTGATAGCACAAATCGCAACGGAGGATGTAAACGCATGCTTCGTGCCAATTAGCGACTTATTTGAGACAAATGAGGGCATGGTATATCACACGGATTTCTTCCATCCGAATGCAAGTGGTTATGAACAGATGACGGGAAGAATTATTGACTATATGAAACTGTGTGATATAGAGCAAATGTCAGCAGGTCGTATTGGCATTGAGGAGTGAGAGTATTGAACGTGTGGAAAGTGGCCTTTTTTACGTTGGCCGGCGCGGTAATTTTATCAATTGCCGCTATCTTTTATTTAGCGACATCACCTGCAGAGGACGTTGAAAAACCAGAACCAGCACAAACTGAGGGGAATGTTATTACTGTACAAACAACAGCACAAGAATTTGAGTCCATTACGAAGCAGTATTTAGGGGAGGCGTTAAATAAATCGCCGTTACCCGTTGAAATCGAAGTGAACACTCAAATTCAAGTTTTTAGTACATTAACAGTCTTTTCTGTCGATGTGCCGATTGTCATGGACTTTGAACCCATTGTAGAAGAGGGGAACATCGTCTTAAAACAAACGGCTGTCAATGTAGGGAAGCTAAATATCCCACCGCAAACTGTGTTAAAATTAATGAAAGACGCTGTTGATTTCCCATCGTGGATTACAATTATCCCAAATGATGAGGAAATTTTCGTCGATTTATCTCGTATTAATATCGCTTCTGGTTCGCGTGTGCGAGCAAAGGAAATCGACTTGAAAAAGGATCATATCGTGTTAGAAGTCATTGTTCCATCAGAATAGGAGGTATGAAGGTGGCAGTAGCAACTTTTGCAGGTGGCTGTTTTTGGTGTATGGTCAAGCCGTTCGATGAGCAGCCAGGTATTGAAAGTGTAATCTCAGGCTATACAGGCGGACATGTGGAACAGCCAACATATCAACAAGTGTGTAGCGAAACAACAGGTCATTTAGAGGCAGTACAAATTACATTTGACCCTGAAATATATTCGTATGAAAAGTTAGTACGATTGTATTTTACATTGATCGACCCAACAGATGCGGGTGGTCAATTTTATGATCGAGGGGAATCGTATACGACAGCGATTTTCTACCACGATGAGGAACAAAAGGAAATCGCAACGCGTGTAAAAGAAGAGCTTAATACATCAGGAAAATTCGCGCAACCGATTGCAGTAAAAATTCGTGAGGCAAAGCCATTTTACCGTGCTGAGGAATATCATCAGTATTATTATAAGAAAAATCCAGCTCATTATAACCGCTACTCGGTCGGTTCAGGGCGTGTGGCATTTATTGAAAGGTATTGGGGGAATTCACATGAATAAAGAACAACGCTTAAAAGAGCTAACAGAAATGCAGTATTATGTGACACAAGAAAATGGCACAGAACCACCATTCCGCAATGAATACGACAAGCATTTTGAAGACGGCATTTATGTCGATATCGTATCCGGCAAACCATTATTTAGCTCAAAGGATAAATTCGATTCAGGATGTGGATGGCCAGCGTTTGCAAAACCGATGGATGCACCTGAAGTTACCGAACACTTTGATACGTCTTTTGGGATGCGCCGCGTAGAGGTGCGCAGTAAAACAGCGGACTCTCACTTAGGGCATGTTTTCCCAGACGGCCCGAAAGAGTTAGGTGGCTTACGTTACTGCATTAACTCAGCTGCACTCCGCTTCGTCCCAGCAAACCGCTTAGAAGAAGAGGGGTACGGGGAATATACATCATTATTTGAAAGCGCTTCTGAATAAGGGGCGTTTTTTCGTGTTGTGTAATGTATCGGAATGTTTTGATAAGAGGGATGCAACATGTATAGATTATATATGTGGTTAACTATATCAATCAGCTTAAAATTGTCGATGGTGAACGGTTAAAAAACATTTATTTTTAGCTGAAGTACAAGCAAATGAGAAGATAAGTTTACAACATGGAGGCTGATTTAGTAGATTGAATGTATGCTTTACAAAAGTGAGTAACATGTACATTTGCGTCAAGAGCAAATACTGTTGGTGAAATATTATAAAACAAAAAGTGAGGTAGCGTATGAAATCTTTTTATCATTATGTATTAACATATCGCGGCGCGCGGGATGACAAAGGGCGCTTTGCAGAGGCCGTGTTTCATGATTCGATCTTTCCAAAAACGGCAACGGACTTCAATGAATTAAGTGCCTATATCGAAATGCAAGCGAACGCAGATTTAGCAACTTCTGTATTTGATGAATTGTGGGATACATATGCAACAAAGTATGGTTTATAAGCGTAAATTGACAAACTACTCTAACATTTCCTTGCAAGACGTCTAACCTTGCATCTATAAAGAAAACACAGTATGATAATGGTGACAAATAACTGAAATGAGGGATTATGATATGAGTATCCATATTGCGGCAAAACAAGGTGACATCGCTGACATCGTATTATTACCAGGGGATCCACTACGTGCGAAATTTATCGCAGAAACATTTTTAGAAGATGTAACTTGTTACAATGAAGTGCGCAACATGTTAGGTTTTACAGGTACATATAAAGGAAAACGCGTATCTGTACAAGGAACAGGGATGGGCGTACCATCGATTTCTATTTATGTAACAGAGTTGATGCAAGAATATGGCGTACAAAAATTAATCCGTGTTGGTACGTGCGGTGCGATTCAAAAAGACGTGAAAGTACGTGATGTCATCCTAGCGCAAGCAGCTTCAACAGATTCACGTATGAACCAAATCATTTGGGGCGGCGGCATTGACTTCGCGCCAACAGCGAACTTTGATTTATTATACAAAGCATACAACAAAGCGACAGAAGCTGATCTAAACGTAAAAGTAGGTAACATTTTCACAGCCGATATGTTCTACTCAGATGAAGAACAAAATGAAAAGCTTGCTAAATACGGTGTATTAGCAGTCGAAATGGAATCGGCAGCACTTTATACATTAGCAGCGAAATTTGGCCGTCAAGCATTATCCATCTTAACTGTATCTGACCACATCTTAACAGGCGAAGCTACTTCATCTGAAGAACGTCAAACGACATTCTTAGATATGATGCGTATCGCATTAGATGCAGCGGTTCAAGAGTAAGCGTATCAAGGGTTTTACAACTTACGAATAACGGCGAGTGACCAAAAGTGACCAAATCAACTAGATGAGGTGGCTAAAAGGTCACTCGCTTTTTCTTTAATAGAAGGTTTTTGAGGATGTTGGCAACCGAATAAACTAATAGATAGAAATAAACCAATGGATAGCAGCATAATATGTCTCAACTCTCTGTTCGCCCTTGTTAACACACATACTTCTTTACTACATAAATAGAAGTTATAAATAAAATAATTAGTATACATACAGCCACAAGGGGAGCGTTATTAAAACCACTGCCGCCTAATGTAATACAAATGGCCCCTAAAATTATTTGACTGCCACCTAAATATTGAGCAACCTTTTCTTTGTCCTTTACGTTTTTGTTTTTTATAAATGACACGAGCTCAATTCGTTCTTGAACACCAATTACATACCCAAAGAAGAGTAGGATAACGCCGATTATGATTAAATCTATACTCACTTTTTATTCACCTGCCCGAAAATGTTGATCTCCACGACATGACAATTTAAGATTGATTATAAAATTAAAGTTATAGTGATATAGCGTTGTGTGGAGCTTGTGACTGTTTGTTCCAAGGGTGACAGAAGGTATTTCTTTCATCTGCAAATAAGAAAAAATAGATTGTAATACAAAAGTCCGTAATGGTGTTTACTTGTAAAAATAAGTATATCTTTAGTTACTTGTTATCCGTGTCGATCATGATACTGTAAGAAATATTAAGTTGATAGCTAACCCATGCTTTAAAAATTTCCTCTATTTCTTTATTAACAGTTTCAATAGCTGTATTTTCGTCGAGCCCTAATTGTTCAAAAGTGAATGTTTCTTCTATTCTATCTTCATATTTAGTATCTACCGAAAAAGTAACTGTTCTACTCATGGAATGATTCTCCTATTTTTGCTGAATAACAATCGTTAAGAAATTTTAGAAATTAAAATCTTCCTATATAATCCGTTCATCATAACAGATGTATCTTGTTCCACAATTACAGCTTTGTTCTGTTCAGAAAGTAATTTTTCAAAACTCCGCCCAATGTCCGTTCCGAGTACACGAATAAGCGGTCGTAAAAATCTTTGTGTTAATGGCATTTTTGTATTTTTAGGCGCAAATTTATCAAATATAATGATTTTTCCATGGGGTTTTAACACTCTAATCATCTCTTGAAATGTTTTACTGTCATCAGGTACAACAGATAGTACTAAACTGGCTACAACATAATCAAAGGCTTCGTTTTCGAAAGTTAAACTTTGAGCATCCATTTCTAAAAAATTGATGGTAGAATTTTCAAATTTTTCCTTTGCCTTATTGAGCATGGCGGATGAATAATCAATGGCAGTGACATCTAAATTAGAGTAATTAATGATCTCTAAGTCCGCCCCTGTGCCTACACCAATAAACAAGATTTTTTGATTGTCCTTGAATGAGATAGATTGAAATACTTTTTTTCGAGCTTTTAAAAATACACCTGAATTAAAAAACATATCGTAAATAGGCGAAGCGATTTTATAAATGAATTTATTCCATGTATGATTCAAAATTTTCACCTCTTATGTAGGCAACAACTATGTGCCACTGTTTTACCATTAATGTTAAGATGTATTATTTCTAAAATAACGGGAAGTCTCTATTTGTATAAAAATTGTAACATAATGGAATTGTAAGAGGAATGGTAAATGTGTGATCGATTGGATTAAACGTTATAACAATAAATAAGAGCGTATCTATACAGAGGATGATAGGGGGCACTAATTACCGATTTCAAAAGCAATTGATCTATTGCAGCGGAATCGTCTCATTCCTTGCATTTTGGTTAAAAAATAAACGTTTTTATTCAAAATCAAGTGCGCTACGAAGAGTTACTGTGTTAAAAAAGAGAGAAATGTACTAAAACGAAATCTTACGGGAGAGAGAAAAATCCCCCTTTTTGAACAGGAAATGAATATAATTAAGCTTTTTTAGACAATGTTACCGTATATCAAAATGAATCGGCACACGTCTTTAGGATGTAGTCATCTGTGAAAAATAATAAATTTCTATTTATCGTGATCGCAATAAAAGGTGATGTGCCATTTTTTCAAGAAAAAGAATCACACGCTCACTTCAAAAAAGCGACTAAATCTCAATTGGTCGTTTTTGATATACAACTTAATTGTAGATAAGTGCCGTTTAGGTAAATAGACCTGATTTGACATATATTTTAAAATAAGTTGTATCTCATTTTCGCTATGTGACACAATCGAGGTATGAAAATGATCCATGCTAATTGTTAGCAGTAAAATAATTGCTTTTGTTTGCAATCTAAAGCGAAGTCATTTTTAGTGATAGTGAAGATTGCATGGAGATGTAGCGATTCGAGATGAGACGTTTATCATCAAAGGTGTTTCGTTCGCACCGATGTTTAAATCAACGATACATAATATCCGACACTAATAAACGTTTTTTTCATTTTTCTGCGAAACTTTATAAAAAAGTTAACGTCTTTCCTTTTCGGAAGGCATGCAAACTGTTAATATGTTATATAGCATGCAATGCAAGTTAGAGAGTGGTGAAATTCAATGGATGAACAAAAACGAGAGGAAGAAATAAAGGAGCAACCAGTAAAGCCAGCGGGGAAATTTTTACGTATAAAGCCGTTTGCACTGATCATGCTAATCTTCCTAACAATTTTATTAACAGCAGGTTTAACAATTTTAGCTCTTACATTTGGCGACAAGAAAGTGGTAGAAGTAAAAGAACCTGTTGAACGAGCGGAATTTACAAGATTATACGATGCGTTTGATGAATTAAAAGATAATTATTATGTTGAGATTGATGAAGAAGCAGTTATCTCAGGTGCGATTAATGGCATGTTTGACGCACTAGATGATCCATATACAGATTACATGAATACAACTGAAGCAAGTCATTTTAACGAAGGTTTATCTTCAAGCTTCCAAGGCATTGGAGCAGAAATTCAAGAACGTAACGGCTATATTGTCGTCGTATCGCCAATTAAAAATTCACCGGCGGAAAAAGCGGGACTTTTACCGCAAGATATTATTTTATCTGTTGATGGCGAAAGTATTCAAGGAATGACAGCGACGGAAGCGGTGTTGTTAATTCGTGGTGAAAAAGGAACACCCGTGACATTAACAGTACAGCGCGGTGAAGCAGAGCCAATGGAAATGACCATTGTGCGTGATGATATTCCGATTGAAACAGTTTACGGTGAAATCGATGACGATAAAATGGCTCATATTCAAATTACATCATTTAGCGAGCAAACATATGACGAGCTTGTAGCCATTTTAGACGAATTACAAGCACAAGGTATGGAAGGGATTGTGTTGGATGTACGCCAAAATCCAGGTGGCTATTTAACAGCAGCGATTGATATTGCGAGTCTATTCCTAGAAGAAGGTCAACCAATTATACAAGTGCAAGGTCGTGCTGGTGAGCCGGAAGTATTTAAAGCGGAAGGCGGCAAAAAATTCACACAACCTATTACCGTGTTAATTGATGAAGGAAGTGCCTCTGCCTCTGAAATTTTAGCGGCAGCACTACATGAATCAGGCAATGCTGAGGTCATTGGTGTGAACTCGTTCGGTAAAGGAACGGTACAAACAGTCAGCTACTTAAAAGACGGTTCTAACTTAAAGTTCACAACAGGTAAATGGTTAACACCAAAAGGGAACTGGATCAATGAAAAAGGGGTAACACCTACGATTGAAGTACAGTACCCAAGTTATGCATCCTTATCCTATGTTGACCCGGCAACTGAATTGTCTTCAGGTATGAATAATAAAATGATTGAAGCAGCAGAAGGTATGTTAGAAGCTTTAGGTTATAATCCTGGTGAAGTAGACGGGAAATTTGATGCGAATACAGCAAGTGCAGTAAAAGCGTTCCAAAAAGCACAAGAGCTAGAACGAACAGGTGCTTTAGTTGGAGACACGACATATGCACTAATGGATGCATTACGTGACAAAATTAAACAAGAAGATCCAATGGTATTAAAAGCAAAAAACGTGCTATTAGGAACTGAAGAAGCACAAGCTGAATAATGGTAAAGGAGCCATCTGAAAAGGCATTTTTAGAAGGCTCCGTTGTGACCATTGCAGGAGCAATAGTTCTTAGTAGATATTAATTAAAAAATGAGGGGGATGTCAGGAAAGTTTTCGCTTTTCTGGACAGCCCTTTTTCTATAGAGGAAGTGTTTACATTGAAAGACGTATATTTATTTAGTGGTTTTTTAGGTAGCGGAAAAACATCTATGTTAACGGATGTCATTCGTCAATTAAAGGAGCAAGGGTTAAAACCAGCTGTCATCATGAATGAGCTAGGGAAATTGAATTTTGACTCACAAGCAGTGGAAGAGGATGTGCCTTTAAAAGAAATGTTAGAGGGCTGTATTTGTTGCTCAGGGGCAGAAAAAACAGAAGCACAAATTCAATCGCTCTTACATGATGCCCAGTTTGATGTACTAATCATTGAAACAACAGGCGCAGCCCATCCTGTAGAAGCGTTAGATGCCGTATATTCACCGCTCTTTGCCAATCAGTTGAATATTAAAGGCATTGTGACGGTCGCTGATAGCAAGCTGTGGTTAAATCGTACAACGTTATCCCCACAAGCGCGGTCGCTATTTCTAGAGCAAATCCGCCATGCACACTTATTACTCGCGAATAAGATGGATTTGCTGACAGAAGCCGAGCAAGCGCAAGTGGTATATGAGCTACAAAGCTTTAACCCGAATGCGTTTATTTTGCAAACAACGAATGGCAAAGTACCATTTTCATTGTTACAAAATATGCAATCGACTGTACGGACGGATAAAAGTGACATCATCTCTGCAAAAATTGGAAAAAGCTTTAATTTAAGCTCGCGTTTAGTGGAATTTACCGAAAGCTTTACACAAGAGCAGTTTGAAGAGTGGGTACGTAGCTTGCCGCAATCTGTGTACCGTATGAAAGGGTATGTACCGATTCAAGGGATTAAAAATCCGATGTTATTCCAATATGCTTACGGCATGGTGCAGTGGCTACCTGAGTACATTAAAATGCCGGCAAGCCTTGTGATCATTGGTGAAAATATAAAAGACGTAGCGATCATTGGAACGGAAAGTTAGAATCATTGTATGAAGGCATATCAATCGGAAAACTTCATCTGTGTCATGTGTTGTAGCGAGGGCAATTATTGTCCTCGCTTTTTCAGTCAAACATATAAATTTTTATTTTGTTAGAACCATACTGTAATGACCGTTAATCGGTATTAATACATTGTAAATGGTTTGTTGGAGCTGCATATTATGCTACAATTGTCGTTGTGATTAAAAACTTCATAACATATAATTAGTATTAGTTATAATATATAATCCAAAAAATATTATGCATACTCGTAATGAGCAAAAATACATCCTAAAAATACCATTAGGGCAATAAAAGATAGTAAGCTAAAGTGGTATCGTAGCCTCCGCGCTTTGCCACAGCCTACACAGGAGCTAAAACAGGCGCGGCCTGTTTGGATCTCCTGCTCCTGCTCCTGACGCTTACGCTTTCGTCGCAAAGAAAAATCTTGGCTCCTGTGGCGATGGCGCGCTACGGCAAAAGTGAATACTTCTCTAGATACTAGAAAAACATTTCTATTATCTAAAAGAAATGTTTTCTTTCCATTTGCACGTATAATTCGCCTAGCTTTTACTGTAAGCAATGAGGATTGCCCATTATTTTTGAGCAACCGATTATTGTATTGAACACTAGTTGCTTGTAGCGGAGGCACGAAACTCCTACGGGAAAAGCGAGACAATCAAGACCCCGCAGGAGCGAAGGATGAGCGACGAGGAGGCTTGATCTCGCCCGTGGAAAGCGAGTGCCGCAGCGGAAAGCAACGGTTACAGGAATGGTAATATATGTTTTGATATTTGCTCATTATGAGATGCATATAAACCATAACCTAAAATAACCGAATTTTACGCAATGTATATTTTCGTTCAGCCAAACATATTAAACGAAATAGAAATGCCGACATAACATCTGCTTAATAAAGATGTGTGTCTTTTATGATGAAATAATTAATGGATTTGTGGAAAGAATAGGAGAATGTTTGTGAAAGATAAATCAATTATTTTAACTGGTGGAGGGACAGCGGGGCATGTTTCTTTAAACGAAGCCATCATACCGACCTTGTTGCAGGAGGGGTATAAAGTACATTATATTGGCTCACAGGATGGAATTGAAAAGGAGCTAATTAAAAATGCCTTTCCTGAAGTACCTTATCATGAAATTTCGAGTGGGAAGCTAAGACGTTATTTTTCAATGAAAAACTTTACAGATCCATTTCGCGTGTTAGCAGGGGTTGCGCAAGCTTTTTCGGTGATGCGAAAAGTAAAACCGACCGTTGTATTTTCAAAAGGGGGATTTGTCTCAGTTCCGGTCGTAATTGCGGCTAAGTTAGCTAATGTCCCAGTCGTTGTCCATGAGTCAGATGTAACACCTGGATTAGCGAATAAATTGGCACTTCCATTTGCATCACATATTTTTACTGTCTTTAAAGAAACGATGCAGCATTTACCAAACGATAAGGCAACATGCACAGGCTCGATTATTCGCCAACAGCTATTAGAAGGCTCGAAGGCAAAAGGGTTAGCACTATGTCGATTTGATAAATCTAAAAAGGTGCTACTCGTGATGGGGGGCAGTTTAGGCTCTGTAGTCTTAAACGAAGCGTTACGTGACAATTTACAAGCGTTATTAAAGGACTTTCAGATTATTCATTTATGTGGTAAAGGAAATGTAGATGAAACGTTACTAGAAGTCCCAGGGTATAAACAGTTTGATTATGTAACGGATGAGTTACCACATTTACTATATGCAGCTGATTTTGTCGTTTCTCGGGCAGGCTCCAACTCCATTTTTGAGTTTTTAGTATTGCGTAAGCCGATGTTACTCATTCCGCTATCAGCAGCCAAAAGTCGTGGGGATCAGATTTTAAATGCGCGGATTTTTAAAAAACAAGGCTTTGCACATGTATTAGAAGAAGAAGCACTAACAAAAGACAGCTTTATGAGGTCAATTGAAGACTTGATTCGAGATGAAACTCAAATGATTGATAAAATGCTTGATGCAGAGCCGCCAAAAACACCTGGTGAAATGGTGACATTGATTACTCAATATGAAAAATAAATGATCGGGATGTTTGATTTTTCATTCAAACATGGAAGTTTCAGTGAATCGTGCGTGTGCATTTTGAAAAAACTTTATCATGTTTTACAGAAAAAGAGCAATCTTATGTCAAAATGGAATGTACATAAGATTGCTCTACTCGTATAAAATGTGTTGTGCATTCAGAATGCCTCTTTTGTACAACACTTGGTATTTTCACATTGCTTGTTCTTCTTCTTCTGCACGCTCATGCGCAGTTGTTAAATAGAATAAGTCTTTCGTAATTTTAAATAAACTATATTTTAATTCACCTGCATTAATTTCTTCATATAATGCTGGGTGACATTCACGGGCACAGAGAACATACGGGAGTTTTAATGCGGCAGCTTTGGAACGCTCATTTTCTTGGCGGATGCGGAGGAAGACAGTATGGAAGTTATAGTTATAAAATAACTCCGTTAGGAACAAATATTTTGCTTTTTGATTATAGCCTTTTCCTTGATAGGGCTTACCTATCCATGTACCAAGAAAGCCGGCCCCGTCCTGCACATCAAAAATGCTGATTGTTCCGATTGGTTGCCCCCAATCATCCGTAATTGTGCGGGAAATGGTTTTCCCTTGTTGTTCTTCTTCGATTAATTGTTTGGTCATAAACAAGTATTCCTCAGCAGAAGTTGCTTTTTGACGAACATAAGGAAATACAGCAGGGTGTGAAAGTAAATTGTATAGCTCTGTTGTTTCATGAAGATCTCGCTGTTTTAACATGCAAAACGCCTCCTTTTTAGGATAGTGTAGCCTAGGGTCAGGCAATGATTTCGAACTTGATTCCAACCTAAAAGAAATAGACGTCGAACTATCGTTTTACCGTTAGTTTCCCCTCTATCTTGCTTATGAAAACACAATATCGAAATAGTATTTTGTGCTTTCAGTTTACAACAGAAATATTACCTAATGCAATATAATAGCTCGTAAAAGAGTAAATTTTATATAAATTGTGAATTTGATTCTGAATTATGTGAAAATGATGTGTAACTTTTATTGAATGAAGTTCTATTAAACGATAATATAATTATATATAGTGTGGAGGAGATAGATATGGATATTACTTTACTAAAGGTACATGGTTCGGGTAATACTTTTTATCTGTATGAAACGGGTGATGAGAACGAGTTCGACTGGTCAACACTTGTCAGCTGGTTATGTCATAAAGAGAATGAAGATGGGGCAGATGGACTGCTCATTGTTTGCCCTTCTCGTATAGCAGATGCTAAAATGCGTGTCATCAATGCAGATGGATCTGAAGCATCGATGTGTGGTAATGGTTTACGCTGTGTCGCTCGTTACGTGTGTGAAAAATTAGGTGTAGACGAAGCGGTCATTGAAACAATGAAAGCGAACTTACGTGTAAAAAAAGAGCAACCGTTGTTTAAGCAGTTACCAACATATTCAGTAGAAATTTCCCCTGTATCATTTGCGCTATCCTCATTACCAATGTGGTATAAAGACCAAGATGTGATCATGAATGAAGTAATTGAAGAGTTTTCACCAACGATTCAATTTACAGCTGTATCTGTACCGAATCCACATTTAATCGGGATTGTAGGAGATTATTATATTAAGCATAAGTCTCACCATTTTCTATTGGCACAATACTTAAATTCGGAAAATGAGTTTTGTTATGATGGGGTCAATGTAAGCTATGTGTATCCGATGACATCGGACAGTATTTTTGTTCGGACATATGAGCGTGGTGTAGGGTTTACAAATGCATGTGGGACAGCCATGACAGCATCGGCACTAGTCGCTACATTACATGGTATTGTTGAATCTACTACTGTCACAGTGTATAATCCAGGCGGCTTTGTAAAATGTATCATTCAAAAGCAAAATGATCGCTATGATTTGTTATTAATTGGGAATGCTACGGTCAAATCAATTTACAAACTAGAGATAATAGGGAATAATTTAAAATGGTTACAGGCTCAATCTACTAATGAACAAGTGGAATATGAAGAATGTATCCATTTTGTAGAGCAACAAACGAAACCATTTTTCAATTAAGTATAAAGAGGTAGGTGTAATGATGAGCCAATCATTACTTTCGGAAAAACAATTCAATATGTTATTCAACAAAAGTAAGGACTTTGTATTTTTGTGCAAAAAATTAGGCAATGATTACACCTATATTTATACAAATCCAGTCGCTAGAAGTATTTTTAATGAAGAGGTTATTGGTAAAAAGCTAACAGAAGTACGGTCTATCGAGCTGACTAATTTAATAGTGAAATATTATAATTTGGCGCTGGAGTTAAATGAGCAACAAAGTTTTCAAGATTATATCACTTTTGAATCGGAAGTACGGAAATATGAAACGACAGTCCTTCCGATTATTCATCAGGAACAGCAATATATATTAGCGATTACAAAAGAGATTGCTTTTGAAAGAGATTTACAAGACAAGTATTTATTTATGCGTAACATCTTTTTTAAAACGCTTTTGTCAACAATATTAGTGTCCAAAGATTTGAAATTACTAGAGGCAAATTCAGCCTTTATTCAAACATTTAACATTGATATGCAAATCATGCGTGGTAAACGTTTTTTAGATTTGAATTTCATTGATCAAGACACAATGGAGGAGCTACAGCAATACCTAGTCGAAGCTCAACACGGTGGCATGTTTGCCACAAAATTAGTGCACTTTATCGATAGAGAAGGTGTAAAAAGAAGTTTTACAGCCACATTTTCCCCATTAAGGCAGGAAAATGAAGTGGTAGCCGTGTTCATCATTTTACAAGATATTACAAAGTATTTTGAGCAGGAGCAAATGTTACACCAAACATCCCACATTTTAGAAACATTTAAACGGGCAATGGATTCAGCAGCCGATATATCCATCACAGATATAAACGGAAAAATTGTAGATGTGAATGAGCGATTTTTAAAGCAAACGGGTTATACACGAGAAGAGATTATCGGTAATACACATCAAATCGTGAATTCTCGTTATCATCCGCCTGAATTTTTCCACAATCTTTGGGCCACGATTCGGAGTGGGAATGTATGGCATGGAGAAATTTGCAACCATGATAAGTACGGTGTCACGTATTGGAACGAAACGACCATCATTCCGTTAAATGATCTAGAGGGTAATATTACGCAATATTTAGGCATTCACTTTAATGTTTCGGAAAAGAAGCGTGTTATGACGCAACTGCGCAATATTGAGCGTACATTCCGCGTTATTACGGAAAACACAAATGATTTAATCATCATCACGGATGAAGACGGTATTATAAGTTATGCATCGCCTTCATATGTGCGCTTACTTGGTTACGAAGAAGAAAAATTACTTGGTAAGTTTTATGCGCAACTATTGGCCGAGGAGAGTGTCTCAAAATGGCAAACCGTTCTTGAAGGGTTTCATGACAATACACGTGAACAAAAGGTAGAGCTGAAATTACAGGGGAAACACGGAGAACTGTTTTGGACAGAAGGGCATTATAAGGTTGTCTATAGTAACGATTACAATGGAATGAATCAGCTGATTATGCTTTCTCGAGAAATTACAGAGCGTAAAAAGCGCGAAAGTATTTTAATGTTTATGGCGTACCATGATAGTTTAACAAATTTACCGAATCGTCGTTATTTGGATAAGGAATTCCCACACCTACTCGAAAAAGCGGAGTCAAAATATGAATCGATTGCGATTGTGTATATTGACGGGGATAATTTTAAAGAAATAAACGATTGTTATGGGCATGATGTAGGAGATCAATTTATTTGTCAGTTTAGTCATGCTTTAGTAAAAAGTGTGTCGCTTGATAATTTAGTCGTTCGTGTAGGCGGAGATGAATTTGTGGTGATCCTAACGAACTTATCTAGAAATAAAGAGATACGGACAGAACAAGTTCAAACTTTTATCGAGCGCGTTCGCATGCATCTTCACGAAGGATGGGCGATAGGTGAGCACTATTTCCAAACTACAGCGTCGATGGGCGTCGCATTTTATCCAGATCACGGTGAAAAGTTGGAAAAGCTAGTGGACTTAGCCGACCAAGCTTTATGTGAATCCAAATCAAACCAAAAAAATAGCTACAAAATTTATGATTAGATTTTGTATGGAAGGGGGATGTATGAAAAGCTCAAGCTTTCCAAACATCCCTTTTTGCATATCAAAAGGGTTCCTGTGTAGGCTGTGGCAAAGCGCGGAGGCTATGATACCCCTTTCGTTCAATAGCTCTTAATATTCACCGTGTACTTTTTATTAAGAGTATAGGTTCAATATCAAAATATGTTCTTGATTAAAAAAGAGAGGGCTCTAAAAGTACATGGAGTGAAGGGCGGCGACTCCAGCGGGAAAAGCGAGAAAGTCGAGACCCCGCAGGAGCGAAGAATGAGCGACGAGGAGGCTCGACCTCGCCCGCGGAAAGCGTCCGCCCGTAACGGAATGTACGGTCAAGTACAGGTTTTGGTAAAGAGTCAGAGTATATAAATTGAATTTTTTATCAAAAGGAAGAAGTGTTATGAAAAAAATATTAATTGTAGAAGATGAAAAGAGTATTGCACGTTTTTTAGAACTAGAACTGCAGCATGAACAGTTTGAGGTGACGGTTTGTCATAATGGAAGGAATGGATTAGAAACGGCTTTAAACGGAAATTATGAGTGTATCTTATTGGATGTCATGTTGCCAGGGCTGAACGGGATTGAAGTGTGTCGTCGTATTCGGAAAGAGTCTGATGTCCCAATCATTTTATTAACAGCACGTGATGCGGTACTAGACCGGGTTGCAGGACTGGATGCAGGAGCAGATGATTATATTGTAAAGCCGTTTGCGATTGAAGAGTTATTAGCCCGTATTCGCACAATTTTTAGACGCATACAGCCGAAAGTAGAGAACGATCAAAAATTAATTATTCGGGACTTATGTATTGACACGACTGCTTATGAAGTCGTTTTTGAAGGGCAGAAGCTTGAACTGACGCGAACGGAGTATGATTTGTTAAAACTACTTGTAGAACAAAAAAATAAAGTATGTACACGAGAACTTATTTTAGAACATGTATGGGGATATGAAACAGAAGTTGAAACGAATGTCGTGGATGTTTATATTCGGCATTTGCGAGCTAAACTGAAAACGGAAAAGACCCCATATATTGAAACCGTTCGTGGAGTAGGGTATGTGATGCGTGAATGAACATAAAGGATCGGTTAAAGCACCAGTCTTTAAAAACAAAATGGATGTTAACAACAGGAGTGGCGATTTTAATTTCATATGCTGCCATTTGTATCGTTATTTTCATTGCACTACATACGTGGTTATTAGCCAATGAAGAAAAAAATGCACTTCGGACAGTAGATGATATGTCATCGTTTTTTGCTTCACAAGGTGTAACTGTTACAATACAGGATCTTCAAAGACAAACCGGGTTAATGAAGGCGATTTTAAATCAAGATCAAACTGTACGTTTATATCAGCTCGATGGAAAGGAACTATTACAAATTAATAATACGTCCCCTGCTGCGAATTTAGCTATTTTCTTTTCATCGTCAACTGAAACGATGATCGATGAAACGACGTTAGATGGGCGAGATGTTTACGTCATGCATCGACTTGTGCACATTGGACCGATACAATATGTGCTACAACTTGTACATCCATTAACAGCGTTTCAATCCATCATGAGGTATATAGTCACAACGATGCTCATGATGGGGATAGGGGCAGTATTGTTAGCGGCGATTATTAGTTATTATGCATCCAATGTGCTCATTAGGCCACTGCGCCAGCTACGTAATTCGATGATAGCTGTGAAGGAGCAAGGTTTTGAAACACAGGTTGATTTTGAGTATGATGCGAAAGACGAAATAGGCGATTTACTCAGGATTTATGAATCGATGCTCCATGAGTTGAAAATTTCGTTTAACAGGCAACAGCAATTTATATCGAATGCGTCGCACGAGCTAAGAACCCCTATTCAATCGATGGAAGGGCATTTATCGTTAATGAAACGCTGGGGAAAAAATGACCCTGACGTATTAGAGGAGTCACTCGATACAACATTAAATGAATTGGCACGTATGAAACAGATTATGGAAGAACTGCTTCAGCTTGCTCGAAAGGAATCAATAGCAGAAAATGCTAGTACAGATGTAGAAGCTGTCGTTCGGCAAGTATCGACAGAATTGCAGTTTATTTATGAAGAAGTAATGTTTGATACAAGTGTTGTAGGACAGCCTAAGCATGCAGCGATATCGAATGAGGCATTGTTACAAATTATACGAAACCTATATGAGAATAGTATTCGGTATAATGAAAATGTACCCTATATTAAAACAATGATTCATTATGAAAACGATCGTGTTTATATTGAAATTTCTGATAATGGCATTGGCATTGCGGAAGAACATCTGCCCTATATATTTGATCGCTTTTACCGTGTGGATGATGCGCGCGTGCATGTAGAAGGTAGTACAGGGCTAGGTTTGAGTATTACAAAAATGCTGATTGATAAGTATGGAGGAGAAATTGAAGTGCATAGTCAAATGGGAAAAGGTACCGTATTTTTATTGCGCTTAACCATAAAAATGTAACAAATTGTACAAATTTTTTTTGTTTTTGTATTGTTCGCGAAAAAAATTGCTTATTTTGCTAAAAAGAGTTGTATTTTTTGTGAAGAGTAGTAAGATTGAGATGGAAAAAACGTTCTTGTGTGCAAAGTATTATGAATAATTTTATAATGGCACATAGAATGGTAAAATATTATACAGATTTATTTTAATTAATAAATGGAACTGCCGATAAGGCACAAGTTGGAGGTAATTTTTCATGTCGAACAATGTATACTCTGCAGGTTCCCCTTGGTCAGCATTTGCTGGTCCAAACTTAGGTTATGTTTTAGAGCAATATGACCTATACCTGCAGTCTCCTGAAGAAGTAGAGGCAGAATTAGTCGCGCTATTCCAAAGTTATGGTGCACCACAAGTAGAAGGTGTTGATGTAGCTGTTCAAGCAACTAGTGTAGCACAAGGTGACTATCGTAAAGTATTAGCAGCAGTACGCTTAGCTGATGCGATTCGTAGTTATGGGCATTTAGCAGCAGATCTTTACCCATTAAAAGACCGCAAACTAGATACTTCTCGTATTGATGAAAGCGCATACGGGTTATCAGCAGCTGATTTAGCTGAAATCCCAGCGAGTGTTTTCTTTAAAGAAGTACCTGCTGGTGTGAAAAACGGGAAAGAGGCTATCGACTTCTTAAAGTCTGTATATACAGATAAAATTGCATTTGAATACAATCAAGTATCAAATGATGAAGAGCGTGCTTGGATTCAGTCACAAATCGAATCAGGTGCATTAAAGGCAGCACTTTCAAATGATGAGAAAAAAGCGATTCTTGAACGTTTAACACGTGTTGAAAACTTTGAAAAGTTTATTCATAAAACATTTGTAGGCCAAAAACGCTTCTCTGGAGAAGGTTTAGATACACAAATTATCTTATTAGACGAAATTTTAAAAACAGTCGAACAAGACAAGTTAGAAAATGTTCGTATCGGTATGGCACACCGTGGTCGTTTAAATGTATTAACACACATTTTAAACAAACCATACGACATGATGTTCTCTGATTTTGCGCACGTTTCAAATGATTTATTCTTACCAGAAGATGGTCGTTTAGAAATTACAAAAGGTTGGACAGGGGACGTAAAATACCATATGGGTGCATCTTACACTCGTGACTCTGGTATGAATGTGAAATTAGCTTACAACCCATCACACTTAGAAGTAGCAGCACCAGTAGTATTAGGTACAACTCGTGCAGCTCAAGATGATACAACAAAACCAGGGGCAGTGGAGTTCAAACCACAAAAAGCTTTAGGTATTATTATCCATGGTGACGCTGCATTCCCAGGACAAGGGATTGTAACAGAAACATTAAACTTTGCGAAAACAGAAGGGTTCACTACTGGTGGTACAGTTCACATTATCGCAAACAACATGATTGGTTTCACGACAGAACATTATGATTCACGTTCTTCTGTGTATTCTTCTGACCCTGCAAAAGGCTATGAAGTACCAGTCGTTCATGTGAACGCAGATGCACCAGAAGCAGTAGCACAAGTAGGTCGCTTCGCTGCCGCGTACCGTCAAAAGTTCGGGAAAGATATCGTAGTTGATTTAATTGGTTATCGCCGTTACGGTCACAACGAAACAGATGACCCAACAGTAACAAACCCAGATACTTACAAATTAGTAGCGAAACATGATGTAATCCGTGTATTATACGGTACGGAGCTTGCGAACGCAGGTTTAGTAACGACGGATGAGATTCAAGCATTAGATGCGAAAATTTATGCGGAAATGCAAGCTGCTTATGATCATGTAAAAGCAATGGCTGAAAAAGACGAGCATGCTCATCTTGAAATGCCGGAAGAAGTGAAAGTTTCATTCCCTCAAATCGATACAGCGGTTGGTGTAGAGCGTTTAGAGAAAATTAATGAAGAATTACTTCAATTTGAAGCAGGTTTTGAGCCACAAAACAAGCTTGGTAAAATTTTAGAAAAACGCCGTGAAGCTTTCGCGACAGAAAAAATCGATTGGGGTCATGCGGAAACATTAGCATTTGCGACAATTATCCAAGATGGTCACCCAGTTCGCTTTACTGGTCAAGACGCACAGCGTGGTACGTTCTCACAACGTCACTTAGTATTACACGATAAAAACAATGGTCAGTTATTTACACCATTGCACCATATTTCAGGTGCGAACGCATCCTTTACAGTGCACAACTCACCGCTTACTGAAGCTGGTGTTGTAGGCTTTGAATATGGATATAACCTTGAAAACCCTAACGTATTATCGATTTGGGAAGCACAATTTGGTGACTTTGCAAACATGGCACAAGTAATGTTTGATAACTTTATTTCAGCTGCTCGCTCGAAATGGGGTCAAAAATCAGGGTTAGTGATGCTATTACCACACGGATATGAAGGGCAAGGTCCTGAGCACTCTTCAAGCCGTATGGAGCGTTTCTTACAGTTATCAGCTGAGAACAACTGGTTCGTAGTAGATTGCTCTAATGCAGCAAACTACTATCACTTATTACGTCGCCAAGCTACAATGCTAGGCACGGAAGGTGTACGCCCATTAGTTGTTGTTTCACCAAAATCTTTACTTCGTCATCCACTTGCAGCAGCGTCAGCTGAAGAGTTAGCAAATGGCAAATTCCGCGAAGTAATCGAACAACCAACAACGGGTAAAAATGTAGAAGCAGTTGAAAAAATCTTACTTGCTACTGGTAAAGTAACGATTGACCTTGCAGATCGCGTAAAAGATGGTGAAGGCTTCGACCACTTACACATCGTACGTGTAGAACAGCTTTACCCATTCCCAGCGGATCAAGTGAAAGAAATCATTGCTCGTTATCCAAATGCAAAAGAAATCGTATGGGTACAAGAAGAGCCGAAGAACCAAGGTTCTTGGAACTATGTGCTGGAACATTTATATGAATTAGCTGAAGGTAAAAAAGTTCGTTATGTAGGTCGTCCTGCAATGAGCTCAACTTCTGAAGGCGATGCAGATTCACATAAAACAGCTCAAGCTGCATTAGTAGCGGAAGCTGTATCAAAATAATATAATAAATTTTGTGAATAATGGGCTACTTCCCGAAGTAGCCCGACCATTTGCTTTATACTAAAACAGCAAATGGTATATCAAAGGAGGATATTAAAGTGGCTGAAATCAAAGTCCCTGAACTAGCAGAATCTATTACAGAAGGTACAATTGCCCAGTGGGTGAAAAAAGTTGGAGATCGCGTAGAAAAAGGCGAATTCATCGTAGAATTAGAAACAGATAAAGTAAACGCTGAAATCATCTCTGAAGAAGCAGGGGTATTAAAACAAATTTTAGCTGAAGAAGGCGATACAGTACTTGTAGGTCAAGTAATCGCAGTAGTAGAAGCAGGCGAAGGTGCAGCACCAGCACCAGAAGCACCAGTAGCTGAAGCAGCACCGGCACCAGAAGCACCAAAAGCGGCAGCACCAGCACCAACACCAGTTGTGGAAGAAACTTCAGGTGAGCGCGTAGTAGCTTCTCCAGCAGCTCGTAAATTAGCGCGTGAAAAAGGCATCGATTTAGCTGCTATCTCACCAGTAGATCCACAAGGACGTGTACGTGTACAAGACGTAGCAGCACATGGCACTGCACCAGTGGCTTCTGTAGCAGCAGCACCAGTGGCAACAACAGGTCCAGTGATTTTCACACCTGCAGCTGAGACAGACCGTGTAACAATTGAGAAAATGTCTCGTCGTCGTCAAACAATCGCAAAACGTTTATTAGAAGTGAAACAATCAACAGCGATGTTAACGACTTTCAACGAAATCGACATGACAAACATCATGGCATTACGTAAACGTAAACAAGAGCAATTCGTAAAAGATAACGACATCAAACTTGGTTTCATGTCATTCTTCACAAAAGCGGTTGTAGCAGCACTTAAGAAATATCCTTATGTAAATGCACAAATCGTTGGTGACGAAATTCACTTAAATAACTTCTTTGATATCGGTGTAGCTGTATCAACGGAAGAAGGTTTAGTAGTACCAGTTGTACGCGATGCAAATGCGAAAAACTTCGCGCAAATCGAAAAAGATATCGCAGAGTTAGCAGGAAAAGCACGTGACAAAAAATTAGGCTTAAACGACATGGCTGGTGGTTCATTTACAATCACTAACGGTGGTGTATTCGGTTCATTAATGTCAACACCAATCATGAACGGTACACAAGCTGGTATCCTTGGTATGCACTCAATCGTAAACCGTCCAGTAGCTGTAAACGGTGAAGTTCAAATCCGTCCAATGATGTACGTGGCACTTTCTTATGACCACCGTATCATCGATGGTAAAGATTCTGTAGGCTTCTTAAAAACAGTTAAAGAGTTAATTGAGAACCCAGAAGATTTATTATTAAATTCATAATAAATACAATGAAAGCCTCTAACAAATTTTGTTAGAGGCTTTTTGTATTTTGATATCGTATCATCAGATTGAAAAATAAATGAGAATAATGCAATTTGTTATATTGGTGGTTCATCACCGTAACTTGGGGTTGATTTCCGTTCCAAATTCATTTGCGACGAAAGCGGAGCGTCAGGAGCAGCTGGGCGCTTTCCGGGGGGCGTCCGATGAGCCGCTTCCCTCGCTACGCTCAGTCCAGGGTCTCATCTAGGACGCTAATCCCCCAGGAAAATAATCTGTTCCGCAGTGAAGGGAACAGATTATTTCTGCATCGAAAGGCGTAGCCGTCAGATGCACTCGCCCAGCTTCCACTCCAATCAATAAACACTTTATTTCATCAATTCGTAATGAACAAAAAATACAAAAATAGTAAAAAGTATTGAATAGAATAAGCATTGTGACCTTTATACTTCACCACAGTACGTTTCCGTTGTGAAGTAAAGCTTGGCTTCTATGACAATAGTACGCTATAGCAAAAAATGAATACTTCTTCATCATAATCTGTGTTCCACCTATAGCAAACAATTTATGTAGAAGTAGGTAGCACATGGAACGGAGAGCGGTGACTCCAGCGGGAATTGCATGAGCTGAAGGCCCCGCAGGCAATTTATTTGCGCCTAAGCGTGCGCGACAGGAGCAGTGAGGGACGATAAAAGAGCGAAGGCTAAAATCGTCACGTCCTGTGCCAACGCCTTCGTGACCAACATCGTGTTGGCCCGAGGAGACTGAAGCCATGCCCGCGGAAAGCATCCGCTCGGAGTGGAGTGTGCCATGTATATAAGGCAACCCCGACTTTTGATGATGAACCATATTGGTGAAGACGATTATTCAATTAACCGTATAGTTATATAAGCAGTGAAAAGAGGAAGTAGCGCAGTTGGTCATACAGAATTGTGAGCTAATCATATATTTTTATGTATTAGTCGAGATTATCGAGACATTAGTCCTGTTATAAGATTTTACTGAGATGTGAATCAAACACTTGAATTAAATGGAAATATACGTAAAATTAAGCGTTTTTGAGTATATTTATTCATGTGTCAGAAAAATGAATATTGACACAAAAATTAGAATGTTGTAATATTCTATTATCAATTTAATAATCAAACCTCACAATCTCGTGAGGTAGAGGCGCGGTATTTATTAGTTTTTCATAGAGTTTAGAGCGAACGATGAAATGAAAGAGAAGGAAATATCGCCGAAGTGTGTTTGTAGGCTCACTACGATACACTGGGTTTGCAATGAATAATTGCAGGACTGTCTTGTTTGATTCTTCCCGTTCATTCAAGGTGTGCTATCTCAATATGGGAAACTAGAGGATATGGGCTAATAATAATTAAGCGACCTTACGTTCTTCTAAGGTCGCTTTATTTATTGCCTAAACTATCAGAAAAAGGAGAGAATTGTATGAAAAAGAAGCTAGTAGTACTAATGGCTGCAATGATGACTATGTTAGTTCTTGCAGCATGTGGATCTGATGACGGTAAAACAGGCTCATCGTCAGACACGAATGAAAAAGAAGAAAGCAATGTATTACGTATTGGAATGGAAGCGGGCTATGCACCATTTAACTGGACTCAAATGGATGATTCGAACGGTGCAGTGAAAATTGATGGTTCAAACGAATATGCAGGCGGTTATGATATAGAAATCGCTAAAAAGGTAGCCGCAGAGCTTGGAAAAGAGTTAGTCATTGTGAAAACGGAGTGGGATGGTTTAGTACCAGCACTTCAATCAGGTGTAGTAGATGCGATTATTGCAGGCATGAGTCCAACAACAGAGCGTAAAGAGTCAATTGATTTCACAGAAAACTACTATACTTCTGATTTTGTTATGGTAGTAAAAAAGGGTGGCGCTTATGAAAAGGCTAAAACATTAGCTGATTTTACGGGAGCAAAAATTACAGCACAATTAAATACAACAAACTACGATGTAATCGACCAAATTCCAGGCGTGAAAAAAGAAGTAGCGATGGATAATTTCCCGGCAATGCGTGTAGCAGTTGAAACAGGTGTAGTTGATGGTTATGTAGCAGAGCGTCCAGAAGCAATTTCTGCCGCAGCAGCAAATAGCAACTTCACTTATACGGAACTGGAAGAAGGCTTTGAAGTGTCTGAAGAGCAAGTATCAGTAGCAATCGGAGTTCGTAAAGGTGATTCAAACAAAGATAAAATGAACGAAATTTTAACAGGCATCTCAGAAGAGGAACGCCAAACATTAATGGAAGCAGCGATTGCAAATCAACCAGCACAACAATAATAAATGCAACTAGCCGCACAAATTTTGGCGGCTAGTTTATTTAAAAGACAGTGATACGGCTGTTAGGAGGATTTTTATGAGTTTAGAGACCATTCTCTCAATATTACAAAATAACTGGCCAATGTTTTTACGTGGTGCGTACATGACATTAGCTATCGCAATTATTAGTACAATTATTGGTGCTCTGATCGGATTTTTTATCGGTATTATGCACACCATTCCAGTGCGTAAGCGTTCAATTAAAAGTGTAGTACTAAAAGTGTTTAACTTTCTCTTAACGGTTTATGTGGAAGTATTCCGTGGCACACCAATGATTGTACAGGCGATGGTTGTATTTTACGGCCTTTATGCATACGGAATTGAATTAGACCGCTTTGTAGCAGCGCTTGTAGTTGTCGGTTTAAATACAGGTGCTTATATGGCCGAGATTGTACGCGGTGGTAT
The DNA here is from genome assembly GCF_042920265.1 of Lysinibacillus sp. KU-BSD001. Lineage (NCBI taxonomy): Bacteria > Bacillati > Bacillota > Bacilli > Caryophanales > Bacillaceae > Lysinibacillus > Lysinibacillus sp. KU-BSD001. The sequence goes on along the minus strand of NZ_JBDQZI010000004.1, from coordinate 195,905 downwards.
CGTATCCGTCGATAAAGGGCAATATGAGGCAGCTCAAGCGATTGGTATGAATCACTTCCAAATTATGATTTATGTTGTGTTACCACAAGTAGCCCGCAACATTTTACCTGCTACAGGTAACCAATTAGTCATGAATATTAAAGATACGGCTGTACTAAATGTAATCAGTGTAACGGAGCTATTTTTCCAGACAAAATCCGTTGCAGGTGCGAATTTTAAATTTGCGGAAAGCTTCTTTATCGCAAGTTGTATTTATTTAATTATGACATTTACTGCTACACGCTTACTCCGTTGGATGGAGCGTAAATTAGATGGTCCGAATTCTTATAAAGTCGAACAAACGACAACAAAAGAAAATTAATTAGATAAGGGGCATCAATTATGGAAACTGTAATCGAAATTAAACATTTAAGTAAGTCATTTGGTCAGCATGAAGTGTTAAAAGACGTAAACTTCAATGTGCGTAAAGGTGAGGTTGTTTGTTTAATCGGTTCTTCTGGATCGGGTAAATCAACATTATTACGTTGTATTAATTTACTTGAAAAGCCAAGTGGTGGCGAAATTATTTATAAAGGGGAAAATATTTTAGATGACAAGCATGATATTGAAAAATATCGTACACATTTAGGAATGGTGTTTCAACAATTTAATCTATTTAATAATTTAGATGTGCTTGGTAACTGCATTGTCGGTCAGCAGAAAGTGTTAAAGCGCTCTAAAGCAGAAGCTACGGAGAAAGCATTAAAATACTTAAACATCGTCGGGATGGATAAATACAAACATGCAAAACCTCGTCAATTATCAGGGGGGCAAAAGCAACGTGTTGCGATTGCTCGAGCATTAGCAATGGACCCCGATGTGATGCTGTTTGATGAGCCAACATCTGCACTCGATCCAGAAATGGTAGGGGAAGTATTAAAAGTAATGCGTATGCTTGCGGATGAAGGGAATACAATGCTCATCGTTACACATGAAATGGAATTTGCTCGTGAAGTATCTGACCGAATTGTCTTTATGGACAAAGGGGTGATTGTAGAAGAAGGGCATCCAGATCAAGTACTCGTCAATCCACAGCATGAACGGACAAAAGAATTTTTAAAGCGTACATTAAAGTGAAAAAAATCGACAAGGCGTAAGCTTGTCGATTTTCATTATTTACGAGAATTCCATTCTGATATGAGTATAAATATAATAGCAAATGCAAATGCAATAGCGAAAAACCATGCAGGGATATTACCAAATGCCATAAAAATCACCTCTACTCTCTAGTGTAGCATGTTAGAAGTTTCTCGGTATAGTAAAAGTGCAATATTTTTACTGAATTACACGTTTCAGTACACAATCAGCTAAAAATCGTTTAAAATAAACTATAGATGTTAGAGAAGATTTCTCTATAAAAAGCGAGGTATCATAATGTTACATTTAAATTGGAAAGACGCACCAACGATTCGTACAGTAAAATGTGTACACACAAATGCATCAAAGTATTTAGTATCAAATGTATTAACAGTTGGTAAAGAATACGAAGTGAAAAATGAAACAGAAGAATTCATTTTCGTTATCGATAACACAGGAAAAGTTGGCGGTTATTACAAAGAGTATTTTGAATAAAAGAGAAAAGCCGGTTCGCATGCGGAATGTGAACCGGCTTTTAGTTGGTAGAACGCTAAATAATGATACTTTATATTATATAAGAGTAGATTCGGTTTGTTTCCGTTTTTCGTTAGCCACTGCTTGGACACGTAGCGTTTCTTCCAAGTCTTGCAGTAGTTTAAGCTGTGTTTCTTTAAAGTGGTCGACCGCTTCATGTGTAATACCTGTACCTGACCGCTTTATGTCTTTAGATGTAATACTCGCCATTTTTGCATTTTTACGCATTAATTCGTCGGAAGCTTTTAGGAGTCTTTCCTGTGCAGCATTTGCCCGGCGTTGCTGATTCATGCTAAGAAGCATAGATATTTGCGATTGCCAAAGGGGGATTGTAGACATAACCGACGTTTGAATTTTATCAATGAGCATTTGATGTGTCTGTTGAATCATCCGAATTTGCGGAGCAGACTGAATGGCGATTTCACGAGAAATTTCTAAATCATATATGCGGCGATCCATCCATTCCAACCGCATATACCAATCTTGCAATTCTTGTTGGACCATAGGATTTTCACTTGTACTGGCTGTTTGCTGCATAGCAGGGAGTATGTGATGCTGAATTTCGTGTCGCTTCCTTTCACCCGCAGCGATATAAATATTGACCTCATGAAAATAATCTTCATTTAATTTATAAAGTTCATCTAGCATAGCAAAATCAGCAAGCAAGCCTTCTTTTGCATGTGATAGCTTAATACCTAAGCGCTCGATATGTTTACTTAGGCGTCTATAATTAGACATTGTTTGTTGGATGGAAGCTGTTGGTCGATTAAATAATTTCCCCAAAAAGCTCTTTTTGTTTTCAATTAATGCATCTGGGTTGATTTGATCGAGCTGTTCCATCAACTGAAATAAAATATCACCAATTGCTGAAGTATCTTTTCGTTGAACATGTATTAATAATTTAGTTGAAAAGTTTTTTAAAGCTTGTTGTGCAAGCTTTCCAAAAGAAATAATTTCTTCATAATTTTTAATATCGAGCTGTTCGGCTAAATCGAGTGCACGTTTTTGATTTAGTGGACTAAGCGCTGAAAATAGGGGAGTAGCAGAGTTGCTCTGTAATTGTGCTTCATATTCTTGTTTGGCTACTTCTGCTAACTGGCTACCTGACGATATAAAGGCGTCAAATGGGTTTTCTTGTATCATTCACCGCCACCGCCTATTTTTTCTCGACTTTGTTCATTTGCAAGCTTTGCAAAATCAAGTTCAATTTTTAATTGATCGATATCTGATTGAAGTGCTAATTTTAAGTCGTTTTCAATTGTCCCATGTAAATCTTTTAACGTTTTCCGCGTATCTTCTAATGCGATATGAATGTCAGTACCTTTTACTTGCTCTTTTGTGAGTAAGGTATATTTATCTGCCAATTCCACCGCTGACGGTAGGTGAGCATAGAAGAAATCTTCCACTGCATAAAACTTTTGTGGGTTTGTATGGACGATATTGATAATGCGTTTGGCTACTTTATTTGTTTCATTGAGTAATTTAAATGATTTAATCGAGCGCACACGAACGTATTGCTGTGTTAAATTAGTTAGTTGTTCTCGTGCAAGCTTTATCTGTTCTTCAATATGTCTGTATTCTTCTTTTGTCATTCCTAACTCTTTCCTACGCTTTCTTTTTTGGATAGCTAAAATAAGCTTATTACTCATATAATATCCACCTATTAGTACGGCTAGGCCAAATAATCCTATATCAAAATTCACAATGGAAAGTATAAGAAGAGCAGAGCTAATGAAAAAGTTGAAAGCATGTCGCGTGATAAAATGCATAGCACTTAGCATAGTTTGTACCTCCAATCAAAACGTTTCTAATATATACGGTGTAAGTGATATAAAAGTTTCATTCACCTCATCCTATCATAAGAAAAAGCCGGATATTAAACAATATCCGACTGCATTCCTTTATAGCCTTTTAGGTCGTCAAACACTTCGAGTGTAAATTGATTGGACGCTGCTTGTAAGCTAACTCCTTTTTGCACAAAGTGAATAAATTCATCGACAGCATTTGTAGGGCCTTCTACTTCCACTTCGAGTTGGTTGTTGCTATTTAACTGGCAGTATCCTTTCAAACCTAATTCAATCGCTTTTTGTTTAATGAAAAATCGATGACCAGTTCCTTTTACATCTCCGAAAAATATAACTTTTATACGTTTTGCCATGATTACTCACCCTTTAAAAAGTAAGTGAAGCATTCCTTTACTTACTTATAAATTGTTAAGCTAAAGTAACAAGCGTGTTGATTTACCTTTTATTATTAATAGAATCGTGTGAAACGTTGATTTCCGCTCCATTCGGCTCGCTTTCCACGGGCATGGCCTCAGCCTCCTCGTCGCTCGCTCCTGCGGGGTCTTCAGCTCATGCAACTGCCGCTACGCTTTCGTCGCAGAAAAACATTGCTATTCCCGTAGGAGTCTCACCGATTCCGCTTCAATCAACTGGCAAGTCATTTTTGATTACGTTTTTGCTAAAGAGACACGCTTCTATACAGGAAATATTTTGATAATCAACACACCTGCTAAAATAATTCTTTTTTACTAATCAACATATAGAATGCATTGTATTACATTGATTCACGTTCTTTACGGATTGAGTCGATTAATTGGTTAATATAGTACAGTACTTGATTCGAAGCTTGTTCAATTTCTTTTAAATGCACTTCAGCTTCCGAGATTTGGTTGTTATTATACGCAATGACTGCTGCCTTTGCGGAGTTGTGTACTTGTTCATGGTAACGATCTAGTTCACGATAAGATGAATGTGTACCGAATCGGTTGCGTGTTTTATCGGAGAAGTACCATTTCCCAAGACGACATTCTTTATGTGATGATACGTCAGATGGCGTTAGTTGTTCTAAACCTAAGAACATATTATATACTTTCCACTTCCATAAAATATGGTCTGCTTTCGAAAGTTGTAGGAGGGCAATGCTTGATAACTGTATACTACTGTTATCGACAATATCTACGCGGAAGCGGTTAATTTCCTGACCTAATAAGTGAATATCACGAGATGTACTTGCTCCGTGAATGCGAATTTCTTCTTGTAGTTGTGAAATATGCATCATACGAGCCGATACTTCATCAATCGCTGCTGCTTGTTGTTCAGAGACAGCCGCTGTATTTGTGACATCAATATTAATACTTTCAATCGTATCAACGATGGAATTGAGTAAAGGTAAGGATTCTTTTGCCTCATTCGTTGCTTCTTTAATAATGCCTGTTGTTTCTGTAATCGATTTTGCAACGGAATTGGAGTAGCTTTTAAGGGATTGTACGTTTGTTGACACTTCACTCAGGGCATTTACTGTACTTTCCGCTAATTTACGAACTTCTTGTGCAACAACAGCAAATCCTTTTCCGTGTTCACCAGCACGTGCTGCCTCAATGGATGCATTGAGTGCTAGTAAATTTGTTTGATCCGCAATTTGGTTAATTAATGTTACGACACTTTCGATATCGTTCACGTGCTTTTGTAGGTCTTTGAAGCTTGCTACAATGGACGTAAATGTTTCTTCCGTTGTGAAAATTTCAATCAGTGCCTGTTCAATGGATTCTTTACCTTTTACAGCATTCTCAACAGAGTCGTTCGTTTTTTCAGCGATATTGCTTGATGAGCGGGCAATTTCGTTTATCGAAGCAGCTAATTGTTCTGCCGCTGCAGTCGATGTAGAAATTTCGTCAGTTTGGTGATCAAGGCTCATGATTAAGTCTTTCATATACATGATTTTTGCATTGACATCCATTAATGAGGAAATTTCTTCCACCACATTTTCTATAATACGTTCTGTCATTACTTCCACTAAAATTTCTTGATCAATATTCACGGCAGCAGATACAGATTTCATATAGTCAAATGCTTTAAAAGGCTTTAAAGCGAAATTATATAAAAGGTGTGTGTTTAAATAAAAAGAGAATTGATTAAATACAACAATGAGCTTGCCTGGTTCAAATTTACAACGACGTAGGAAATCAAAAAATCTAACTGTGTGATCGATATAAGTATCATTTCGTTCTGCAAGGAAGAATTGACTTAAATACGTATCGATGTGTGTCTTTGAAACAGGGTTTTTACCGGCTGGTGCAATCTCATCCAAGTATTTTGAAAAAATCTCATTCATTGTTGGTGTACTCTGTTTAAGACGCTCATAAATCTCTTTTAAATTTTGCTGATCGTGTAAGTTAAAATGATTAAAGGCTAAAGTTTGTTTAAAACGTCCCGTGGCATTTAAGTCTGTACCACGTGCAAATAATAAATCAAGATCGGCTTTTGGTTTAAAGGCTGAAAACATATTTAGTGGAATACCTCCCAGAATATACTTATACAATATTTTACCACACGCTAAGTTGTAATAATAGACATACTATAACATTCTGATAAAATACAATAATATAGAAAAGAAAGGGTTGTCGATCGTGTATAAAATTATTTATATGAAGGCGGATTTTGAACCATGGTGGCTATTTGAAGGGTGGGAGTCCTATATCGTGTCGACATACCAGTATGAGACGAAAGACGAGTATGAGAGCGCACTAAAAAAGCTATTAGCGAAATTACGCGCACAATTTGAACATGAAGAAATACGTAAAGAACAATTTATTGCATTTTGGAATGAAGAGGATTGCGAATTTTGTGAAGGGTGTGATGAAGACGTCCAAGTTTTTCACGGGCTTATTTTAGAAGCACCTAGTCTAAATATAAAAGAAATGTATAATTTACAGAAATAAAAGAAAATTTTCTAAAAACACTAAAAAATTGTTTGACATAGTGTTAAATGATGGTATAATTAAATCAACAATAAAATTGCTTGGCCGGAATACAGATTCACATATTACAAAGAGTGATCGGTAATTTTGACGGTACTCTTCGTAATATGTGAATTTTTTCATTCAGGTAAAGAAATTCCATATTGTTAACATTTATTTTTTTGGAGGTTTTCTCACATGAAACAAGGTACAGTAAAATGGTTTAACTCAGAAAAAGGCTTCGGATTCATCGAAGTAGAAGGCGAAAACGATGTATTCGTACACTTCTCAGCAATCCAAGGCGAAGGTTTCAAAACTCTTGACGAAGGTCAAAAAGTTGAGTTCGAAGTTGTAGATGGCAACCGCGGACCACAAGCTGCTAACGTAATTAAACTTTAATTCTCAGCAATTAAACAATAACTATGTTAATTCAAGACATTCCACACTGTGGAATGTCTTTTCCTGTATTTAGGGAGATTTTTTTAGGAAGTGCTATAGGAATGATTTTAATCATTGGTGCTTTTTGGGGACTGTCTTCACTCTTTTCTCAGCAATCATTAATACGATTACAGCAATGACACACCAGAAGGCAAATAACAATGAATCCACCCAGTTATGAAACAGATGTCCATCAAAATTGAAAAATTGATGCATGAAAAAAGCTGCAATAAATAATCCGATGAAAAATACATTGCGGTTCATAAACTCCTCCTTTCCTCCCTTTTATAAATGAGCAATAAAGTAGCTTTCGAATGAAGAACAAATAATTATTTTAGATCAGCTAATTTTTCACCTGTAAGTATTTAAAACATTGCAACTTTCCGCCCCCCTTAATCGAATAAGACGTTTTTTACTGAGGGAAGTTACAAATATTGGATGTATTAGTTGATGGAAAATTGTATGCAATTCGGGCATTCTACAAAAGAGGTGACATAATGGCAATGTTCCTGCAGTTTAAAGATCAAATTAAAGCTTTACCAGTTGATTATACGGATGACATGCTACTAAATGAAACGTTTTTGTTGGACAAAGATCAGAAGAAAGGGTTGGACATTTACTATGCGCCATTTGAATATGTGAATCAACGAGCGAAAGTCATCATTGTGGGCATCACACCAGGTTTCCATCAAATGAAACGTTCCTACTCGACGGTGATTAACACGACAGGAACAGACGAAGAAATCTTAAAGAAAGTAAAAGAAGAATCCAGTTTTCATGGATCGATGCGAAAAAACTTAGTGGCGATGCTAGACGAGCTGAAGCTAGCCGATTATTTAGAGATTGCGACGACTGAGCAACTATTTAACGTATATCATCATTATTTGCAAAGTACATCTGTTTTACCGCATGCTGTCTTTTATAAAGGAAAAAATTATAACGGGGCTACACCTAAAATTAGCTCAAACGAGTTGCTACGAAAATATGTACACACTTATTTTCCAAAGAATATCCAGGGAATAGAACATGCACTACTTATCCCATTAGGTGTTAATGTACAGGCTGTTGTAGAAGAATTAATGAGGGCAGGGCATATCAAGTCGTATCCATTATTAAGAGGATTTCCTCATCCATCAGGTGGAAACGGCCATCGCTTAAAACAATTTACAACAAACAAAGAGCAAATGGCCGAAGTGATAAAGCGATTTTTCGAAACAGCTAAATATAGATAAAATAAAGTGCTATTCGGCAGAAGATGGAGATTCTTCTATATATTCTTCTTTATACGGCTTAGTATTGGATTGGCGATCTCGAATTTCTTTGGCTAATGTAAGGGTTGTGAACGTACAGAATAGTAGCCCCATCCAATAATATCCTTTTTCTAAAAGTACCCATGTTGTATTATAGACGGCAATCATACCGATTGAAAACGCAGCAATGAAAGAGATCCATGTCAGAAAAACAAATTCGGTCCCAGTTTTTCCTCCTTCTCGTCTATTACGTAAGACGTTTACAAGTGCAAAAGATGAATAAGTAAGCCAGCCTAAGCAAATGGTATAAAATCCACGCTCTACAAGCATCCAATCATCATTATTCCAAATACTAATTAAGACAAAGCAAAACGAAACAAGAAACCCAGCCCAACTAAGAAAGAAAAATTCTTTTTGTTGCATCATGTACACTCCTTTGATCGTGTAATACCTTAAGCAACTAGTAGATGTATTACCAAAACGATGAATGAGAGATTGCTGGTTGCGACGAATCGTACGTTCTATTCAAATAAAAGAAGCAGTAATATAAGATAATATATCTGGTGAAGGGAAGTAGTGAGTGAAGAGAAGATTAATAACTACATTCGGTACGTTCATTGTATTCTTCTGGCTATTTGGAAATGCTAAAATCAATCAACATACAGCGTCTAATCAACTTGAAGAATATGCACCAGGGGAGGTTGGGCAGTTAGGGGAGCTTGCTTTTACTGCTGCAAGTGAGGTGCTAAATAGGGAAGACTTTGGCAGGCTGGTGATGTTAATGGATCCTCAAAGTCCACAGCCGTATCTTGAAATCATCTTAGCCGATCTAGATGAAATATCAATTGAAAAGATACATCAATTGCAGCAACTTGTAGCAGAAGCGGTTTATGCACAAACGAATAAGGATTTTTCGATTACGATTCGCACGAAAAGTGACGAAGAACGGCTAGACGAAGAATGGCAACCAATTTTTACGATTATCGGAAACGAGACAGAGAAAAACTTTGAGGCCTATCGAGGTTTTGCATATTCCTTCTCCCCAGCACCACTCGAAATTATTATTAAAACGCATTTATCCCATTCGGCACAACAGCAAGCAAAAGAAATAAAAGCATTTGTCGCTGCACTTATCGAACAACACCGGCAAGTGTTATCGGTAGAGGACATTCCGTATGAAATTATTATCCGAGACGAAGATCATCAGCCGTTTCATGATATATAAAGAACGTTTTTGCCATTGCGTTCCTACAAAGTGCAATGGCTTTTAAACACTAGTAAACGTCTTCATATGTTTTGACAAACTTCGCTAGCTCGTTTTTGTCCGTAATGAGCGGAATTTGCTCCTCAAATACTTGAATCGCTACATCATAAAATCCCATATAAAACTGTTCCACTTTAAAGCCATCTTGTTGCAAAGCTTGCAAGATGAAAAATGCCTTTTCTATATCATGATCCTCAAGCGCTTGTGCGATATGAACATTTACGTCCCACCATGTATAAGCTTTATGCTCCTCTAAAGGAAGGTTTACTGGTAATACCTCATCAAATCGTAGTCCAATCGATACACCTTCAAACACTGTGTAATATCGTTTAATAATCGGCCAGATAAGTTGGTCTCCGTGATGAGTCCAATATTCATCACTATACATATCTTCTGTTGTTCCATCAGTAGATGTTTCCACATAAAAGGAAACCCCAGTTGTTTTAGCTGTCGCTGTTGTAAAATAACTGCCTCCATGCAGCCAGTCAAAACGAATAGAACCAAGCTCAAATTCATCCTTATACCGTTCTTCTAAATAATGATCCATATGTTGTTTCATTTCATTATGTTTCCAAGGTAGCCCATATGCTAGATACATATAACCGACAATACTTAAGGTGAAAAATAGCGAAATACCGATTACTACGATACGAGAAAACCAATTCATTTCATGACCTCCTGTTGCTAAGAACGAGCTTGAAATAATGTATTTGAATTATCTCTCATTATCAATATATCGATATTTCCGATTAATGTAAAAATAATGTTGATTATTCATTCATCTCCAAAGTAAACCGGTAGAGATATACGTATATTTTTAATATTTTAGTGGTACAGCGTACATACCATATAAAATTATTCTGCTGCTGCTTTGTGGATTTTTTTCAAAACAACCCATAACAAAAGTAAATAGATAGGGTACAAAGTAATGACTGAAATAATATTTAGTAAAAAAGGTGTAGTTCCCATATCCGCAATTGTTGCCACCGTAGAGAACCAATCAACGATAAGAAATAGGAATAATCCACTCGCTACTAATGAAATGAAGAAGCCATATCCAAGATCTTTCGATTTTTTCGTAATAATATAGCCGATTATGGTAGAAAGAATGATAGAAACTAGAACCGAGATAGGGTATAACGTTGTAATTGTTTGAATAGGCATATGCTTTTCCTCCTCTTACGATGATTTCTAAATAATTTAAGTATATGAGACGACACCCCTTGATTATTATAATGAAATAAAAAAATACAAATATTAGAAAAAGGTGCCTTTGAATTTAATGCTAACTTTTATATAAATTATGAGGAGAATAACATTATGACACACCATGGACGTTACCAATTCCATAAAAAACAAACTACTTTTCTATATAAGTTGAACAGAATGTTGTTTTGAATGGTTTTGTTCTAGATTTATTAGCGATTCAAGTTATACTAGATAGAGTGAAGAAAATTGTAACTGGAGAGATAAATAATGGAAATGGAAAAATATCAACGAATGATTTATAAGCGTATATATGATACCTTTCAATCATGGAATAAGTCAGATTTTATAAGTGAACGGGAAATCTATAGCTTTCTTCATAGTCTAAAAGGAACGGCTGGGTCGATTGGCTTACATGAATTATCGAGCATGGGTAGTGAAAAGCTAGAATCTTTAACAGAAACTAGCGAAAAGCAATGGAGTAGGAAGGAGTGGAAAAACTATCTTTCACCCATTATTGAAGCAATAAGCTTTTATCAAACTAATTATCCGATACAACCGTTAGACAATACACTCGTACAAGTGACGAATTATGCTACTAATCGAGAATTCATTTTAGTAATTGACGATGATGTTATCTTTATTTCGTATATTAAAACAGTGTTAGAGGAACAAGGATATGCTGTTCTCGTGGCCCATAATGGAAAGCGAGGGTTAGAGTTAATTTACGAATTACGACCTTCCATTGTGTTTTTAGATATTATGCTACCAGATATCAATGGTTTTTCCATTTTACAAAATATAAAAAAAATAAATAAAGATCGTATGTTTGTTGCTGTGATGAGTGTAAATGATAACAAAGAAAATCGACTACGGGCATATGAGATGGGTGCTTTAGATTTTATCGCCAAGCCAATTGATCAAGAAATATTAATTGCTTATGTAAAAAATCGATTAGCTTATAAAAAGGAATTAGAGCATTCGATTGTCATAGATGAATTAACACAAGTGTATAATCGTAAATTTATGGATTCACAGCTTCAAAAGTTAATTCAGCTGTCTACTCGAAACAATGAGCCCTTTTCAGCTGTCATTGCTGATTTAGATTATTTTAAAAAAGTAAACGATACATACGGACATTTAGTAGGCGATGAAGTGTTAAAAGGGTTTGCCACGTTAGTGAAGGACGCAAAGCGTGAGCAGGATATTTTTTGTCGCTACGGTGGTGAAGAATTTGTCTTTTTAATGCCACAAACATCTGGTGAAGAGGCATATCGGGTAATGGAAAGACTTCGAACACTGATGGAACAAAAATACTTTGATGGCAACGGTACAACCTTTCAGGTGACATTTTCAGCTGGAGTAGTAGAAGCGACTGCTGCTAATTTACATCCGAAAAAGTTGCTGGAAGAGGCCGATCAGGCGCTGTATCATGCCAAGCAATCTGGACGAAACCAGACAATCCTGTTTAATCATATTACAAAAGGCATCAAGAAGAGAGTAAACATAAAAATTATTGTGATTGATGATGTTTCCGTCATTCGAAGTCTCATTGTAAACTACTTCAAAAATTGGGAAGTAAGTGAACAGTATGAGATTGAAGTCATGGATTTTAGTGATGGAATTAGCTTCTTAAATGCCGATTGGTATAAAGAAAATAGTAAATATATTATTTTGCTAGATGGTATCATGCCGAAAATGGATGGTATTGAAGTACTAAAAAAAATAAGAGAAAAACATTCATCAAGTGATGTAATCGTCTCGATGTTAACTGGTCGAAAAGGCGAAGAGTATGTCCTACAGGCGCTAGAAAACGGTGCGGATGATTATATTGTCAAACCATTTAATATAGCCGATGTATCTAATCGAATCATCAGTTTAATTAATCGCTTATTTATGTAATGTAGAACAAAAGGGGATTTAGTAATGAAAAGAATATTAGTAGTGGATGATGAAGAAATTTTGCGTATGCTTATTTGCGATACGCTGGAAGATTTAGATTGTGAAATTGATGAAGCAGAAGACGGGTTAGAGGCACTGCAGAAAATCAATCAACAAACATATGATTTAATTGTGCTAGATTATATGATGCCCAATTTAACTGGGGTCGAAGTGATAGAACGGCTGCCTCATCATATACAAGAAATGACGCCCATTTTAATGCTCACGGCGAAAGCGCAAGAAGCAGACCGTCAAATCGTTTTAGAAAAAGGAGCTCATTATTTTATGTCCAAGCCATTTAGCCCAGTGGAACTAATTGGGCTAGTGGAGGAGATTTTAAATGTATAAACCTTTTCCGTTACTTAAAAACAATATTCGCAATCAATTTTTTAAGATGTTGTTTACGTTAATCCTGATTTTTATTGGAATGGTCATTATTTTTTTTCTCTATGTGAAATCTAGCAATGAGCGTTTAACAAACGAACGAGAGGAAGTTAGTGCGAAAGCGCAAATTGTGAGTGATTTAGCAGAAAGCTATAATGGGATCTTTTTCCGAGCGAGAGGGTATTATGCATTTCAAGACGAGCAAGAGCTGGACTTATTATATGAGAATTTAGAAAAATTCGAGTTGCTTTTAGATGAATTTGCTCAATTTCCGCTAACAAAGGAAGAAAAAGTGATTTATGCGGAGTTAATGGAGTTTCATCAAGAGTATAAGGAAGTCATTTTACCTAAAGCAATTAGCTATGTCGAAGTAAGTGATTATAAGTCGTTAAGAGAACTTTCTAGCGGTGGTACCAATGACCTTGTCAATAAATTTGTCGCTTATACAAAAGAATATAATAAGCAAACGGAGAATGATTTAAAACAACTATTTTCAAAAATATTGGAACAAGCGCAACAAATTACATTACTCTCGCTACTTTTAGGTGGCTTAGTATTGCTTTTTGTCGGAATGATTATGCGCAGAGTATTGTTAAACTTAATTCAACCAATTGAACAACTAACAGTAGCGACTAACGCGATTGCTTCAGGGCGTTTCATTGACCTCGGTAACCTTGTTCAAAAAGAAGATGAGCTAGGGATTTTAGCTAATTCATTTTATAAAATGACGCTATCTATTCAAGAAAAGGAAGAAGTGCTCACAACTCAAAATGAAGAACTAATGGCACAGCAAGACGAATTACAAGGGAACCAAGATCAACTACAGCATTCTCTTGATCAATTGCAAAAGTTCAATCAATTAAATCACGTGTTGACCTTTACGTTAGATAAACAAAAACTGCTAGCAGATTTGCATAAATATTTAAATGATATTTATGCATTTGATACGAGTATTTTGTATTTAGTAGAAGGTCAGCTATATGTATCGAAAGGATTAACAAAACAATCCGCCGATTTACTTGTAGAAAATTTTAATGAGGATAAACAAGTTCGATTAGAACAAGAAAAGTCTTTTGTGATTACCCGTGAGGTAACGCTAACATCGCAAGACATTGCACAGCAGTCTTATTTCTCATATGACCTCTATTCCTCCGTATTAAATTCTGAAGGACGCTTAGTGGCGGTGATGATGGCTACGCGGGAAGGGCATAAGTATTCAACGCAAGAAATCGAAGAGATAAACGGTTTAATGAATCGTGTTTCGATAGCGTTCGAACGTATTTTAATGTATGAAGAGGTTGAGCGATCTCGACAATTAAATCAAAATATTATTGATACGGTCAATGAAGGCATTCAATTTGTTTCGCCTACGGGAGATGTGGTCTTAATTAATGAGGCATTGTCTCGCATCATCCGCTACCACCATAAAATGGACAATCAACATGTTGCTCAATGGAAGTGGCTCAAGCATTTTGAAGCGATTACAGATCAGCCGGAAGAATTGACGTTCTTCTTCAAAAATGCTGTTGTAGAAGACTTTGAAGATACTCGAACGATTCGCTATTCCATTTTAGAAAATACACCCGTTTTTGTTGAAGTCTATGCAACGAGTGTATATGAAGGGCAAGAAAAAATTGGTACGATGTTTGTGCATCGGGATATTACAAGAGAATATGAAGTAGACCAAATGAAGTCAGAGCTTGTGAGTACGGTTAGCCATGAGCTACGTACACCGTTATCGAGTGTTTTAGGCTTTACAGAACTTCTATTGACAAAAGAATTGAAACCTGAGCGTCAAAAAAAATATATTGAAACGATTCATAAAGAAGCCATTCGTTTAACGAATCTCATCAATGATTTTTTAGACTTACAAAGAATGGAATCAGGCAGACAACAGTATAAGATGGAGCAGCTATGTATAGATGAGCTGGCGATAGACATTGTGAATCGCTTCCGTCATGAAGAGCATCATCGTGTGCATTTAGTGGATAAAGCTAAGACGGTGAACATTATGGGCGATCAAGAAAGATTAGTACAACTATTAATCAATCTTATCGGGAATGCCATTAAATTCTCTCCGAATGGAGGAGATGTGGTCATTACGCTTGAGAATGTCCCAAATCGTGTGCAAATTAGCGTAAAAGATCAAGGGATTGGTATTCCACAAAATGAAATCTCCAAGCTGTTCCAAAAATTTAAACGCATCGATAATAGTGCAAGACGAAAAATTGGTGGTACAGGCCTAGGTCTCGCGATTTGTAAAGAAATTGTCACGCAACATGGTGGCGATATATGGATTGAATCAGAAGAAGGGCAAGGGACAACAGTTTACTTTACATTACCAGTACATCATGCAAGTCAAACACTAGAGGAAATGAACGTAGCAATTGATGAAGCGGGCTTAAATGTCATGATAGTAGAAGATGATTTAAGCTTAGCCTTACTCCTATCGGAAGAATTAAAAAGTAACGGGTTTACAGTCATTTATCATGATAATCCAAAACGAGCATTTGAAGAAGCGTTGCATACACCACTCGTTGGGATTGTCATCGATTTAATGCTGGGGGATGATATAAAAGGTTGGGATTTAGTGCAATTACTAAAAGAGACAGCGCAAACAAGTACGATTCCAATTATTATTTCTTCCGCTTTAGATGAATCAAAAGAATACGTAGAAAAGTTTAAAGTCGAAAAGTATTTTACAAAACCATATCATCCAGAAGAACTTTCTAAAATACTCATAGCATCCGTATCTGCTAGATTAAGTAACGAAAATATAGTAATAAACCATCATCCATCGAATGTCTAGTAAAACAATAGTTGCTTTTTTTAAAACACATTGGGTACATCGCCCAATGTGTTTTTCATCTAGTAAAAATAAAGGTTTATTCATCTTACTGCATAATCGTCACAATTAGCCCACCCCTATTATCACCTGAAACCTTATACGAATGTGTCGTCGGTACGGGAATTTGTAAAGATTCTTGTAAATCATAGTAAAGAACCTTGTAGGCGCGGCCTTGCGTACGTGTTGTAATGGACTTTTCCTGCTGTAAATGACTTAAATATTCCTCTAGTGTCCAATCATTTTTGGTGATGATTTCGCTATGCGGCAAGCCAACATAACGAAAATGCCACGGCTCATGCTGGATACCCGTAATATGTGATTTGTTCGGGGGATAGCGTAAAATAAAGCCGTATCGCGCTGCGTGTCGTTCTAGCCAAGCCGCTTCTTCTGAGCCCTCCATTTTTCCTGTCGTAGAGCCGATATCAACAGATAGACCGACATTATGCTCGCTATAACCCGCAGGCAGTGCTAAATCAGCCCCCATTGTGTCAAAAAGCTGCTGCTGTGCTGTATCACTACGATAGCTACTATTCACGATAAAATTCGTGACACCATCTTGATTAGCAGCATCCATCATGGCCGAAAAAGGTTGTAAAATTTGTGTAGCCATTTCAATCGTAGGGTCGAAGGAAAAGCTCGGCGTATTTAATGTCGATAGCGCTACTAAATCGTTCGGTCTCGCACGTTCACTCATAGGATACTCACTATTTACGAGCAATAAATCACCAAAGTGAGTTGCGTCTTCGGTCACAGTCATTTCTGAAAATCCAATATCCTCAATCGAATCTGTTGAGGTGATTTGATCTATGCCGATATAACTAAATAAAATCAATAATATGAACAGGAATAATTTCTTCATCTGTCTATCTCCTAAATGTTTTAATACGATCATATCGTATGACATTTAAGAAGCAGTAAGGGACTTTCTGAAGATTTTCTTAAGAATGGTTTAATAATTTCTGTATACGCAGTATCTCCATTAATTAGCAATAAATGGCGCTTGATGTATATAAGTTTGATCTTTCACTTGCTTGATGATAAAGGCGGCTATGTCTTGGTTTGTTATTTTACTACCTGGCATATCTGTGAGGTGTTCTTTTATAGCATCCGTTGCTTCTTCATCAACGACAAAGGGAAGCCGGATTAATGTCCATTCAATGTGTTTATGGTCGAGAAGAAAATGCCATTCTTTTTGCTTATCTGCTAGCAGTTTAGATAAGAAAATTTTAAACAGTGTAGCACCTATTTTATTTAGCAAGCTCTTTCTGTCTTGTTCAATCGTGAGCGATCCGCCTGTAACACCGATATAACGTTTAATTTGTAAATCATCCATGAGAGTAAACACGTTTTTAGTTACTTTACTATAGAGAGGCTCTGCTTTAACGGGTTGACCAAATGCATTAATGACGATTTGAGTACCTGCTAATAACTTTTTGAGATCTTGTAAGTTATGTACATCACCTTGTATAATTTTGATGCCATTTTCTATAGGAGTTAAATTGCCTGGGTTTCTCACAAGCATTTTGACTTGATAACCACTTTGTACTGCTTTCGTCGCAATATAACGACCTACTTTCCCGGTTCCTCCAATAATCGCTATTGTATTTATTTTATCCATACAAGCACCTCCGATAGTTTACTATAGTTATACATACGGCTAGGATTGCTTATAGTTTCAATTATTTGGAATAATTTGAAGTAGTACTGCACCCGAATATTCGCGAAGAAATCATCGCTTATATGCAACAGAAGAGAACGATTAAGTTTATAAGAAGAACAATTGAAAGAATATATGTAAGTAATGGGGGGAAATCAAATGGAAAAAGCAGTCGTGTTATTACATGAGATTTATGGGTTAAATGCCCATATGCAACATTATGCAAATGAGTTTATCGCTTTCGGTTATGATGTGTATTGTCCCAATTTCCTTCAAGTAAAGCAGCCTTTCTCTTACGAAGAGGAGCAAATGGCATATGCCCATTTTATGAACCAGGTTGGCTTTGCACAGGGATTTGCAGAAGTTGAAAAATTAATCATCCAATTAAAAGATACATATAAAGAAATCCATATTGTCGGCTTTAGCATCGGCGCTACGATTGCGTGGCTTTGTAGTGAGCTAACAGGAGTTACATCGGTAGTAGGGTACTACGGCTCACGCATTCGAAACTATTTAGCCATAAGTCCGCTATGTCCGGTCTTGCTTATTTACGGCGAATCGGAACAATCATTTAATGTAAAAACTTTGGTGGCGCAATTAATCACGAAAAACATACAAGTGCAAACGTGTGAAGGGCATCACGGGTTTGCTGATCGATACTCGCCACACTTTAATGAACAATCGAGTGTTCAAGCATTGGCAGTGGTAAAGGAATTTGTAGTAGGAAATGGTGTAACTCTTTCTTGATAGTGGAGTCTAATTCTTAAATCACGTAAAACGGGGGATTTGGATGAAGAAATGCTTACTTATTGTGCTTATGTTCGGCTGGTTAGTAACAGCCTGTAGTGAAAAAACACAATCGTTAGAAGCTTTTTACACAGAGGAAGGAATTGAAAGTGTAGATAAAGTTGTCATCTTGGATGGTAGCACGGGTTACACAAAAACGCTAACGGATATAGTCCAAATCAACGAATTTCTAGCTTTAGTAAAAGATATCGAATTTTCCCCTCAAGATAATCAAGAAATGCGATATGGCTTTTTATATGTGATTACACTTTATGATGAAGAGGTACAATTCAACTGCTCGTTAAGTCAGATTGACGATACATACTATGATACGAACCCTGATATTTATCCAATCGTTGATGAATATTATAAGCGATTGGAAATAGAGGAGAAGGGGGTTTGGTAGGAAAGGATTCCCGTGTGTTTTTGGTGGTGGAAACTGACTACCGGTATCACTAGATGTTTTTACGTCACGATAATAATTATTAAGAAGCTCTTAAGTCCTTGTTTATCAAGGATTTGAGGGCTTTTGCTGTTTTTTGAGATTCCATTGATTACGATATGTTTCTGTAGAGTTTTACACATTTTTTACACCGAATTTCACTTTTAGATTATCTCAATTTAATTTAATATAAAGATAGTAGATTATTTGGATTGGGGAGATCGAATTGGTTCTAACTTTAGAAGATAGAGATTTGATATGTAAGATTTTATTAAGTAGTTATTATATTGATGAAGAACTTAAACGACTTTTAAAAGAACCAATAGCGAAATATGCTAACTCGGCTTTAACAGATGATAAGATAGAGGAAATATTAAATAGAGAAATTAGTATATATAAAGACATTAATAAATTAAAAGCTAAAGTGAATATTTTTATGGGACATGTTTATGAAGTTTTAGCTGTCTATGAATATAATTCCTTAAAAAATAGCGAAGATATATTAACTATTATTAATCCAGATACAACTTCTAAAACAGATTTATTACATATAATAAATACTAAAAATAAAAAGATAGTAGTTCCTGGTGGTGATATTAAATCTGGAAGTCCTGAGTATGTATTAAAACAATATGAAAAATTATTAAGAACTAAATACGATATACCATTTGTTGATTATTCAGGATATTTAACTGAAAACAAACATTTATTAAGCAAAAAGCAAAAACAAAGATTGGATTTACTATTTCAAGAATTCCCTAATAAAAGACCTGTTCAATCTAAATATTCAACCTTAGATTTATATAAAATAAAATATGATTTATTAGCGTATTTTGGTACGGGTCTATTGCCATTAGAACTAGAGCAAAGCCATAAATATTTTCGAATTCGTGATTACATGCATCGTGAGGATAGGGAAGAGTTAGTTTCGCAAGCTTTAAAATTAAAAATAGATACAAAAATATTAAGTTGGAATGTATTGAAGGATCGAAATTTAAACTTGCATTTAGAAGGTTCTAGGGGAAATTATTACACTTCTTTTGAAGGTGAAACAGTAGATTTTGAAACCGATTATTGGCGGGATGAAATATCTATAGAAGAACAAAATAGACAAGCACTAGAAGCAAAATTGAATTCTATAAACGAACAGAAAAAAACTTATAAAAATTTTGAAGTACCTAATGGGACAAGGTTATTCAAACGATTTTTAAAAAAAGCTGGTAATGAAATATTTCAGTTCATTTATCATTTAAATATATCAAGACTAGAAAGAGAAATTGAAAATAGATTAAGAGTTAGAGATTATTCAATGAATGTAGAAGAGATTTTAGATTATTTTGAGGAGCAAGATGCAATAGAAGAAGAACGTAGAAGAGAGTATGAAGATGATGACTACTCTTACGATGATAACGAAAATGATTATTCAAATCACAATAATTACAAAGATGAATATTACTATAGCTCTTATGACAATCCGATTTATATTCAAGAAGAGGAAAGAGATGTATCAACATTGGATAACGATCAACGTAATTCACCGAAACAGCATACTGTAAAGCCTCATACACGTACTTTAAAAGACGGGAGAAAAGTATCTGTTCGTGGTCATTCTAGAGGGATAAAACAGCAATGAAGAAGAGTTAGGAGTTAAATTCAATTCTTCTAACTTTTGATTTTTATTATACAATCATCTCTTCAAATGTATTTATCGCTAGCTGCTCATCTCGCAATCGCAATTCTTTCAATACATGGGTATATTCCTTCAAGGTATTCTCAATATCTCCATGTCCTAAACGTTCGCTAACATAGTAAATTGAAGCGTTTTTATAAAGTAACACACTCGCATGTGTATGTCTTAGTCCATGTACTGTAATAGGCTCTATATCGAGTTCTAATAGTGTCTTTTTCAACAACTTATTTGCATTTGTATTACTGATAACTTGGTATTTTGATTCAGGGCTGTAGAAGACAAGTTGATTAATAATTAGTAGGGAGTGTTCTGAATAGTTCTTTAAATTGTTGCATTGTCACTGAATCCATTTTAATTAAACGTTTAGATCGTTCATTTTTTGTAGGAGCAAAATCCACAACGTTTACTAGAACTATTCCAGCGTCTTATCGTCCAGCCATATCAATTCGCTAGCGGAGTGATATTCAGCTTCTGCGGTGGTTGGGACAATTGTGTTGTGGCTTGGGAATGATATGCCGTATCCCCCCGACATGCTTGCCAAGCAACTTGTTCGGCTCAATCCATCATCCAATAAAGTGGTCATTGATTTAACAGAATAAAATCGTAACCAGGTATCCCATTGTCGATACCTGGTTTTTAATTTGTTAATTTTGTCCTTTCCAATTCATGTATAATAGAAATAAGTCACATGGTTCTTTTTCTAATTATTAGAAGTGAAGAAGAAGGAGATCGGAGGTATACCATGGCTACTGCAATCATTTATATTATCATTTTAATGTTGTTTCTAATATTTGCGATTGTCTTATCGAAAGGAAAGGGCGCCTTTTTAATCGCAGGTTATAATACGTTACCAGAAAGCGAAAAAGCCAAGTATGATGAAGTGGCACTGGCCAAATTTATGGGCAAGGTCATGTACGGTTACTGTTTAAGTATACTGTTATGGGGATTGAGTGAGCTAATCAATCAGCAGTGGCTGTTTATCGTTGGGCTTGTGTTATTTATCGGTTTAACAATTTTCACACTTGTATACGTCAATACGGGCAACCGTTTTAAGAAATAACGGAAGTTTTAACGCGTAGTAAAGAGAGAAGGAGGCGCTATATGTTTTTCGGGGATATGATGTTTAATATTGTGCCAATTTTTATGATTATTGTATTTGGCTTCATATTGTATACGATTTTTTCGAATGTAAAACAGGGGATTAAAAATAGTCAGGCTCCTTTACTGACAGTACCGGTACAGGTCGTTTCGAAACGTACGCAGGTTCAAGGGGATCACTCGTATACAACATATTACGTAACATTTGAAGTACAAAGCGGAGACCGCATGGAGCTGAAAGTAGATGGTAGCGAATATGGGATGTTAGTGGAGCAAGATCTTGGTTTATTGTCCTTCCAAGGAACACGTTATGTATCGTTTGAGCGCCAAAAGTAAGTATAGGGAGCGCTCGTTCTCTATCCTTTTCTTTTGGAATAAACTAGCGTAATGAATATGTACTACTTACTACATAGGTTGAAATTGTATCGTAGGAGGGGATGGCAGTGGAGGTCATTTCACTAAAGGATGTAACGAAAGATTACGGGCATGGACGTGGCATTTTTGATGTGTCCTTTGATGTACAGGAGGGCATTGTGTTTGGCTTTTTGGGACCGAATGGTGCAGGGAAGACGACGGCCATTCGGCATATTATGGGTTTTTCGAAACCGCAAAAAGGAACAGTGCGCGTAAATCAACTTGATAGTTGGATATATGCCAGTCAAATTCAGCAAAACTTAGGCTATTTGCCGGGCGAAATTGCTTTACCAGAGCATGTAACGGGAGCGGCATTTCTTCAAATGATGAAAAAGCTACGTGGCATGGAGACAGATGTGTATTTACATGAGCTACTTGATTATTTCGAACTGGATTGTCAGGGCGCTATTAAACGGATGTCGTTAGGGGAGAAGCGAAAATTAGCGATCGTGGCGGCTTTTATGCATGACCCAGCTATTTTAGTGTTGGATGAGCCAACGAGTGGGCTAGATCCAATTATGCAAAAGCGCTTTATACAGTTTATCCAAAAGGAAAAGGCGCGCGGAAAAACGATTTTACTGTCTAGTCATATGTTCTCTGAGGTGGAGGCAACTTGTGATGATATTGCTATTATTAAAGACGGTGTTGTTGTAGCTACGTTTGATGTCGCGCAATTAAAAGAGACATTGCCGAAGAAATTTCAACTACAAATGCAAGATGAGGAAGCACTAGTACAGTTACAGCTACATGTAAAAGAGGTGGCTTCCATTGAGGAAATAAACGGAACAGAAATGCTGGTTTCTGTGCCTCGCCAGCATTTAACATCATTTATCCAGCGGCTCGCTTCACACCAAATTGAAAAATTTCATGAAATACCGTTCCGCCTAGAAAGCTATTTTATGAAGTTTTATGAACGCTAGGGGGATTCAAATGATTAAGGTAAATCAGTTAACAAAAGATTATGGTGATACAGGAATTTTTGATCTCTCATTCAATATTCAAGAAGGGGAAGTTTTTGGCTTTGTCGGAACAAATGGTGCAGGAAAGACAACGACAATTCGTCATTTAATGGGCTTTTTAAAACCGCAAAAAGGCCATTGTGAAATTACCGGTCTGAACTGTTGGCATGAGGCAGCTGCCGTGAAGCAATTGGTCGGTTATATTCCCGGGGAAATAGCCTTTCCAGATGCTAAAACGGGCTGGGCATTTTTGCAGCAACAGGCGGAGCTAGTAGGACTCACGAATTTAGACTATGCCAAGCAGTTAATAGAAACATTACAGCTAGATCCTTCTGCTAATTTAAAGCGAATGTCGAAGGGGATGAAGCAAAAAACAGCGATTGTCGCGAGCTTAATGCATGATCCAGCGGTTTTACTGTTGGATGAGCCAACAACAGGACTAGATCCACTGATGAGAGCGGCATTTTTAGACATCATTAAAATGGAAAAAGCAAAAGGAAAGACCATTTTTATGTCGACGCATCTTTTTAATGAGGTGGAGGAAGTTTGTGATAGGGTCGCGATGATTAAACAAGGACGCATTACGGAAATTGTGAATACCGCACAAATTCTTCATCAGCAAAAGCAGCAGTTTACCATTCAATTTACAAATGTCACAGATGCACAAAAATTTCAAACGGAACAATTTAACGTGGTAGCGTCAGAGGCGTCTAGCGTAACGGTGGAAGTGGCCGCGCAGGAGCTAACCCCTTTTTTACAATGTTTAGGTAATTATGAAGTAGCTGATGTAATAGAACAAAGGCCGACACTCGAAGCCTATTTTGAGCAGCACTATAGGGAGGTAGCCAAATGATCAATCCAACGATTTTTAAACAAACAATGAAAAGTAATCGAAAGCTATGGCTTATTTTTACGATTGTGCTTTGTGCGTTACAGCTTATATTTGTCACTTTTTTTGATAGTAGCACGTTAACAGGTATGGAGAATTTAGTGAAAGGAACGCCGTTAGAGAACATGTTAACGCAAACCTCCTTCCTTGGTATGCTTGCTCAAACGTATTATTCGATTCACGGTATTATTTTTCCACTTATTTTTGTCATTATGACGGCCAATAGCTTAATTGCTGCGCAGGTGGATAGAGGTTCAATGGCGTATTTATTGTCTACGCCGACAAAACGTAGCACGATCGTACTAACACAGGCAGCCTATCTTATCGTCGCATTATTTGCCATGATTTTGTTGGAAACAATCGTTGGCGTATTCGCAATCCAACTTTTTCAGACAGAGGCGGATGTGGTGATTAGTGACTTTTTACTATTAAACGTCGGTTTATTTTTACTGATGTTTGCAACGAGTGGGATTTCTTTCTTCTTTTCGAGTTTATTTAACTTATCGAAAAATTCACTGGCATTTGGTGCAGGGATTCCACTGGCGTTTTTCTTATGTCAAATCGTGAGTACGGTGGATGCAAGTCTTGAAAATGTAAAGTATGTTACGATCAATGCGTTATTCGATACAAAGTCTATTGTGGCGGGTAACCCAGAATGGTGGAAGTTCGGTATTTTAGCGGTAGTGGGTATTGTTTTATTTAGTGCGAGTGTAGAAGTATTTAAGCGAAAGGATTTACCTTTATAGAAGAAAGGAGAAAACATGAGTTTGACATGTGTTTTCTCCTTTTTAAAAGTTTATAACGTAAACGTCACAGGAGTATAGTTTGTTTGAATAATCCAAACCATATGATGTGCCTCTTCCCCCCAGTAATGCTCAAATAAATACGTAGGCTGACCGAATTTTTTTAGCCATACTGCTTGTGCAGTCGCAAAACCACTATCCAAACAAAATTGCGTAATACCGTTCGCCTTTAAAGTAAGTATCATTGCCTTAATAAGGAGTGTGCTTAACCCTTTATTTTGATAGCTCGGTAAAATATAAATGGTCCCAACCTCATCCATGCCTTGCACGGCGCCTTTTGTTAGCTCTACGACAAAAGAATTTGCTTTGTAAAGGCCAATTGTCCCGACGATTTTTCCTTCATGAATGGCTAATAAAAAATAGCGTTGTTGTCCATTTGTATATAAATCCTCTTGTAAATAGCGTTCCTTCGTATGCAATTCATCTTCTAAGTCGTCTGTTAAATGACTAATGCCATTTTTTTCGAATGTATCAATAGAGACGGTGCGGAAAAATGCCATTAATTCCTCCATATCATTTGCCCGCAATCGACGAATTTCAATCTGCATGCTGCTGTCCCCTTTATACTAAAATACTATTGTTTGTTGGGATATAGTCTATCATTTTTTATGCTAAAAATTCAACAATTGTTAGGAGACTATTAAGCCTAAAAAGACTTTGTAACGTATTTCTTGTTCATTCGTCTAATCTCGAAACGGAGGTGTACGAAATGAAATGGTTATATAGTATTTTATTACTCATATTGCTAACAGCATGTGGAACGGAATCGATGAATAGGGAAAAAGTAGAGAATGTGACAACACAGGAGGTAAAAGAAGCACCGTTTACGCTACGGCTAGTCAGTGAAAAGGCGCAGTATCAAGTAGGGGAAAAGATAGCTGTACGAGCTGAATTAGTATATGACGGTGAGGAAGAGGCTATCCAGATTGGTCATGGTGGGTCTTGGATTTGGCTGGAAACGACAAATTTGACAAAGGATTATCAATTTGGCGCGGCGATGAATGAGCCGTATATTATTACGCCGATGCGAAAGGGCGAGGTGTTAATCGAGCCTTACTATTTCTCAGGCAGCTCATATCATGAGGGCATGGAAGGAAATTCGTATACAGAAGATGTGTTAGAGCAAATGAGTACGTTGGCGTTTCCCGTAGGACAATATGAAATTAATGGACGAACGGACTTTGTCATCGAAGGGGCGCAAGGAGAAAAATATCAGCTAGAGGCAAAGGTTATTTTTGAAGTGGTGGAATGATAGGCTACCTAGATTGAGCAAAATGCGATTGTTTGCGGTCAAAAGACGGGCAACCGGGCAAAACAAGTGCCCAAGCGGTCAAAAATACACGGTGAACGAGCAAAACGATCCCGTATCCGAGCAAAACACAAGGTTATCCGGGCAAAACCCCAAGCTCTGTTGTCAAAACCAACAAACCGAAGTAACCCCATCATGTAAACCACAAAAAAAGGATGAGTAGGTGCCTCATCCTTTTAATTTCCCCTATATAAAGGCGTCTCACTTTTCCACCACGACTTGCACAACATAGCATTTGCCCGTATGTAGTTGACCTTCATGGCGTGTAGTTTCGCCTATAAAGAAGTGCACTAAGTTAAATGGTTGTGCCCAAGCGAGTACATCACGTCCATTATACAGCCAGTCCACATCTTTTGGCCCACCTGTACCGTAAGCAAGTTGTTGATCTTCATATACTTCAAACATAAAGATGCCCCCTGGTTTTAAGGAGGCCATTATATTATCGAGTACAGCATATTGCTTTTCTTTTGGAAAATGCCCGAAAACCATAAAGGCACCGTCATATCGTTCTGTTAGTAATGGTTGTTCGATTAAATCCACAAGCTTCGTTTGGACCTGTACATTTTGTGCTTTTGCTAGTGCTTCTGTTTTATCTAATCCTGATTGTGCATAGTCATAAGCTGTAACATTGTGCCCAAGGGAAGCTACATATACCGCGTTACGTCCTTCTCCTTCTGCATATGCGGCGATTGTAGAGCCCGTTGGAAAACGGGAAGCCTGTTCTCGTATAAATTCATTTGCTTCTGTTCCGTATACATATTCCTGTTGTTTAAAGCGTTGATCCCATGTATTCATTTTTTATCACCTCGTATTTGTTGCGTGTACATTGTATAAAAAAGGCCGCGCTGTGTAAGCAATTGTTCAAATGTACCACTTTCTGCTAGTGTACCGTGGTCCATGACGAAGATGCGGTCCATTTTTGCTAGATCGGTTAGCTTATGTGTAATCAGCACAATTGTTTTATCTTTTTCTTTCGTCAGTAAAGTGTGAAATAAATGCCCCTCGGTTTGAGCATCTATACTTGTAAATGGTTCATCTAACAGCCATAGGTCACTATTTTTTAATAGTACACGAGCAAAAGCAAGGCGTTGTTTTTCGCCGCCTGATAAATTGCCGCCTTTTTCATATACAATAGCAGATAATGGTTTTGTTATAAATACTTGGTCGAGCACTTGCTGTAGTTCTTCATCTGTCGCGGTTGGTTTTGCCAGCAGTAAATTTTCTCGAACGGTGCCAGAGAAAAAGTGATTATGCTGTAATTGAATACTCATTTGCGCCCACAGTTCCTGCTTATCAATAGATTGCATCGGCTGTTCATTGATAAAAATCTCGCCACTGATCGGCTTGAGCTCATGAATTAGCAGTTGAAATAACGTCGATTTACCAGAGCCACTTGGACCGACAATCGCTACTTTTTCACCAGCAGCAATCGTACAATTAACATGTAAAATAGTTGAATGTAACGTATTGTGATACGAATAAGATACATTGTCACAGGTAATGTGCAATGGCTTTTGCTTTATTAATGGCACCCGCTCCTTAGGCGAAGCAGGTGGCGCAATGGCATCTAATCGCGCGGTTGCTTCTTGGGCATTTTTATAATGACTAGGTAACATCGCAAGAGGGATGGCTGATTCAAATACCGTTAATGCGACTAGTATTAACATCGCGAGGTATAAACCGTCCAGAGACCCGATGGAAACAAAATAGGCACCCACGCTTACAATGAAAAACGCCGTTAGTAAAGCAATGAACTGATTCCAAAAATGAGCGCTTTGTTCCCGGTTGAGCTCTTGTTTTTTTAGTCGTGAATAATCGGTACTAATAATTTGTAATGACTGTTCCTTCGTTGCTAATTGGTGATGTAGCTGTAAATCACGATAACCGTATAAATATTCTGTTGCTTCATTTGTAAAGGCATTTTTGACCGGCACAGCTGTATTCGATTTTTGGTAAATTAAAATGGCTGGCACGACTGTACTGGTGAATATAAAGCCAATCATTAAAATCAGTGCTAGCCAAGGTGAAAACAACAGTGTAAAAACAATCGTTGCGAAAAAAACAAATAGCGCAATAAACGGCGGATAGACGACGCGTAAGAAAAAATGTTGCAATAGATCCACGTCACTCGTAATCCGATTTAATAAATCCCCACTTTTATATGCATGTAATAAGTTTGATTGGGGTAAAAGTTTTTTAAAAAAGCACATGCGTACAGCACTCATAAAGCGAAATGTCACACGGTGTGAAATATAGCGTTCGGCATATTTACTCGCTGATTTGGCCACACCGAAAAGCTTTAAAAAGGCCGTCAAAATTAAAATGCTATAAAAAGGAGGCATGAGCGCCGCTTTTGAAATGAGAAAGCCACTTTGTGCAAATAATGCTACTGCTGTAAGGCCGCTAATTGTACCCGCAGTCATCGCAAGTAGCACATCTTTTTTATCATGTAAAATCATCTCAATCAGTGCTTTCATCATACGTCCCTCTTTTCTTCATATATTCGTAAAACGGGTGAGATGCGAGTTGTGCATGTGTCCCGCTCGCGCTAACTTGACCATGCTCAATAATATATAATGTATCGACGTGCTGGATGCTCTCAAATCGGTGTGCTACCGTGATGACGGTTGCATGTTGACTAAATGTATACATCGCTTCTGTTAATAGTTGTTCTGTTAACACATCAAGTCCTGCCGTTGGTTCATCGAAAAATAAAATGGATGGGTTTTTTACAAAAGCACGGGCAATCGCAACACGTTGTTTTTCGCCACCCGATAACCCTCGTCCACCTTCACCGATGTTTGTGTCTAACTGTTCAGGCAATGTGTCCAGCCAAGATGTGAGTTGTGCTTTACGCAATGCTTCATAAATCTCCTCATCAGTAGCGGTAAGCCCCATTCGAATATTATCTCGAAGCGTACCCGCAAATACATATGGATGTTGGGAAATATAGCTCATTTGACGGTACCAATCCTGTTCTGACAGTTGTGTGCGCGGCTTTCCACCGAGTAAAGCCACACCGCTAGATAATTCCACCATACTGGAGAGCATATTTAAAATCGTTGTTTTACCATGACCAGTAGGACCGATCAAAGCAATCATTTCGCCTGGTTTTACATTAAGAGAAATCGGTCCAATGAGCGGCCCATTTTCATATTGGTACGTTGCGTTTTGTAAGGACAGCTGTGGTTGATCGTCAATCGGCTCCTTGCCCCAACGTACGGGTGTTGCGGTCGTTTGCATCGCCTCTTCAATAATAGAAACCGCGCCTAAACTTCCTCGACCTGTATGAAAGGCTGCGCCGAGTTCTTTTAAGGAATTGTAGTACTCAGGTGCTAACGTTAAAACAAAAAATGCAGGGGCAAACGTGAGCGACTGAAAGACAATCATTTGAAAGCCAATTTCGAGCGCGACTAATCCCACCCCTAATGTCGTAATCAATTCAATAAATAACGTAGAAGCAAAAGCGATTTTTAAAACGGATAATGTACGTTCCATAAACCCTTTATTGCTTTCTGCTAGCACTTGCTCTTGTTTCTCGCTTTGTCCAAAAAGGCGAATCGTTTGAAGTCCTTGTAGTAAATCCAAGAATTTTCCGGAAAATCGATTCATCGCTACTAATTGTTCTTCTGATTTTGCCTTTGTTTGCAGCCCGATGATGATATACGTTAATGGAATAAAAGGGGCTGTAATGATCATAATCCAGCCACTTGCTGCATGTGTCATAAACACAGCAATTAGTACCATGAGTGGTATAACGGTTGTTTTGATAACTTGCGGGATATATTCCCGGTAATAACTTTCTAATTGGTCTACTGTATCAATTAACAATGTCACCTTTTCACCTGTTTGTGTCGTCATTTGCGCTTCCATTGCATTTTGTGTCCAATGCTGAAGCAATGTTTGACGAAGCGAATTTTTCACCCGTTCAGCTAACAATCCACCTATTCTATTCAGCCAAAACTGCGTGAATAAGCGGAACAGGATAGCAAGAAATAATAAAAGTAAAAAGTGAAATGTAGAGGGAAAAGGGCTTTGTTTTATAAATACAAGGTCGACAATTTGTACAATACTATAGCCTTGCAGGATGATACTACCACCTAAAAATACCGATAGAACAAAGAGGAGAAGTAGCTTCCCTTTATATGCTAGTGCCCATGTTTGTAAAGAATGCATCGTATCAGCTCCTTTCTTCTTATATTAATATAGACAAATCTAAATGAAATTAGGGGTTTTCCACTAAAAAAACAAGTTATTGTTTAGGGGGAAACCCCTATATTTTTGAAATATAGATTTCACTATGATGAGAGTGTAAAGTTTCACAACACAAAAATGCAGAAAGAAGGAAGAAGCATGAAAAATTCTTTCAAAGTCGTCATTGTTGGTGGGGGAACAGCGGGTATTTCTGTTGCCGCTCGCCTATTAAGAAAATCACAAAGCCTCATCCATGAAGTAGCGATTATAGATCCAGCATCAAAGCATTATTATCAACCGCTATGGACGCTAGTCGGTGGAGGAGCTGCTAAAAAAGAAGATTCTGAACGTTCAATGGAATCTGTCATCCCAGAAGGTGCGGTATGGATTCAACAACCCGTACTTGAATTTAAACCGGAACAAAATGAAGTCATCTTAGGAGACAAAACAGCTCTTACGTACGATTACTTAGTTGTAGCAGGCGGTATTGAAATTAACTGGGGTGCTATTAAAGGATTAAAAGAAGCACTTGGTACAAAATCCGTTTGCAGTAACTATTCATTTGAACATGTGGATTATACATGGGAAACGATTCGCAATTTAAAATCGGGTACAGCATTATTTACGCATCCAAATTCACCTGTCAAATGCGGTGGTGCACCACAGAAAATTATGCATATCGCGGAAGACTATTTCCGAAAAGCGGGTGTACGTCAAAACATCAAAGTTATCTTTGGTTCAGCAAATCCAGCCATTTTTGATGTCCTGAAATACCGTGAGGCACTAGAAAAGGTAGTAGAACGAAAACAAATCGATGCACGATTCCGCCGTAACTTAATCGAAATTAAAGCGGATGAAAAAATCGCCATCTTTGAACATCTAGATACGGGTGCAAAAGAGGAAGTGAAGTATGACATGATTCACGTCACACCTTATATGAATGCACCGAAATTTATCGTCAATAGCCCATTAGCTGACCAAAATGGTTGGGTAGATGTCGATATGTATACATTGCAACATAAAAAATATGCAAACGTATTTGGCATTGGCGACTGTGCCAACTTACCGACATCGAAGACAGGGGCAGCCATCCGTAAGCAAGCACCTGTTGTTGCAGAAAATGTAATCGCATCTATGCGCAACCAAACAATGGATAAAACGTATGACGGTTACTCATCTTGCCCAATCGTCACAGGTTACAACAAGCTCATTTTAGCCGAGTTCGACTATACGAAAGAACCTGCAGAATCGATGCCATTTAACCAAGCCGTTGAACGTACGAGCATGTATATGATGAAAAAAGATTTACTACCAATCATGTACTGGGACGGCATGCTCAAAGGAACGATGTAGAAAGGGGGCATATGTGATGGAAACGAATCCGTTACTAGAGCAACTAAAGCAGCCAGATGTGCAAGCCGCTCTCATATCACTACTACAGCAATTGCCGACCTATGAAAAAAATGTACAAGCAATCGGCAATGTAGTGAGTTTTGGCCAAGCGGTATTGCAAGACGAGCAAGTGATTCAAAAATACGATGAACTTATACGAAGCTACAATGTAAATCTAGAAACAGTAGAAGCATTAGTTGGCATGCTAGAAAAATTGCCGAAGCTTTTACAAATAATCAATCAGCTAGAGGATGTACTCGATTTTGCAACCGCTGTGTTAGCGGATCAACAAACAATGGATTATGCAACAGCAAGCATCCAATCCTACACAGAACCTGTTGTAGCAAAAGGAAAGCAAGGGCTATCCCTAGTAAAAGAAATTCAACAACAAGCAGAAGCAACAACAGAACCAGTTAAACTCTTTACGATTATGAAATGGTTAAAAGACCCAAGTGTTCAAAAGTCACTGAAATATGTACAAGCAACACTACAGGTTTTAAATAAAAAATCACATTAAAAGGAGAGAATTTTATGTTATTACGTTATTTCTATGATGAAAAATTAGCACACGCTTCTTACATGGTAGGTTGTCAACGAAAAGGGGAGGCAGTAATTGTTGACCCAATGCGCAATATTGAGCCATATATCCAAGTAGCTGCAAAAGAAAATATGAAAATCGTTGGGGCATTAGAAACACATATCCATGCCGATTTTGTAGCAGGTTCTCGTGAATTAGCTGACCGCTTTGGTGCAACAATGTATATTTCAGATGAAGGCGATGAAAACTGGAAATATCAAAATTTAGAAGGCATCAACCATGTGTTATTAAAAGATGGTGACAAATTTGAACTTGGTAAGCTTACTTTTGAAGTAATGCATACACCAGGTCATACACCAGAATCGATTTCATTCCTATTAACAGATGGCGCAGCAGCAGATAAACCGATTGGGATTTTTACAGGTGACTTTGTGTTCGCTGGTGATATCGGTCGACCAGACTTACTTGAAAAAGCAGCAGGTATTCAAGGGACAGCGGATGCAGGGGCAAAAGTGATGTACAACTCTGTGGAACGCTTTAAGCAATTGCCAGACTATTTACAAGTATGGCCAGCACACGGAGCAGGTAGTGCGTGTGGGAAAGCGCTTGGTGCAGTACCTTCCACAACGGTTGGTTATGAAAAACAATTCAACTGGGCAATGCAATTTGACAACGAGCCAGACTTTGTTACAGCATTATTAGACGGTCAACCAGAACCACCTTATTACTTTGCCGTAATGAAATCGGTCAATAAAATTGGGATTGAGTTAATTAAAAATTTACCAGAGCTACAAGTCATTACGTCTGTTGAAGAAATTGAAGGATTGATTGCAGCAGGACAGCAAGTAGTAGATACACGTGATGCACAAAGCTTCTCACAAGGGCATATTAAGGGAACGATGAACGTGCCATTCAATAACTCATTCACAAACTGGATGGGCTGGATTGTAAACTACAAGGAACCATTATATTTACTAGTGGATCCTGCGCAAATGGATGATATGCTGATCGCACTTCGCTCAATCGGTATTGACCAAGTATTAGGTTATGCAGATGTAGAAGCGATGACCCAGCAAGCGAATGTACTAGATTCATATGAAAATGTTACACCTTTAGAGGCAAAAGCGATGATGGATGCAGAAGATGTGGCGGTATTAGATGTGCGTAATCTGACAGAATACAATGAAGGACATATTGAAGGGGCACAACACATTATGGTTGGTACATTAAAAAATCGTCTAGATGAAGTACCAAATAAAAAACTCATTGTTCAATGTCAAGCAGGTGGTCGTTCTGCGATTGCAGCGAGCGTATTAAAAGCAAATGGCTTCCACAATTTAGTCAATATGACTGGCGGCTATGGCCAATGGGTAAAAGAAGTAAAATAATGAATGATGATAAAGAGTGCCTTCTATCGTGAGGCACTCTTTTGGAGGTTTTATATGAAAATGTTACTAATCGCTGTAGTTGGTCTTGTGTTGGCGCGTACTTTTTATATCCGTCTTGTCCCTGTTAAACAGGTAAAAGCCATTCCGTATCGTCAAGTAGATGACACATATCAAATACTGGATGTACGTGATTACAATACAGCAGGTTGTTTAGTTCAAGATAGTAAGCATATCCCGTATGGTTATTTGCCACGTTTTTATACAGAAATTGAGCATCGTCCTATCCATCTGCTTGTAGAAAGTCACATGGATTTAAATATGGCGAGCCGCTTTTTACGAAAAAAAGGGTATAGTGTAAATAGTTATACGATGATGAAAAAACCGTGTAAAGTAAAAGGGATGATTTATAAGGAGGCGTAAAGTATGCAATCCCGCCTACAAAATGAGTATTTACAGCAAATTTATGAGCATATTCAAGATGGCATTATTATTATGAAGGAAAGCAGGGAAATCATTATGATGAATCCTGCTGCACAGCGATTAACAGGCTGGCAAGTTGGCGATTTCGTACCATACTGTTCCTATTGTATGACCCGAAAAAAGGAGCAGGGCGAACCTACTTGCTATTTAATTGCGAACAACGAAGTGCCTTCATTTTTATCGGAAATGCCGACATACCATGGTAGAAAAATTGATGTCGAAATGAGCACAGCCGCCATTTATGCCAATGAAAATACAGGGGAAACGGAATATTTGCTTGTGTTACGTGATCAAGAAACATTTAAAAAAGCACAAGAGGCGGCCATCAACAAAAAAATGATTCGAGCATTAATTGAAGCAAAAGAATCAGAACATAAACGGCTAGCACAAGAACTGCATGACGGTGTCGGACAATCCTTATTTTCCGTATCTGTCGCGCTGCAAGCCATTGAATCATTTGTTCAAGATAATGCCCAGTTGAACGAGTATATTTCCGAAGTACGTGCGGAACTGCAAAAGGTCATGAATGACATTAATGCGTACTCTCATCAACTGCGCCCGCACAGTTTAGACCAATTAGGACTAGAGCCAACTATTCAAGCGACAATTGATGCGATTAAAAAAAATAGACCAGATTTGGCTATTCAATTAACGACACGTGGTCTTGACCGATGTGACCCGGCAGTCGAGATTAATTTGTACCGTATTACACAAGAAGCTTTGCATAATATTATTAAATATGCAAAAGCAACCCAAGTGCAGATCCATATTAAAAAGGACAACACGCATATTTATATGACCATTCAAGATAACGGGGTTGGCTTTGAGCGAGAGAAAATTCAAAATGCAGGGCTTGGTCTTAAGCATATGGAAGAACGGGTCGATCAATTAGGCGGTACTTGTACAATTATGTCCAAATTAGGACAAGGTACATGTATCGATATTGTCATTCCGAGATGGAGGCCACAACATGATTAAAATATTGCTCGTTGATGACCATGTATTAATACGAAAGGGCATTGCGCTTCTGTTAGGGAATTATCCGGATATTACAGTGGTAGGGGAGGCAAGTGACGGAGAAGAGGCGATTCAGCTTGCCTACCAAACAGAGCCGCATGTTATTTTAATGGATATTTCCATTCCCAATGGTTTAGACGGCTTTACTGCGACGAAGGAAATTAAAAAGAATTTACCTGAAACGAAAGTCATTATGCTGACGATGCATAACGAAATCGCCTATATTCAACAGGCGATGGAAGTTGGGGCAGATGGCTATATTTTGAAAAATAGCCAAGGTGGCGAAATGTATGAAGCGATTCAAAGTGTGTATACAGGCCGCCGCTACTATGAAGTCGGGTTGCCACAAGAACAAATCGAAAAATTATTTAAGAAAAAAGGAAAAAACAATCCGGATGTATTATCAACACGTGAACAAGAAATCGTTCGTTTAACGATTTTAGGCTTTACGAATATGCAAATTGCAGACAAGCTATTTATTAGTGCTAAAACGGTAGAAAACCATAAAGCTAATATTATGCAAAAGCTACATTTAAAAAGCAAGGCAGAACTTATTCAATACGGCATTACGAATAAGTATATTACGTAGTATGCGGGAGCTGTCTAAGGAAATCTGCTCATCTTCAAAATAGGTGGGCAGATTTTTTTATATTGGTTAGTGGTTGAAAAGGCGTGATTAGACCGTCTTTTACGTGGATTATTTTGGTTTGGCGACGGCATAAAATTTAAATACTATTTTCGAATAATGCCAGAAGATAAGGGAAAACCCCTATATTTATAAGGCATGCTAAGAATGATAATAGGAACGTAAACATTTTGTAAACGTCATACAGTTTATAATCCCTTCTTACCCTTTTATTGAGCGATAAAGCACTCGGCTTTATCGCTTTTTACATGCTAGATACTTAGGAGAAGCATAGAAACTTGTTCATCATCCATGAGGCACAATCCCTTTCATTCAAGAGAGCGCCAGTTTTTAATCGTTCTACAAAATCTGAGTTACCTGATACCTAGATTATCCATCATTTCTATGCTTTGTTTCAAGATTCAGCTCGTTTATTTGGTATTTCATAGTTCTCTAGTTCAATCAACTGATAATCCGTTAATAAAACAATAAACAATCTCTTCTTCTAACTGACTTAATTTACGGTTTAATCGAGTAGCTAGCTCATTAACCAAACTCAAGTGGTTTCTTTGATGTTTTTCTGTTAAATCACAAATCAACTTCAATAACTGTATATAACCGATAAAGTTCTCTTTAGATAATGGAGATTCATGTGACAGCACATAGATTTCGGCATCAAACATTTCAATATTTTCTAAGAGACGTCTAACATTATCAATTGTATATTGTGGTTGTTGTGTGTAAATACTTGGATACAAACAGTCCCCTAAAAAAATTACTTTTTCTTCTTCTACAAAAATGAGTGATGAATCGTCAGAATGATCTCCACCTACATGTTTGACTATACATCGAATCCCACCTAAATCAATCTCGAATTTTTCCTTAAAAGTAATATTAGGTAAAGTGATGGTGATATTTCTGTCTACTCCAAATTCCTTTTTTATCATTTCTGAACAAAACGGATTCTCTAAGCCTTTTTCTACACGACTATCTAAAGCTTCGTCTGACCAATCATACTCCATAATTTTCTCGAGATGTATTTTTGTGTTTTCATGTGCGATAGTTAATATATTCATCTCATTTGT
Organism: Lysinibacillus sp. KU-BSD001; assembly: GCF_042920265.1. Lineage (NCBI taxonomy): Bacteria > Bacillati > Bacillota > Bacilli > Caryophanales > Bacillaceae > Lysinibacillus > Lysinibacillus sp. KU-BSD001. Next base: position 159,417 of record NZ_JBDQZI010000004.1, on the reverse strand, counting down.
TCCAAAGCTATGATCCCAATGCCAGTGTGTTAATACTACAGAATGATAATTAGTAATTTGGTATTTGTTAAGTTCTTTAAGAAATAACTTAGCATGTTTATCAGAATTTCCTGCATCTACAATTAAAGTTTGGTGAACTCCACATATGGCAGACAGTATTGGTCGATCTGTTTCACTGTTATGCGGTAAATAATATATACGATTAGTTAATTGTTTCAAATTTTTCCCCATTATCTTAACTCCCTTTGTTTTTTGTAGTTCCAACAATCTTATTTAATGTATCAAGCACATTTTTTAATGCTGCTAAACTTACTTTCGAATAATATTTTTCCACAAGAATGTCGTCAATTTTTTTTAGAAGCTGATGAAACTCTTGCCCTCTATGTCCAACATAAATAAAGGTTTCTCTACGGTTTATTGAATTTTCTTGACGATGTATCATGTTCATTTCTTCGAGCTTTGAAATTACTTGGCTAACCGCACTTTTGGAAATATCAAAATGATTTGCAATATCATTTGCAATTACAGGCTCATTACGAATGATATAAAACATGATAATTTCTTGTTGGGGAGTCAAATGGAAGTTTTCTAATTCCTCAACCTCTTTTGTTTCTTTTAAAACTAACAACTTGAACTGCTCAAACTTCTGATTAATTTCATCTATGATTGTTAAATAATCATGCACAGGCTTACCATCTCCAATTCAACTTAAAGGTTTATAGTTAAGTTAAGTTTACTTAACTATTTTGTATTTGTAAATGATTGGGATTTTTGAAGGGGGTTAATAAGCGACTAGTCATGACATCTTTGTCCTTATTAGCAGGGGGGATTCCAAAAAAGTTCTAGATTACCTATCACACAAGATAAAGAAAACATGCTTAGAAAGTAGGGGATTAAAAAAACTGATATTCATAAATTTGGGATTCAAGAAAGGGGGGACATTTTGGTATATCTTTTAAGTATATGTCCTCAAAGTAGCGGTTTTGGTTTTATTCATTTTTTATCTTTACTATTAATAAGTGTCGCTTCATTTCATTGATTCATTAAACACACAAATCTGCCTTTTTCTTCAGCATTATAGGGGCTTCCCCCTATACTTTAGCAACCGCGCACTCTCTATACTTAAAGTAAATAAAGGAGAAGGAAGGTGGTACGATGGATTTGGCATTCATCGTCGTCATATTTTTAATTGGTTTTATTGGATCATTCGTATCAGGGATGGTTGGTGTAGGGGGATCCATTATTAAATACCCGATGCTCCTGTATATTCCTCCATTGTTTGGGTTAGCAGCTTTCACCGCACATGAAGTGTCTGGGATTAGTGCTATTCAAGTATTCTTTGCATCGATTGCGGGTGTATGGGCATATCGTAAAAGTGGCTATTTAAACAAAACACTTATTCTTTATATGGGTACAGCGATTTTAGTAGGTAGCTTTATCGGTAGCTTTGGTTCTAGCATGTTATCAGAAGCGGCAGTGAACATTGTGTACGGTGTGTTGGCATTGATCGCCGCTGTAATGATGTTTATTCCGAAAAAACAAATTGATGATAAGCCGTTAGATCAACTTACATTTAGCAAACCACTAGCAGCGATCTTAGCGTTTGTCGTTGGGATTGGCTCGGGGATTGTGGGAGCCGCGGGTGGCTTTTTATTAGTACCGATTTTACTTGTTGTATTGAAAATTCCAACACGTATGACGATTGCAACGAGCTTAGCAATTACGTTTATTTCATCAATTGGTGGAACAGTCGGCAAAATTATGACAGGGCAAATCGACTATGGACCAGCAGCGGTCATGATCGTGGCAAGTATCATTGCGGCTCCACTTGGTGCAAAGGTTGGCGGCAAGCTCAATACAAAAGCATTACAAGCCATTTTAGCACTATTAATTTTAGGTACAGCCATTAAAACATGGTTAGACATTTTATAAGAGGTGATTGGTGATGGAAAAATCGAAAGGGTTTATGATTACGAGCTTTACCATTTCAGCTATTTTTTTAGTAGCAGTGATTACAACAATATTTGGCGTTTAGGAGTGAATCCAGATGGAACAGGGAACTGTCTTTTGGAGCAGGGCATTAACCGAATTAACATTATCTTTCCATATTATTTTTGCAACACTCGGTGTAGGTGTGCCGTTAATGATTTTAATTGCTCAATACGTCGGCTATAAGAAAAATGATATGCACTATACCATGATGGCAAGACGTTGGGCACGTGGCTTTACGATTACAGTCGCAGTTGGTGTAGTAACAGGGACGGTCATCGGCTTACAGCTATCACTACTGTGGCCAGAGTTTATGGAATTAGCAGGGCAGGTAATAGCCTTACCGCTATTCATGGAAACATTCGCATTCTTCTTTGAGGCGATTTTCTTAGGAATCTATTTATATACATGGGACCGATTTAAGAATCCGAAACATCATATGCTACTACTTATTCCTGTAGCGATAGGCGCATCGATGTCAGCCGTTTTCATTACGATTGTCAATGCCTTTATGAATGCACCGCAAGGGTTTGATATCGTCGGTGGCGAGCTCATCAATATCCAACCGATTTTAGCGATGTTCACACCAGCTATGCCGACCAAAATCGGGCATGTCCTCGTAACAAGTTATATGACGGTCGCCTTTATTTTAGCGGCGATTGCAGCGTATAAACTATTACGCGGTGAAGACCATATGTATCACAAAAAAGCATTATTTATGATGATGAAATTAGGCGTTATTTTCTCTATTGCTTCTGCATTAGTTGGTGACTTTTCAGCAAAATATTTAGCGGAATATCAGCCTGAAAAGCTAGCCGCAGCAGAGTGGCATTTTGAAACAGAAGAAGGAGCAGATTTAATCCTCTTTGGTGTACTAGATGAAGGGGAAATCAAGTATGAACTCCGCATCCCTAAAATGTTAAGCTTTTTAGCGAGTAATGATTTTAATGCAGAAGTGATTGGGTTAGATCAATATCCAGAAGACGAACATCCGCCACTCATTACGCACTATCTCTTTGATGTCATGGTGGTAATTGGTATGCTCATGATTTTCCTTTCAGTTGCTTATTTAGTAGGGAAATGGAGAAAGTGGCAGTGGGTTGAATCAAAATGGTTCCGAGTACTAATTGTTTTAAGTGGTCCATTATCGCTTGTAGCGATTGAAGCGGGCTGGTGGTTAGCAGAATTAGGACGACAACCATGGATATTATATGGCATTATGCGAACAGAGGACGGTGCGACAAGTGCTACCGGCGTAGAATATTTATTTGTCGCCTTTGCGATTGTGTACTTTGTGTTAGCAATCGGTAGTTTAGTCGTATTGCATCGTATGTTTAAAAACAACCCGGTTGAAAAAGAATTAGCAGCACGACAAGGCGGTGATGCTGTATGGCATTAGAAATATTAGGTATTTCGGTACTTTGGCTTTTCTTATTTGGCTATGTGATTGTCGCATCGATTGATTTTGGCGCAGGATTTTTTAATGCCTATAGCTTAATGCGCGGCAATGACCATATTTTATCAAACATTATTAAGCGGTATTTATCTCCGGTATGGGAAATTACGAATGTCTTTTTAGTCTTTTTCTTTGTCGGGATTGTCGGATTCTTCCCACAAACCGCTTATTATTATGGTACGATTTTATTAGTACCAGCTTCCGTTGCGCTGATTTTACTAGCGATTCGTGGTAGTTACTATGCTTTTGAATCTTATAGCGGTATGAGTGGACATAAAGGCTATGCACTTGCTTATGGGGTGTCAGGACTTTTTATCCCAGCTGCATTTTCCGTCATCTTAACGATTTCTGAAGGTGGCTTTGTGACGATGCAAGCGGGTCAACCCATTTTAGACTACAAAGCATTGCTGACAAGTCCGTTATCTTGGTCTATCGTTGTATTAAGTGTTATTGCCGTACTGTATATATCCGCTGTCTTTTTAACATGGTACGCACAAAAAGCAGGGGATCATAAAGCAAGTGAATTGATGCGTAAATACGCGCTTATTTGGGCGATCCCGCTTATCGTGAGTGCACTTGGTATCATTATCGAGTTAAAGGCGCTTGGCAATTGGCATTATGCCCAAATGGTTGATTTATCTTGGTTGTTTGCACTATCCGGCATTGTGTTTTTAGCGACAGTTTGGCTATTATGGGCGAAAGTAAAATATGGATTAGCCGTCATTTTATTAATCGTCCAGTTTGCGATTGCCTTCTTTGCTTATGGAATTTCACACTATCCATATTTACTCTATCCGTATTTAACGATTCACGATAGTTTTACGAATGAAGCGATGGCGATTGCGCTCGTTGTAGCATTTGTCGCAGGCTTAGTGTTGCTTGTACCTTCTTTATATTTAGTCTTTAAACTATTTGTCTTTAACAAAGACTATGTATCTGGTAAAGAAGAAACACATGTATAAGGAGTGTCAGAGGATGCACGATTTTTTAATCTTTTATGCACCGATTGTAGTAGTGATTGTATCGATTGTCGCAGCATTTATGGCTGCATTGAATACGAAGTTTTTGTAAGTGACTCTTCTAGCTGTTAAAAGCTTGATGTTTAGGGAATGGATAGATAAATATAATTTTTACGACTTGGAGAAAGGGTATTACCTACTGGCAATCTGATTGCATGTCTATGTTTCTTTGTAATGTATGTCATTGGGATGATCTTTCAGGTAAAATACCAACGCTCATGATATACCGATTTTATAGGCTTAATCGGTACTTCGTATTTTGTCGTTCATATCGTTTCTGTCATACTAGCCCAAATAAGGCGTACAAAATCTTCATAAATAAAACATAAACATTAGTAGTACAAATCAAATGTCTGGTTTGTGCTACTTTTTTTGTGGAGAAAAGAGAGTTTTGGTTATTTATAAAAAAAAAATTTCCAAAATTAAAATGAACTTTTATCTTTTCCCATTTGTATAGTAAGTGAATATACAATTGAGGAGGCATAAAAATGGAGCTAATATTGAACGATATTGTGAAAAAATATGATGGAAAAGCGATTTTGAATAGTATTTCAGCTACATTTAAACCTGGGTGCTGTTATTTGCTATTAGGTGAAAATGGTGCGGGGAAATCGACGTTAGCAAAATGTATCGTAGGAGACGAGGACTATGATAGCGGAACAATCCAGTTTAACAATTTAACACAAAGTGTAGCAGACAATGCAGCCCTGCAATACCAGTCATTCGATAGCTATCAACATTTAAAAATTCGTGAAGTCGTTCGATTATTTGAAAAATTAACAAATAATGATTTAGAAGAATTGTATGAAATATTGGGTCTGCAAACATTCGACCATATTTTGCTGAAAAATGCTTCTGGTGGTCAGCGAAAGGCAGTATCCATATTCCTTACTTTTTTACTGAACAAACAAATTGTAATACTGGATGAACCATTTGCTGATTTAGATTTAATGAAGAAAAAGCAGCTCATGCATTTTTTGCAAAATGAACTGCATAAACAGGGTAAAATAATTATGATTATTAGCCATGAAGTAGCTGGGTTTGAGCCATTATTTGATTATGTATATATTTTAAAAGATGGCAAGTTCGTTGAAAACGGCACAAGACAAGAGCTAGATAATAAATACAAAAATACTGTACTGGCAGGTATTGAAGGAATTTATTTTGAGGTTACTGGAACGGTGTTAGGGGGTAGAGCAGGATGATTACACAAATTTCACGTATGTATATGCTTGAAAGTTTACGCAATTCTGGAGTGACTTTAGGCAATATACTCCCAGCATTTAGTTTTTTTATTTGCTCATGGATTAGTAAAATAGCAATGAAGGGAAATGAAGAAGTAATAAGCTTTTTAATTAAAGGACAGTTTCTCCCGATTTCAATATTGCTTTTACTTTTCTCGTTTGCATTTTCGAGTGCTACGATTTATTTAGCAGATATGAAAGCGAATAAGACTTTTAACTGGGTAAAGCGAACAGGTGTGACACCATTCACGTATTATGTCGGCATGGGCACGGGTGTTTTTACATTAGTAAATGTTTTTTTAGTATTGCTACTTGTTTGCTATTCTTTTTTAATAGATGTTTCACTAGTATCTTTTCTGAAAATGGTGTTCATTAGTAATTTTGTCTTGCTGGCATTGTATCCTCTTAGCTTTATATTGGCGGGTTTATTTAAAAATGGAAAAGTAGCTCAAAGTATGTTAATACCGATTATGATTCTGTTTATGTTTTCCATTACAATGTCGTCGATGTTTTTAACTCTTGCAGGAAAAGATCCACAAAATTATTATATTTTCTTACTTTGGAATCCAATGCTTTATCTGAATGACAGTTTGCAATTACATTTAAATATGGTAAATGAAACATGGCTTCCTGAGTATCAATATTTTATCATTTTAACTGTATTTAGTATTTTATTGGCGTTTATTGCTAGAAAAGTTTATAGCTTTAGGTAGGTGATACAATTGGATATTGGTTGGATAATTTCACTCATCATTATGGGGATATGGATTATACTTATATTAGCGATAATGATTCCTTATGATAGGAAATATATAGTCCGTGAAAATAAAAAAATAAATTACAAGAAAACAACTATTTACTTACGTTGGAATATGTTTGATACACTAACAATTATTTTAGCGATTTATACAATTATTTGCGTGCAAGCATTAAATTTCTTAATTACAGCTGGTCAAACAATTGACAATCCATATGTGCAATTTTTTACAAATCAGTCTCAGGCATGGGTAATTGTCATAGTGGGGTATTTTGTGACGCGCGTTTCTGTTACATTAAAGTCGATAAAAGCTCATTGGGGGGATGGGCTTGATGAAAAGCAATGAAGAATGGATAGAAGCATACAAACAAGGCGATATAGAAGCCTTTAATATGCTGTATCATAATTTATATGAAACGCTTTATTGCTTCCTGTTTCGTTACACCCAAGAAGAACAGCTTAGTATGGATATTGTTCATGATACGTTTGAAAGATTGCAAAAAACATTACATAGCTATGATGTAGAGAAGGGAACTGTAAAGTCTTACTTGTTTCAAATTGCTTACAGGCTACTTGTAAACAAATTAAATAGACGAAAAAAGTGGCAAACATTTTTTCCGTTTTTAGTACCAGCAGCTACTAGCCAATTTTCAGCAGATGAAAAGTTAGCAGTGCAAGAAGCAATCGCAAAGTTACCGGAAAAACAACGAGGAGTCATTTTACTAACGTACTATCACGATTTACCGCAAGAAGAAGTTGCACAAATTTTATCAATCCCAATTGGTACGGTAAAATCAAGATTGCATAACGCAATTAAGTTTTTAAAAGATGAACTAAAGGAGGATTTTCATGCTGAAGGATGAATTTGACAAGGAACCATCACTACAAAAAAGATTGGATGAATATAAAGTGGAAGTACCGCAATCATTGGCACAATTTAAAGTGAGTCGGTGGCAACGCTTTATCGAGTTTCTTGCATCACCTGCAAAAGATCCACTAGAGCAAATACATTCCTCCTCATCTGGCTATAATGCGATGAAGCTAGTGCCGCTTGCAAGTGCAGTTTTAATAACTATATTGCAGTTGTTTATTTTATAAAGAATGAATGGATAATATCTTGAGGCAGGAGTCTTCTATCGGATAATAATAAAGCTTTAATTCTCAAAATATATTTGACGTATTCCTTTGTTTTATGTATTATATCAAAAGAAAAGAATATTCCCGACATTTGAACGGGAGAGGTTCATAGCTGATACCCTCTATAAAAAACTATGGAAGCATGCTTATTACGCCATGTCCATATCGGACGTGGCTTTTTTATTTGTTCGCTTTAGTTTAGATGGATGAATGCCGCCTCTCTTGTGATGTGTTTTGGGAAACATATACTGGGAGGTTTTTTTATGTCTGGCCGTAGCCACGAGGAAGGATTAAAAGATTTAACACTATTAGGAAATCAAAATACGAAATATTCATTTGATTATGCTCCTGAAGTATTAGAGTCGGTGGATAATTTGCATTCAAACCGCGATTATTTTGTGAAATTTAATTGCCCAGAGTTTACAAGCTTATGCCCGATTACAAGTCAGCCTGATTTTGCAACAATGTACATTTCGTACATTCCAGATCAAAAAATTGTGGAGAGTAAATCATTAAAATTATATTTATTTAGCTTCCGCAACCATGGTGATTTCCATGAGGATTGTGTGAACATCATTATGGATGATTTAATTAAACTGCTAAACCCACGCTATATCGAAGTATGGGGAAAATTCACACCGCGCGGAGGTATTTCGATCGACCCTTGGTGCAACTACGGTAGACCGGGGACGAAATATGAAGAAATGGCGCATTATCGTTTAATGAATCACGATCTAAATCCAGAAAAAATTGATAACCGATAATGAAATAGTAGAGGTTTTTAGCCCCCCCTCTTAAAAAAACTAAGAAGAGACAGCATTTTCTTAGAATGCTGTCTTTTCGTTTATAAGGGAGTTTTTCATATGAAACAGGAGAAAGCCATTGTTGTGTTTAGCGGTGGGCAAGATAGTACGACTTGTCTATTTTGGGCACTGGAGCGCTTTGCACAGGTAGAGGCAGTAACATTTGATTATGGGCAACGACATGCACTTGAAATCGAATGTGCAAAAGAAATCGCACAGGAACTAGGCGTGAAACATCACATACTGGATATGTCGCTCCTTAATCAGCTTGCGCCGAGTGCATTAACACGACAGGAAATCGAAGTGGAGGAAGGGGAAGAGGGAGAGCTACCATCTTCTTTTGTACCAGGACGTAATCTTCTTTTCCTCTCTTTTGCAGGGGTGTTAGCGAGCCAAGTCGGAGCGAAGTATATCGTCACAGGTGTATGCGAAACAGATTTTAGTGGTTATCCGGATTGCCGCGATGTGTTTATCAAGTCACTCAATGTCACATTAAATTTATCGATGGACGCTACGTTTGTCATGGAGACGCCGCTAATGTGGTTAGATAAGGCACAAACATGGGCGCTTGCAGATGAGTTAGGCGCACTACAATTTGTTCGTACCAAAACGTTAACTTGTTATAACGGTATTCAAGCAGATGGTTGCGGGGAATGCCCGGCATGTAAGTTGCGAAACAGAGGACTTGCTGCGTATTTAAATTCGAAGGAAGCAGAACAGAATAATTCGATTGTAAAGGAAGGAATATAGAGAAATGAGAATCTTATTTTATTTATTATCCATTGTCATTGCGAATGTAGTAACAGCAAAGTTTGCACCGCTGCAATTCGGCATGTTTATTGTCCCAATGGGTACGCTTTTTGTAGGGGCAACTTTTATTTTCCGAGATTTAGTCCAAAATAAATATGGCAGAGCTAAAACGTATGCCTTTATTTGTATAGCGCTTGTCATCTCAGCAGTTGTGTCCTTTTTATTAGGTGACACATTGATGATTGTCGCAGCGTCGGCGATTTCGTTTGTCATTGCTGAAACAGCGGATACAGAAATTTATTCACGTTTAAAGCTACCAATGGCGTGGCGTGTGTTCTATAGCGGGATTGTTGGTGGATTCCTGGATTCGGTTGTGTTTGTGATCGTTGGCTTAAGTCCGCTAGGAGCAAACTTTTTACCGTGGGAGGCTGTTCCTGCAGCCATTGTAGGGCAAGTGATTGTGAAAACAGTCATTCAAACACTTGGTGCCATCGTGCTAAATCAAGTGATAGTTATAAAGAAAAAACAATTAATTGCAGAGTAAGATAGAAGGGAATTGGCGGTTGCCAATTCTCTTTTTACATATATAAAAGGCTTTTTGGAATATTTGTATAATAATAATGATAAAGAAAGGAGTTATAAACATTGAAATACAAAGCAACTACACAAAGGCAATGGATTTTACCAATGGCATTCTTATCGTTAGCTGCAAGTATTACTTCCTGGGATCATACTTGGATAAAGTGGAGTAGTGTAACGATTTTCATATTGATTTTTTTAACAGCATTTATTAAATACACATTGATCATTCATGAAAATCATATCGTGTATACTATTCACTTTTTAGGTATACCCATTTACAAAAAACAAGTGACACAATCGGATATTAAAAAGATTACTTTCAAAAGAGCAAATTGGCAATCAAAAATGGCTGTTATTAAAATGCAGAGCGGATTTCCTATTCGTGTAACATTGTTTAAACCAGAAAGTATATTTCGTGATTTAATGGCATTTTGTGATAGAAACAATGTGAAGTACGAAAAAACAAAAGATTATAAAATAATCGAAAAGATGGCATCATAGGTTTATCGTTTGTCATACAAAACAGGTGCCCTCCATAAATTGGGGGCTCCTGTTTTTTGTGTCAAAAGGCTGTTTTTACGCTTTTTTACTCTGAATAGTAACTAGTTCTTTTTAGTACATAAAAACATAAGATATTAAAGAATTATGAGGAAGGTGTTTGCTCATGCATGAGATGTCATTAATGTATGAAATTATTCAACTCGTATCAAAAGATGCAATATCCAGAGGGTTTCGACGAGTAAAACAAGTGCAAGTGATTGTGGGTGATTTATCCAATGTGTTACCCGATGCTTTAGAAGCTGCTTTTTTCTATTTCCGTAAAGAGAATTTAGGTCTTCTTGATGAATATTCACAATTAGAAATTGTTCGCGAGAAAGCAACAACGCAATGTCAAACGTGTTTACATGAATTTGAACCAGACTTTCGAATAGCACTTTGTCCAAAGTGTGGTCTTCTCAATGGTCTTCTCATTTCGGGAGAAACATTTAGGGTCGAATCTTATGAAGGGTGTGATGTATTTGAAAATTAATCTTAAAGAAAACGTATTGACCGATTTAAATGTAGTAGCAAATACTAATCGAGAAATATTTCATAAAAATCAAACGCTCGTTATTAACGTCATGAGTTCGCCGGGAGCAGGGAAGACAACCCTGTTAGAGGAAACGGAGAAACGATTAGGGGACGAGTTTACAATTGCTGTGATTGAAGGGGATTTAGCAACAGAACGTGATGCAGAACGATTACGTTTACTTGGGGTGAACACTGTTCAAATTAATACAGTAGGCGGATGCCATTTAGATGCTCGGATGGTTTCCAAAGTCCTCCCGCAATTTGACTTTGAATCTATCGATATTCTCTTTATTGAGAACATTGGAAATTTAGTGTGCCCATCCGGATATGATTTAGGTCAACATTATAAAGTAGTCATATTAAGTGCTCCAGAAGGCAACGATAAAATCCCGAAATATCCCGTGATGTTTCGACGTACAGATTTAACGATGATTAATAAAATTGATTTATTACCTTATGTTTCATTTGATTTAGAGGAAGCTAAAAGGGATTTAGCTCAAATTAATCCTGATGCTCAATTTACAGCATTGTCCACAAAAACAGGAGAAGGTATGGAAAATTGGGTAAGTTGGTTAAAGGATGTTTATCATCAATGTATAAAGCCTTAAATGTCATTGTAACGGGGAGAGTTCAAGGCGTCGGTTTTCGACCTTTTGTTTACGCTCTTTCCAAAAAATATGAGTTAAAAGGCACCGTTCAAAATAATACAGAACAAGTTAACATTGTACTAGAGGGGGAGGAAGACAATCTTGAGAGAATGTTACATGAACTAAAGACCTTTCCACCAAAACTGGCAGCAATTAAGACAATTAAAATCCAACAAATTCCGCTTCGTTTTTATAAAGATTTCTCCATTATTCCAAGTGAAATAACACAACAACGTCAAATTTTTTTCGTCACGCTAGATGCAGCTATATGTAAACAATGCCTAGACGAAATGAAACATAGAGAAAATCGCCGATTCCAGTATCCATTTATTAATTGTACACAATGTGGGCCTCGCTACACGATTATTAAAGATTTCCCTTACGATCGTCCTAATACATCAATGGCTGTTTTTCCAATGTGTTTAGACTGTCAAGTAGAGTATGAAAATATACAAAATCGAAGACATCATGCACAACCCATTTGTTGTCCGAAATGTGGCCCGACAATACGGTTACTTAATCAAAAGTGTGAAACAATAGCTGAAAATCAACAGGGACTTTTCGAGGCATCAAAACTTTTGAAGCAAGGTAACATCATTGCGATAAAGGGAATAGGGGGGTATCACCTTGCCTGTGATGCGTATCAAAGGAAGTCAGTGGATGATGTAAGAAGTAGAAAGAGCAGACCACAACGCCCATTGGCAATCATGGTTAAATCATTAGACCTAATACGGGAATTTTGCCATGTATCAATGGATGAAGAGCAATTGTTAACAAGCGCTGAAATGCCCATTGTTGTGTTACAGAAAAAGCAAGGATGTATATTGCCCGAAAATATTGCCCCAGGTTTATCAACTATAGGGGTGATGTTGCCATATACTCCGTTGCATCATTTATTATTTGAACAGCATCAATTGGAATGCCTTGTAATGACGAGTGCGAACCTTACTAATTTACCCATCCAGTATAAGGATCACCATCATCAAAATTTAACGCAACTTGCTGATTATATTGTCACGCATAATCGAGAAATTTTACATCCAATTGATGATTCGGTTGTGCAGCAAAGTGACAACAACACTATTTTCATTAGAAAGGCGAGAGGGTTTGCACCGGAAGTTATAAAATCAACATGGAATGTGTCGAACATAATTGCTTTAGGTGGAAATCAAAAAAACACAATTGCACTAGGGAAACAAAATGATATTATCCTAAGCCCTTATATTGGTGATTTAAATAATGAAGAAATGGTGCAATTTTTTCAAAAACAACTGCATCAATTGAAAGTATGGCATGGAGTAAAGGAGAAGTATATAGCTGTCGATCAACATCCGTCTTATACAACGACGTTAATAGCAAAGCACTCTAATAGTAAAGTGATTTCCGTCCACCATCACCATGCACATCATGTATCTTGTATGGTAGATAACCAACTGACTGAACCTTGCTTAGGGATTATTTTAGATGGCACAGGATACGGGGAAGACAAGCATATTTGGGGATTTGAATTTTTATACGGTGATGCACAAAGTTTCGAACGACTTGGTCACTTACAATACACACCGCTCCCTGGTGGTGAAAAAGCTATCAAAGAGCCTTGGCGTAACGCAGTTGGCATGCTTCTTTCGCTATTTAAGGAGGAAGGAAAGGACTTAGCATCCCGAATTTTTCCTGATAAATGGAAAGAAATCAATATATTAGAGCAGATGATTGTCAAAAAAATAAATACGACTACAGCAGGGACTTGTGGTCGGTTGTTTGATGCGGTTAGTGCCATTTTAGGCATTTGTACTCTTTCTACATATGAGGGTGAAGCTGCTAGTAAGTTAGCAGATTATATGATTCATACTCCCGTTGAAAACACATTCGTCACTTATCCATTCCAAATTCGAGTAAGCGAACAGCACGTATTTGAACTTGATTTTTCTGCTATGATTCAGCAAATCGTCATCCATAAATTGGAGCAAAAACCGCTCGCCTTAATCATCCAAAAATTTCATCAAACGATTGTGTCAAGTTGTGTACAAATGGTGTTAACGATCATGAAACAATATCCTCATTTAAATAGACAGGTCGTATTTTCAGGCGGGTCTTTTCAAAATATGTATCTAGTCAAACAATTGAAGCATCATCTTGAAAAAGAGGGAGTGCAAGTGTATACACATCATAACATTCCATGTCATGATGGGGGATTAGCAATTGGTCAAATTGTCATTGCTGCACGAAAAATGGCACAACAAATTTGATGTGAAAGGCTGTTAAATATGTGTGTAGGTGTACCTGCAAAAGTAATAAAAATTGAGGGGAATCAAGCGTTAGTGGATGTTATGGGCTCAAAAATCTTTGTTGGGATTGTGTTTGTTCCAGAAGTGCAAGTTAGTCACTATGTATTATTACATGCCGGACAGGCCATGACAATTGTTGATGAGCGCTTTGCAATAGAGAGTATTGAGGAGTGGAGGAATTTAATAAGTGGCAGCTCTGAATGATTTAACAAATCCAAGTATTATGCGGCAATCATTACATGCCGTACTTGATCTTGCGGAGCAATTTAAAAAAGAAAACGGTAGAATCCCTGTGCTAATGGAAGTATGTGGCTCTCATACGATGGCTTTTGCTCGAACGGGTATTAAGCAAAGGTTGCAAACACATGTTGGTCTCGTTGCAGGACCAGGATGTCCCGTTTGTGTAACGGATCAGAAATCGATTGACGCCATGATAGAGGTATCGAAACAGCCAAACCGAATTATTTGTACATTTGGTGATATGATGCGAGTGCCAGGTTCTAAATCGAGTTTAATTGAAGCAAAAACGGCAGGAAGTGATATTAGAGTTGTGTATTCGCCATTAGATAGTATTAAAATTGCTGAAGAAAATCCTCATAAAGACATCATTTTTTTAGGAATTGGATTTGAAACTACCATTCCTATTCTAGCAGTACTAGTTCAAGAAGCAGAGAAAAAAGAATTAAAGAATTTTTCAATATGGATGACAACAAAGCTAGTAGAACCTGTATTAAAAGTGCTCTTAGATGCAAAAGAGGTGAATATAGATGGGTTCATATTGCCTGGGCACGTTTCAGTTGTAGTTGGGAAAAATAGCTATGACTTTTTAGTAGAAGATTATCAAGTCTCGGGTGTGATTACGGGGTTTGAGCCAGTTGAATTACTAAGAGGGATTTATAAAATGTTACAACTATTACTAAACAAAAAAAATCAAATTATAAATGATTATAAATATGTCGTAAAGGAGGAGGGAAATTTAATTGCACAACAGTTGATGGAAAAATATTTTCATTATCATGATGAAGCATGGAGAGGGATGGGGGTGATCCCTAAAAGCGGATTGGTTCTAAAGGCTGAATATGCTCATTTCGATGCAAAGAAAAAATTTAATGTGCAAGTAGGTGAACCAAAAAAGACGAAATGTCGTTGTGGTGAAATTATTCAAGGAATGATTATACCTGAACAATGTGTGTTATTTAATAAAGGATGTACGCCATTACATCCAATTGGTCCTTGTATGGTTTCGACAGAAGGAACTTGTGCCGCCCATTATCAATACATGAGGGAGGAATAAATTGGTTAAAAGAATTAGTTTAGCACATGGAGAAGGTGGTGAATTAACACATCAACTTATCCAAGATATATTTATAAAATCGTTCAACCACCAACAGCATACATTACTTGATGCAGCGCTATTTAAAAGTACATCTGAGACACTCGCTGTGACGACAGATAGTTATGTAGTGAAGCCAATCTTTTTTCCTGGCGGCGATATTGGAAAACTAGCTATTACAGGAACGGTGAATGATTTAGCGGTTAGTGGTGCCATACCTAAAGTTATTACTGCTGGCTTCATTATTGAAGAAGGATTTCCCATAAACGAATTAAAAACGATTGTACAAAGTATGGCAAGGGAAGCAATACATGCTGAAGTATCCATTATAGCAGGTGATATAAAAGTAGTAGAAAAAGGCTGTGTCGATAGTTTGTTTATTAATACAACAGGCATCGGGGTGATAGAAGATGCTCAAGCATTGCAGCCTGAAAAGATTCAAGTAGGCGATTATGTTATTTTAAGTGGTACTATTGGGGATCATGGGGTTGCCATCTTATCTGCCCGCGAAGAGTTAGGATTAATGACGGATATTGTGAGTGATTGCGCCTCGTTAAATCATGTGACACAGAATTTATTGAAGAAAGTCGATGGGATTCGTTTAATGCGAGATCCTACACGGGGTGGATTAGCAACTACTTTAGTAGAGCTATGTGAAGATTTCCACTTCTCTGTTGAATTAGATGAACTGCGCATACCTATTCGGCAAGAAGTTGAAGGGGCATGTGATATTTTAGGGTTTGAACCAATGTATCTTGCCAATGAAGGGAAAGTTGTCATCATAGTAGACGCAAATGAGAAAGATGCGGTATTAAATATTTTAAAAAATCATGAAATCACAAAAGAGGCAACGGTTATTGGGCAAGTGGTAGCTTGTTCAGAACGAAAAGGCAAACTATTTATGACAACCCCAATTGGGTCTAAGCGACGTCTTTTCCGTCTTTCGGGGTTACTTTTACCAAGGATTTGTTAAAGAATTTGAAATGAAAGCATAACATATGTAGAACAGACTGAACTAGGAGGCGCTCATGCAAAATATAGAGATACTGAGGTTTCAGCTGAATAATCTTGTTACCCAAGCCCGACAAGATATTTATACATTATCCACAATCAATCAAACTACAATCGCTCCTCAAATTTTACAAAGATTATGGGATACGATTACGACCATTCATTTTATAAGTGAATTACTGGCAAATCAAGCCTTAAATAATCACCTTTCAACACCAACTACTGCTAAAATAATGCCTTCAAACAATGCTCCTGTTAATCCAACGAAAATACCATCTGGTGTGACGACAGCTAATGCATCTATTGCCCAAATTACTGAAAGAAATTTAACTGTTGAACAATTGGCGAACTTCGATGGGAAAAATGGGAGGCCTGCATATGTGGCTGTAAATGGCCTCATTTATGATGTGACAAATAATAGAGCATGGGCTGCTGCAACACATTTTGGTTTACTGGCAGGGAAAGAATATTCACAGGAATTTGCTTCATGTCATGCTGGGCAACAATCGATTTTAGCGACATTACCCGTAGTGGGGAGGTTAGTGTAATGGAGAAGCTAATTTTACCACCTGAAGACTTGAGCAATGAAGCAATTGCAGCGAGATTGACAAAGAATGCTGCTACTAGTATAAAAAATGGATGGATTAAGAAAAAAAATCTTGTGTATTTAGAACTGAACGGCTGCTCAGGTAATATTATTTCATTATTAAACGGACAAAATCCAAATTTTGAATATACTTTAAATTCATTAGTTAATTTTCAATATAGTAATAGTTTGATGGTAGCTGAAGGTGAAAAAGCGATTGAGCAACTAATGCATGCGATGGAAGGGGAGTATATTTTAGCTGTTGAAGGAGCCGTCGCATTAAAAAATAATGGATTGTACAACATCATTGGTAGTTGGCAAGGAAAACCTCTTACTGGACTACAAGCTGTGACGATGCTTGCGGAAAAGGCTTCCAATATTTTAGTAGTGGGTGCCTGTGCAACGCATGGTGGCGTATCGGCCGCAAAACCGAACCCATCTGGATCCGTCGGTTTGCCGAAAGTCCTTCCTAATAAAGAAATGATTATGTTACCAGGTTGTCCTGTGCATCCGGATTGGTTTTTAGGGACGTTAGCTCATCTTATATTATATGGGGAGCCAGAGACAGATAATTTAGGGCGGCCGTTAATGTTTTACAGTACGCTCATCCATGATCGCTGTCCAAGGAGACCGTTTTTTGATCGGGGAATTTTTGCCGAAAAGTTAAGTGATCAAACATGTTTATTTAAACTAGGTTGCCGTGGACCCGTTACAAGAACGGATTGTCCAACAAGGCAATGGAACGGGCATGTAAACTGGCCAATTGGAGCGGATACACCGTGTATAGGGTGTGCTACATTTGGTTTTCCAGATGCTATGGCACCATTTATTAGTTATGATACAACGAGAGTGGTGAAAGATGAGTAAACGAATAGTCATTAATCCTTTAACACGTATTAGTGGTTTTATGGAAATTGATGTCCTGATTGAGAATCATAAAGTAGTAGATGCGAAAACAAAAGGCAACTTATTTCGCGGCTTTGAACAAATGTTAGTAGGGCGCAGTCCTTTTGATGCGGTTTATTTTACACAAAGAATATGTGGAATATGTTCAGCAGCACATTCTGTAGCCTCCTCCCTCGCTTTAGAAGATACCCTTAAAATTGAGCCAATGGAACAAGGCAAGTATTTAAGAGATATTATTCACTCTTGTGAGTTTTTACAAAATCATATTCGTCACTTTTATCAGTATACAGTGCCGGACTTTGTGAAACTTGAACAAAATACGCTTTTACAAGCTGATCATCATGATTTTCGATTACCAAAAGCAATAAATCATCGAATTGCACAACACTATTTCGACTCACTTGCCGTCAGTCGATCTGCCCATGAAATGTTAGCCGTTTTAGGGGGAAAAGCACCACATAATCATGGGGTTTTTATTGGTGGGATTACGACGAAAGCAACGTCTGACAAAGTAGTACATATAGACTCGATTTTACAAAAAATAAAGGTATTTATCGACGAAAAAATGATTCCTGATGTTTATGATATTGCGTACTATTATCCGGAGTATTATAAAATGGGCGGGGGTTATGGCAATCTATTATCCTATGGTTTATTTAATAATTATAAGGAATTAGGCACGCTATATGTAGAACCACTCGTATTAACTAAAAATGGCATAGAAGTGTTTGATGAAAATAAAATCCAAGAAAAAATCGATTACGCCTATTACACATCACCTGAGAGCACCTACCAACCAGATAAAATAGTACCAGAACCGGATATGGATAAAGAAAATGCTTACTCTTGGGTTAAGGCACCGAGGTACAATGATCTTCCATTTGAAGTAGGGCCATTAGCAAGATTGATATTAAGTGGGGCTTATCCAAATCAAATTTCAGCAATGGATCGAACGATCGCCCGAGCATTAGAAGCTAAAAAGATAGCAGAAATTATGCAAATACTACTTCAACAAGTCATTCCAGGTACGGATGTACAAAAGAAGTATGATTTACCGGAAGCAGCTTCTGGTCGAGGGTTAGTCGATACTACAAGGGGAGCATTAGGGCATTGGCTCAAAATAAAGGATAAAAAAATAGCCTTCTACCAAATCATTACGCCATCCACATGGGATTTTTCAACCCGCGATGACAATGGGTATAGGGGCGTGGCAGAACAAGCGTTAATCGGTACTGACATTCAGAACCCCGATGAACCGGTTGAAATCGGGCGAATATTACGTTCATTTGATCCGTGTATGTCATGTGCTACGCATGTTTATGTGCCAGGGAAACAAGTGAAAACAATCCAGGTGTTGTAATGAGCAAAATCATTGTGCTCGGAATTGGCAATCGATTAATGATGGATGATGGGATTGGCATATATCTCGTGGAAGAACTAATGAAACACGCAGAGGAAACGGATGTTCAGTATATCGTTGGTGAGTCAGATATCGATTATTGTCTGCATGTCATTGAAGATGCCACCGTTGTCATTATACTAGACGCCGTAATTTCAGGAAATGAGCCTGGCGAATTGAAGGTGTATTCTTTGGATAATCTTAATATTGTACATTCTTTAGATTTATCAGTGCATAACCTGCATTTATTCCAAGTTTTGTACCAATTGAAGGAAAGTGTGCATGGTTATGTAATTGGCATTACACCGCATAAAATTGAATTTAATATAGGATTAAGTGAACTCATAGAAAAAAGATGGGCGTATATTGTACAAAATGTAAAAGATGTGATGAAGCAGTTAACCTAAAAAATGATGAAATTGTGCATCGAATAATAAGAGGCGGCGTGTGATAATTGTACACATAGTTTTAGGAATTAATGTAGGTATTTTTCGTAATATTGTACCTATTTTTAGTTATTATTCATTGTCTAACAATTTAAACCGTTATAATAAAAGAAATGAAATAGCCATTGGAAATAGAAGCCCCGTAATTTGATGCTCCCTCAAATTACGGGGTTATTAGGTTGGAATAATTCCGCCTATTTTAGACTAATTTTGCTTTGAAGAATCCATCATCTTAGCATGTAAAAAAACATGCTACAATACAGCAAAAGGAGTGATTTTTTTGTTTAAAACGATTGGTGTGCTAGCACATGTGGATGCGGGGAAGACAACCTTTTCGGAGCAATTGCTATTTCATACAAAGAGCATCATGGCAGTGGGGCGAGTAGACCATCAAGCGGCATTTTTAGATTATCATACGCTAGAGCGCGCGCGTGGTATTACTATTTTTGCTGAGCATGGACGTTTTCAAATCGAAGGGGATACATATACATTAATTGATACGCCTGGTCACGTCGATTTTTCGGCGGAGATGGAGCGGGCGATACGAGCGATGGATTATGCAGTACTAATTGTGAGTGCGGTGGAAGGTATCCAAGGACATACAGAAACCGTGTGGCAATTGCTACGTACACATCATGTGCCGACATATCTCTTTATTAATAAGGTAGACCGGGAAGGGGCCGATGTTTTACGGGTCATGCAAGAGCTGAAGCAGCAATTTTCTCCTCATATTGTGCTGTATGAAGAGGCCGCAGAATTCGTAGCAGAGCGAGACGAAGAATTATTGGCACAATTTATGGAGGATTCATTATCCGAGGAGACCGTGTTTGCGAGCTTACGTCAGCTTATTAAGGAAGAGGAAATATTTCTTGCAATGAGTGGTGCGGCCCTAAAGGGACACGGCATTCAAACATTTCTGGATGTCCTACATAACACAACAATCACAGATTACGATGTAGCGTTACCGTTTCAAGCAGAGGTCATGAAAATTCGTCATGGAGGAGAGCAGCGTTTAACCTTTTGTAAGGCGTTACAGGGAGAGTTAACAGTACGAACGGATGTAGCATTTGGCGAAACACGAGAAAAGGTGACAGAAATTCGTCTTTATAATGGTAATAGTTATCAAGCTATTCAACGTGTCACAGCTGGTGAGATTTTTGCAGTTAAAGGGCTTTCTGTTCCGCAAATTGGCGATTACATTGGGACAACATTTGACAAGGGCAAGCCTTATACGCTTGTTCCAACGATGCAAGCCAAGGTTGTCTATAATGGCACGGAGCATATAAAAGAGGTATTGCGGTTATTTCGGTTAGTCGAAGCAGAGGAGCCTACATTAAAGGTGCAGTGGCAAGAAGCGTTTCAAACGATTTATGTACATATGATGGGGGTTATTCAGCTAGAGGTGCTGAAGGAGCTGTTATATAGTCGTTTTCAGTTATCGGTTCAATTTGAAGACCCTGAAATTTTATATGAAGAGACAATTTGTACGACGGTGACAGGCTATGGTCATTTCGAGCCACTTAAACATTATGCCGAGGTCCACTTACAGCTTGAGCCAAATGAGCGAGGCGTGGGGATTACGTTTTTCAATGCATGTCATGTGGATGATTTAACGATAGGACACCAGCGTTTAATCGAGCAGCATGTATTGGAGCGAGCACATCGCGGTTTGCTCACAGGCTCTGCTGTAACGGATATCCATGTGACATTACTGACGGGAGCCGCGCATAACAAGCATACAGATGGCGGTGATTTCCGCGAGGCAACATATCGCGCACTTCGTCAAGGATTAGAGCAGGCGGAAAATGTGCTACTGGAGCCGTACTATGCCTTTAAACTAAAAGCAGCTAGCGAGCATATTGGACGCATGATGACCGATATTCAGCAAGCATCTGGTACATTTGATGCACCGATTATAACGGAAACGGATGCGATTCTTACTGGGCAAGTACCTGTCGCAACTTTTATGAATTACCCCACTACGTTTCTCGCTTATACAAATGGCAAGGGAGTTATTTCTCTTACATTTGCGGGCTACGATGTATGCCACAATACAGCGGAAGTGATGGAGCGTATCGGCTATAACAAAGACGCCGATCCAGAATACACATCCTCTAGCATTTTTTGCTCAAAAGGGAAAGGGTATTCCGTTCCATGGCAGGAAGTAAAGGCGCATATGCATAAGGCAACCTTATAACAGCATTCATTGGTGAACATCAACAACGGGATAACAAGGTGATTGTAAAACATACCTGTCCAAAGATAGCTTAAAATGACAGGATGAATAATGAGAGATTATATAAGCTTATAAGTAAGGAGTGAGGACATTGAGTTGGATTGAGTCGATTCAAAAAGCAATTTATTTTATAGAACAACATTTACTAGATGACGTAACATTGGAGCAGATAGCACAAGAAGCAAACGCCTCTGTGTTTCATTTTCAGCGCGTCTTCTACATCTTAACTGATATGTCTATTACGGATTACATTAGACGGAGAAGGCTAACGTTAGCTGCGCAAGAAATTATGGATACACATATAAAAGTAATCGATCTCGCCTACAAATATGGCTATGACTCTCCTGAAGCATTTACGAAGGCATTCCGAAAGCAACATAATGTAACGCCAAGTGAAGCCAGAAAAATGCAAAAACCATTACAATCATACAATCGCCTTGTGATTCAGGTGAGCTTGAAAGGAGCAGAACCAATGAAGTATAAAATTGTAGAAAAAGAGAAGTTTCAAGTAGTCGGTGTAAAAAGAACGTATAGTTGTAAAAACGGAGAGAATACACGTGAAATTCCTTTGTTTTGGGATGAAATGAACAAAAAAGGCATGGATGAAACATTAATCAAATTAAACAATGGAGACATTAAAGGAATTCTAGGTGTTTGTCTAGCAGATAAACAGCATAAGGAAAATAGTTTGATGGATTATTGGATTGCAACCGATTATGTCGGGACTGCACCTGAAAATCTTGTAACAATGGAAATACCCGCAGCGAAATGGGTGGTTTTTGAAGTACACGGGCCAATGCCAGATGCGATGCAAAATACATGGAAGCAAATTTACTCCGAGTGGTTTCCATCAAACCCGTATAAGCCTACAGGAGCAGCAGAGTTAGAGGTGTATACGAAGGAAGATCCACATAATCCAAACTTATATTCTGAAATCTGGATTCCCATTCAATAAAAATAATCTTTAGGGCTATTAAATAAAAATAGTGATTACTCCATATCAGCTGAGCAAAATATTAAATGCCATATGTTTTGATGGTGGCTCTGTTGAACTAGCGTATTGTTTTACAAGCGTATTCGTGAATTCGAATACGCTTGTTTTCGAGTAGTGACTAAATAAGGATATTTCTAATTATTTTTTGGATCGTGAAAATACTCTAGTTACGGTAACGAGTACAGAGGAAGAGAGGACCTGCTATCGTCTAAATGAAAATTTTGTATAAGGATAGATAAAATTTTTTTGTACGGATACGTCTAAAAGAGGTTTAAATGTGCTATAGTTTAAAGTGTGTTTTATTAGACGGTATCGTACAGATAGATTTTAAAGAAAGAGTGATAAAAGGATGCCAAAAATTTTAGTAACCGAAGAACAATGGGTACAAAAAGGGATTGAATACTTTTCACAGGGAGGTTTTGCTGCACTAGTAGTTGAAAAAATGGCAAGAGAATTGAAATGTAGTAAGAGCAGTTTTTATTGGTACTTTACCGATCGGGATGAGTTTTTAAGACGAGTCATAGAATTATGGACCAAAAGGGCAACAATAGATGTGATATTTGAATCGTCAAAAAATATGACAACGGAAATACAAATTCGAACTGTACTTGAAAAAATGTTTAGTAATGAGAATGTAGGAGATTTTCTATTTTATTTGCGTAGACTTGGTCAGGAAAAGGATGAATATAGAGAAGTGCTAACGTCTATTGAAAATATGAGATTGAGTTACATGACTAAGTTATTACAACAACTAGAAATTAGTGAAGAAAAAGCTAAAATAAAAGCAAGTTTAATTTACCATTATTATTTGGGTTGGTATGAAAGACATAAATACAAAAAGGTAAGTTCAAAAGACATGGAGAGTCAAATTCTTATAATGTTTGAAGAAATAATTGGATAGTAAAATGCTATAACTTTTGAATAAGTAAAGAGAGGATTATAAATTATGCTAAAAATAAATAAATGTCAAATGCCTTCTGATTCCCTAATTTATAAAATTCCCTATCATTATTATGATGCTTATGAAGGATTCATTGCAAAAAATGAAGTGTCAATAGAACAAGTCACTTTAGCTTTTTTCAAAAGTTCACCGAAATGGATAAATTCCCTTTTTCGTTTAAGAAATAATATTGTTAAATATTTAGGTTTGAAAACAACCAACGTTAACCGTTTGGACTTAAGTGAGGAAGATATTGAGCCTGGGCATTCTATAGGATTATTTAACATTATAGAGAAGTGTCAGAGAGAAATTATCTTAGGAGAAAATGATAAACATTTAAATTTTCGGGTTTCAATTTTTATCTTTAAAAAGGAAAATGGACATAACATAATAGTATCTACATCTGTTCAATTTCAAAATTTTTTTGGAAACATATATTTTCAATTTATTAAGCTATTTCACAGAACCATAGTGAAAACTATGTTACGTAATATAATAAAATCTCTATCATAACGGTTGTATATAGGAACCGATTGTTGAATCACTTGTCAACTAAGCCAGTGAGTTACTTAACCCCCTCTATATTTTCCTGAAGAACACCTCGGCTTTATTTGGAGTGGTGGGCATGATACCCTTGCGCGGGCGTTAAATCCTTGATACTACGCCTTTTAAGCGAGGATTATGCCCGCAAAGGCTATATGTAAAGCCTACCAATGAGCATACTGCTACATTTACCTTGTCCATGAAAATGAATCACTTTTGCAGTTGTAAAGTGGCTGAAATTTTAAATGCGAAATACAAACGGTTTTATTAATACTCCGCATCATTGATATAAAGTGAATATGAACGGGAAAAAGCGTAAGTATTTTTTGAAAATAAAATGACAAAGTCTAAATTAGTCAGTGATAAGATTTTTGTAGAAACCAATATTTAGTGGTAACGGAGTCAGAAATCTATTATTTAAATGATTTGAACAAGAAACCACTTAAGAAAGAAGCGCTATTTAGCATCATTGAATAATTCGATATTAACTTACCTAAATGTGAGGGAAGTTAGTTCACTGAGTGAATGAATAGAGGCTGGGAAATAACTTAATTTTTACGAGAAATGGCGAAAATGAATATTAACATTTTGCCTACTCACAGTTATTTCTTAATCATAAAGCAAGAAAATGTTAGACCGTTTATTATTTGGTCTAATATTTTTTCTTTTTGTCCCAGCCTCATTTTCTGCTAGATATCCTAACATTTTGGAAAGATAAAATAAATGATCTAAATCATGGCTCAGTATCAAAGCTTGTTTTGTATAGAACACTTTAAGATTTGTTGCGTTCACAATAAAGACAAAATATTTGAATTGCTAATAAATGGATTTCGCTATACACTTGCATTAAGTTAGTTAGTTGAATAACTAAAAAGGAGGGGGAAGATGGCAAAACCAAATGTGATTAGTAAAGGTGATTTAATTCATTTTGCGAAAGCATGTTTAGTAGAAAAGGGGATAGAGAAATTTACGTTGAGAGCTGTTGCAGAAGTAGCTGGTGTAACGCAAGGAACGATTTATTACCATTTTAAAACGAAAGAACAGCTATTATTATATGTAGTCCAGGATATTTGTGAAAAATCTTGGACTGAAATTTCCCAACAACAAAATCAATCTATTTTAAGTCAAGCTATAAAATCAGCGCAAAGTCGTTGCTCGCATGATTCTTTTTATCACAAATTATTTTTAACCTTAATGGTTTCAAGTTTTCATAATGAGAAAATAAGAGATTCATTAGCGGAAATGATGCTATTAGAAAATAAAGCTATGAGTGAAAATGTATCCAAATTATGGGCAAATTCACCTATACAGGGGATCAGCTTAGAAACATGGGGAATTTTATTGAATGCTCTTGTCGATGGATTGGCATTACAAGCATTATTGGAAAAGGATTTTCCTGTAGAAAATGTATATAAAGATGTTGAAAAGTTATTTCATCGTTTAAGTGAGTTAGTTGATGAGGAGGGAAAATAATGAAAGGCTATGTATTCCCGGTAGTGGCAGGTTTATTCGTGTGGGCTTTTGCTACTATGTTTTTCATTCTTTTTGGAGATAAAGTACTATATAGCCCTGGAACGGAGAATTATGTAATAAGCATTTTCTTTTTACTAGTTGGAACAGGTTTTTTATTATGGGGAACTACACATTTATATTTATTCTTTGATAAGTCCAATAATGCTTCGTTAAGATTTGGTATAGTCGGAACAATTGTAGGCTTAGCACTGGATACATTTTCTTTATCAAACCATCGCCTATTTTTCCCTAAATTAGATCCTGCCCAAATCATTGCATTTACAGCGTGGATGGCATTCGCATATGCTTTATATTTATTCATACCGGCAATTATAAATAAAAAGCGAAGTAGTTTTGAGAAATAGACATAATAGATATCTTCTCATAAATTTATGTATCAGAAAATTAAGTTAATTAATTAAAACAAATGTATCATAGTAATTTTGGAGGGCTAGTATTTTGGAAAATAGAACGGTTTTAATTACAGGTGCGAGTGAAGGGATTGGATTTGAAATAGCAAAACAATTTGCCATGAATAAATATTCCCTGATTCTTGTAGCCCGAAATGAAGAAAAGTTAGATAATGTTTATAATCAACTCAAAGCATATACTACGGTCACTACAATTTCCCAAGATTTATCGGAACCGGGGGCAGCCAAGAAAATCTATAATTTTATTTGTTCCACTAATCGAACGGTTAATATTCTTGTAAATAATGTGGGCGTTGGTTTAGAAGGTCCTTTTCAAGAGCTACCGATTGAAAAACAACAATATATGATTCAATTAAATATTGCAGCTTTGACGGAAATGACATACTACTTTGTACAGGAAATGATTAAACAACAGTATGGCCGAATAGTGAATATATCTTCTATTTCTGGTCCAATTCCAACGCCACAAATGGCGATTTATAGTGGAACAAAAGCGTTTGTATTGAATTTTTCCCAAGCTTTACATACAGAGTTAAACAAACAGGGAGATATTATTGTGACGGCAGTGTGTCCTGGTCCGACAAAAACAGCGTTTGCATATACAAATTCGATGACAGGCCTTAATAACTTGGTCAATATAATGGGGGTTCCTGCTGAAAGTATAGCCATTGCTATATTTAAAGGAATACATGCTAAAAAGAGCATGATTGTTCCGAATATTAGATATAAGCTATTGTTGTTATCTTCTAAGTTATTACCTCAAAGTGTGATGCAAACCATTATGTACAAACTAATCAAAAGATGAAGTCCGTTGTTTTGTATAAACATGTTAACTATATTCTATCACATACACAAACCCGTATTTTGAGATGATTTTCATCAAAGTACGGGTTTTATCATTGGTAGCTTAGAAAATTTTTATTTACACATATCAATAAAATAGTTCATTAACGACAGGTCCGTTGTTAGTTCTGGATGGAACGAACAAGCAAGGAGGTGACGGTCACGAGCACAGACGATATCGCCGTCTAATACAGCAAGCACTTCCACCTGTTCTTCAACAGCAGCAATTTTAGGTGCGCGAATAAAGACAGCAGGGAAATGGTCGCTTACGCCTTGAATTGCTATAGGTGTCTCGAAGCTATCAATTTGACGACCGAATGCGTTGCGACGAGCCGTGATGCGCATCTGTCCAATGTGTGCTTCTTCCTCTTCCACAGAAGAAGCGAGTAGAATAAGTCCGGCACATGTGCCAAATACTGGCTTGTTTTCAGCAAATTGTTGGAGGGCAGGGAGCATATTCGCATAGTCAATTAAGCGGCGCATCGCTGTACTTTCGCCACCTGGCAATAACAGTCCGTCGATGTCCTGTAATTGCGCGGCTGTTTTAATGGGGACAGCCTCACTACCGCAAGCTTCAATTGCTTTTATATGCTCTGTCACGGCACCTTGTAAAGCAAGTACACCAATCTTCATTACCAGCCACGCTCCTGCATACGCTCGCTTTGTGCTAACTGGCGGATTTCAATCCCTTTCATTGGCACGCCAATTTCCTTTGAAACTTCTGCAATTAGCTTGTAATCTTGGTAGTGTGTTGTTGCTTGGACAATAGCACGCGCGAATTTTTCAGGATTTTCTGCTTTGAAAATACCTGACCCGACAAATACACCATCTGCTCCGAGTTCCATCATAAGCGCAGCATCGGCTGGCGTCGCAACCCCACCTGCCGCAAAGTTTACAACTGGTAAGCGACCTGCTTGTTTAATAGCTAGTAGTACTTCAAATGGAGCACCTAGATTTTTCGCCTCTGTCATTAATTCGTCTTCATTCATTGCAACGACAGCACGTACTTGTGCATTTACTTTACGTAAATGTCGAACTGCCTCCACAATATTACCTGTACCTGGCTCTCCTTTTGTTCGAAGCATTGCCGCGCCTTCTCCGATGCGTCGTGCTGCTTCGCCTAAATCACGGCAACCACATACAAATGGCACTGTGTATTGACTTTTTAGTAAATGGAATTCCTCATCGGCTGGTGTCAATACTTCACTTTCATCGATATAATCCACACCCATTGCCTCTAATACACGTGCCTCTACAATATGACCGATACGTGCTTTTGCCATAACCGGAATGGACACAGCGCCCATGACTTCCTCTACAATACGTGGATCTGCCATACGTGCAACCCCACCAGCCGCTCGTATATCAGAAGGCACACGCTCCAATGCCATAACGGCTACCGCACCAGCTGCTTCTGCAATTTTAGCTTGCTCTGCATTGACGACATCCATAATGACACCGCCTTTTTGCATTAATGCCATCCCGCGTTTTACAACCTCTGACCCTGTTAAAATAGACATTTTTGTAACACTCCTTAATGTTAGTATGAGCTTATTATAAAATTATCTGAACTTTTTAAAATAGTCAGTTTTATAGTAAATGAAAGGGTCAGTTGAGGTAAGGGGAAGAAAAGGTGGAATAATTAGAATATTATGTAATATTTTATAGATTTTTAAAATGAGTTATTACCGTAACTTATGGTTGATGTTTTATAAATAAATTATGTTTAGTACACGGAACAGAGAGGGGGAGTGTAGTTATATAAATCATCCTCAAACTGTCGACACTGAAAGATCAAAAAGCTACAGCTACCTGAGCAAAAAGCCGCTGTATCCGGTCAAAACTTCCAGTGCGAGCAAAATCCTACCGTATCCGAGCAAAAAGTCACTGCATCCGATCAAAACCCTCCGACGCGAGCAAAACAAAACTAGGCTGATTTTTAAAGTCAATCGTTATGCTAGAACATTAAAATGCACAATATATAAATACCAATCTTGAATTTTGGTGATACACCTAAATGTAGGAATCATTACAGTTCTATTACATGCTATTCACTATTTAATTTAAAAAATTGAAATCTTGATAGGTCCGTATTTTGCTTGATTATGAAAACCTTTTCATCGATTAAGTTAGTTTTTATGTAAGAAAGTTATATTGACATAAGTAACAACTTTACGTTACCATTAAGTTGTTACTATGAGTCGAAGTACTTATAGGGAATTTTTATAGAAATTGGAAGTGAAAAAATGGAAAAGATTCGAGTTGAGCATGTCACCAAAATCTTTGGGAAGCATACTTCTCAAGCTCTTAAACTTGTAGAGCAAGGAAAGGGTAAAACAGAAATACTCGAAAAAACAGGTGCTACAGTTGGTGTTTATGATGCAAACTTTACTGTTAATGAAGGTGAAATTTTTGTCATCATGGGGTTGTCTGGTAGTGGGAAATCGACGTTAATTCGTTTATTAAACCGTTTAATAGAACCGACAAGTGGTGATATTTTCATAGATAACGAGAATATTTCAACAATGAATAAAAAGCAATTACAAGCGGTACGCCGTGAAAAGATGAGTATGGTATTCCAAAATTTCGGGTTATTTCCGCACCGTACGATTCTTGAAAACACAGAGTATGGGTTAGAAGTACGTGGATTGGCTAAGGAAGAAAGAAGATTGAAAGCAGAAAAAGCTTTACAAAATGCGGGGTTATTAGCGTTTAAAGACCAATACCCAAGTCAATTGTCTGGTGGAATGCAGCAACGTGTAGGACTAGCGCGAGCACTTGCGAATGATCCAGAGATTTTATTAATGGATGAAGCTTTTTCTGCCCTCGATCCGTTAATTCGAAAAGATATGCAAGACGAATTATTAGAGCTTCAAGCAAGAGTACAGAAAACGATTATATTTATTACACATGATTTAAACGAAGCACTTCGTATTGGTGACCGTATTGCCATTATGAAAGACGGGAAAATCATGCAAATAGGGACAGGGGAAGAAATTTTAACAAACCCTGCGAATAACTATGTTCGTACATTCTTAGAGGATGTTGACCGTTCGAAAGTATTAACAGTTGAAAGTGTTATGGTGCGTCCAATGACCGTGAATATTGAAAGTGATGGACCTAAAGTAGCGCTTCAGCGTATGCGTGAAGAGGAAATTAGTGTGCTAATTGCAGTCGACAAGAAACGTCAATTCAAAGGCTATATTACCGCAAGTGATGCACTTGAGGCTGCGAAAAAAGGGGAGAAATCGGTTCTACCTTTTGTAAAAGAGGATATGCCTTGTGTGGAGCCAACAACGTTAATTCAAGAAGTGCTGCCGATTATTTCCGACAGTCCTACACCAATCGCCGTTGTCGATCAAGGAAAGTTACGAGGGGTTTTAATTCGAGGCGTTATTATCGAATCACTTGCTTCATCAAGTGAGGAGGTGACGTCTAATGCTTAATCAAATTCCAGCAATCCCAGTAGCAGATACAGTAGAAACAATGATGGACGTGTTAACGGACACATTTGCGAGTTTCTTTAAGTCTCTTCAATCTAGTGGCACATTTTTAATGGAAGGACTTACAGGCTTACTTGCTGCTATCCCACCGATTTTATTTATATTACTCATTGCATTATTAGCTTATATTGCAACACGTAAACTTTTCGGTTTGCCGTTATTTTCTGTCATTGGTTTGCTATTTATTTATAACCAAGATTTATGGAATCAATTGATGAATACGATTACGCTCGTTTTATTTGCGAGTATTATCGCAATTATTCTAGGTGTTCCAATTGGGATACTTATGTCTAAAAGTAAAGTGGCTGAAGGCATCATTAAGCCAATTCTTGATTTTATGCAAACAATGCCAGGATTTGTGTATTTAATTCCGGCAGTTGCGTTTTTTGGAATCGGCGTTGTACCGGGTGTGTTTGCATCGGTTATTTTTGCTTTACCACCAACTGTACGCTTTACGAATTTAGGCATTCGCCAAGTACCAAAAGAGCTTGTTGAAGCAGCAGATTCTTATGGTAGTACAGGGAAGCAGAAGCTTTTCAAAGTAGAGCTTCCTCTAGCGAAGTCTACTATTATGGCAGGGATTAACCAGACGGTATTACTGTCCTTATCCATGGTTGTCATTGCTTCTATGATTGGTGCGCCGGGGCTTGGGCGTGAAGTGTTATCAGCACTTCAACGAGCACAGGTCGGGAATGGATTTGTCGCAGGATTAAGCTTAGTTATTTTTGCGATTATTGCAGACCGACTAACACAAAGTTTCAATAAGAAAAAATCGTTTTAAAGGGGATTAGAAAAATGAAAAAGAAATTACCATTTGCAGCAACAGCTTTAGGGGTAAGTATGGTACTTGGAGCATGTGCAGAAGATGAAGCAACAACAGAGGAAAAGCTTGGAGAAGTTAATTTAGCGTATGTAGAATGGGATACAGAAATTGCGTCAACGCATGTAATTGGGCAAGTGCTTGAAAATATTGGGTATGATGTGACACTAACACCATTAGATAATGCCATTATGTGGGAAGCTGTTTCAAAAGGAGAGGCCGATGCAATGGTAGCGGGTTGGTTACCGGCAACACATGCGGCTCAATTAGATAAATATGGAGAAAATTTAGTGCACTTAGGTGAAAACTTAACAGGTGCAAAAATTGGATTAGTTGTGCCAAGCTATATGGATGTCAACTCCATTGAAGATTTAACGACTGAGGCTGGTTCAACGATTACAGGAATTGAAGCAGGTGCGGGTGTCATGAGTGCAACAGAGGCAGCGATTGGAAACTATCCGAATCTTGCAAATTGGGAGCTTTTACCTTCTTCATCGGGTGCCATGACAGTAGCATTAGATCAAGCGATTGCAAATGAAGAGGAAATTATTGTAACAGGCTGGTCTCCACACTGGAAATTCGCTTCATACGACCTGAAATATTTAGAAGATCCACAAGGTGTATTCGGTGGAGAAGAAACAATCAATACATTTGTACGTCAAGGCTTAGAGGAAGATGCACCTGATGCATATAAAGTGTTAGATGCGTTTAACTGGACGGCTGAAGATATTGAAGAAGTCATGTTAGCCATTAACGGTGGTAAGAATCCTGAAGAAGCAGCAACAGATTGGATCAATGCCAATGCAGAAAAAGTGAAAGAATGGACACAAGGCATTGAGTAATAAGAAATAAAGTGAAACAGCTTACAAACTTTGTAAGCTGTTTTTTTCTATTTAGCGCCAGATGGTAGGTGTTTTGTTCAGTATAGAAAGCATTTAATCAGCAACGTAACGACTCTTATAACGGAATAGGTGGAACATATAGCATGTAGCGTTCTTATACTAGAAAAAAGAACGGAGAGGGAGACGTAAATGATTGTGGATGGTGTGTTCTCCGGTGGCGGTATTAAAGGGTTTGCTTATGTAGGCGCTCTTCAAGTGTTAGAAGAGCGTGGTATACAATTTCAGCGAGTGGCAGGTACAAGTGCAGGTGCGATTTTAGCAAGCTTCATTGCAGCGGGTTTTAGTGTAAAAGAAATTGAAGGGATTCTAGATGAACTAGATGTAAGCACATTACTTGATCCACCTAAATTATTTTTCAACATTCCTTTTTTTAAGTGGATTAACTTATATAGGCGATTAGGGCTGTATCGCGGCAAGACATTAGAAAAGTGGTTTTATCAAAAACTGGCGACAAAAGGTGTATATACATTTGGAGATTTACAACGTGGCGCTTTAAAGCTTGTAGCTTCTGATTTAACAAATGGACGCATGATTGTGTTGCCAG
This sequence comes from Lysinibacillus sp. KU-BSD001, assembly GCF_042920265.1. Classification (NCBI taxonomy): domain Bacteria; kingdom Bacillati; phylum Bacillota; class Bacilli; order Caryophanales; family Bacillaceae; genus Lysinibacillus; species Lysinibacillus sp. KU-BSD001. Next base: position 126,728 of record NZ_JBDQZI010000004.1, on the reverse strand, counting down.
ATGACTTAAAAAAATACGGTATTGATAGTAAGAAATTCCCTATTTCCCGTGCGTTACGTATGAGCTGTGGCATTCCTTTTTTCTTTGAGCCTGTGTATTTAAAAAATGGAAAGGGGGAATCGGTCATTGTAGATGGAGGCGTACTAAGTAATTTTCCAATGTGGATTTATGATAATGGCCATAAAGAGCGCCCCGTACTTGGCATGAAGTTAAGCCATAATAGCGAAGAAATGCCACCACAAACAATTGACAATGCCATTGAGCTATTCGAAGGACTTTTTGCGACGATGAAAGATGCACATGATAAACGCTATATTTCAAGAAAGCATGAAAAAAATATTATTTTTATTCCAGTTGAAAACTATAGTGCGACACAGTTTGATCTGGATGAAGAAACGAAGCAACAATTAATTAGCATTGGCAGGGAGCGAACAATACAATTTTTAACAACTTGGTCACCTATTTGGTAGTCGCAGTCAAAATGAGTACCGAGAGAATGTTCTTTCGATACTCATTTTTTCATTAACTTTTATGCTATAGCTAGCATAATGATTAAGTTGCTGCTATCTATGGACCGAATATCCCTTGAGTTAAGTACAAAAATGTAACATATATCCAAAAGCTATTTTATTCATCCGTAAAATTAGGTAAAATTAAAATTCTAAATAAAAAAAATATTCGGGGGATTTACGATGGATAAAGTACAAGCGTTAGCGATAGCGTTGCCATATTTACATGAAGCAATGAAGGGTGAGGCGACAATGGTTGTCGTAGATCGAGATGAAATTGTGCAAGCATATTTACCGAGTGGGAAAATCAATGTAGGTTATCAAGCAGGGCAAAAAATGAACGCGGATGATCAAAATTTAGTGTTAGCACTGCGTGGTCAAAAGCCAGATGTAATCGTTGGTAAAGAAGTATACGGCGTAGAGTTTAATGCCTATGCGTTTCCGATTAAAGAAGGCACAAAAGTTATAGGGGCAGTTGGCTTTGGTGTACCGATTGAAAATAAGCTAAAGCTTGAAGGCTATATGCAATCCATGAACGGGATTATTAATAATTTACACGACAAAGTGCATACGATTGCATCGCATTCTCAGCAGTTAGCTGCCACAACACATGAAATCAATATTCAGGCTGAGCAAGTACGAGAAGATGCAGAACGCTCTAACGGTATTACAGATTTAATTAAAAATATTTCCAATCAAACGAATTTACTTGGACTAAATGCATCTATTGAAGCAGCCCGTGCAGGGGTACACGGTGCAGGGTTTAATATTGTGGCGCAAGAGGTGCGGAAGCTGTCTTCTCAAACGTCATCAGCGACTCAAAATATTGAAGATGCACTGAAAAATATTAATTCGAACTTACATACATTACGTGAGAATTTATCCCAAATTAATCAAGCGACATCTGAACAAGCCACACTTGTACAAGATTTCAGCACGATTATTGAGCAATTAAATGAATTAAGCGTAGAGATGCGTGACTTTATGGGAATGACATTGCGATAATTGTAGAGTGTTAGGTGCTTTTACAGATTTCCGAATGAGAAAGCTCATTCCTTTAGTTAGATAGACTAAACTAATAAGAGGGCATTATGTTCAATATATGACCATAAAGTTATTCATTAAATAAGCTTATGTAACATCGCTCAAAATGGTTATCAACCGTTGCCATGATTGATTTTTGTCGATTTTGCATAAAAAGTGGTATAAATGATGTTCATAGGAAGAGCCATGAAACGTTGAATTAATAGTGTTTCACGGCTCTTTTTGTACTTCCTAGCTTTCATTTGGGAACGTTACTTCTGATTTGCGTGTATATTTTATAAATCTTTGTTGTACTAAAGCCTCCGTTAGTTCAATAACTATTCCCCTTGTTTCTCTTCATTCTTTTTTATAGTTATCAGTTTTGACATAACAAAGTGAACGACTGCAATAGTTATTAGTAAATCTCTATAAGGTTCAATTGTTCCAGCAAACCACGATGTAATAGCATAAAAAAAAACAAATGAAATTAAGAGTAGGATTGTAACATAATGTTCAATGTATAACTCCATTTAATTCTCTCCCCTCTGTATTTTTATCCAGTTCTATATTTCTACAAGAAAAGTCCAATTTTTAACTTTACTGCTTCGTTAGTAAAAAAAGCACCCAAAGCGGTTTCATTTGGGAACGTTATTAGGTTTATTTATGTATACGATATAAATCCTTGTTTCACTAAAGCTTTCGATAGTTGAATAAGAATGATTAATCTTCAACTACTTCAATCAAATCAGTATAGATAGTAACAAAATATGTTTCTAATAACTCTCTCAACTCATCATTAAGCTTGTAATACTCATCGGTTGCTTTTTTAATAACATTATAAAATTCATCTTCATGAATTTCATCATTTTCTAGGGCAATGTACAAGTTCCACATCTCTTTACAATACTTTTTCTCAATCACCATCTACACCTATGCAATTATATTTTTCAGGTTCATAACCAATATAATCTTTATCTTTTTCAATACATTCAATTATTCCAAAATCGTGAATATAAGCCAAATTAACACATCTCCTAAGTCTTCAATTTGTATCGGCTATTTTTCATACAACTTTCTTTATGAGCCTCTATTATACATGACGTTTCTCACATTATTTTACAATACATTCTTGTTCATTATTCAACTAAGTTGGTTACGTTAGTTGAAAAAAAGCACCCAAAGCATGTTTGGGCACTTTTACAAAGTTTGTTGTAATAACCTGTTACTTTATTTTTAGTGTAACATGGCACATTATTTCGCTAAGATCAACTTGATGTTTTGAGGTTTGCTTATTTAATTATTTCTTAAAAAGAGGTTATGCCCACTTCGGCAATCCTGAAAATATTATATTCTTAACAGAACAAGGAACTTCAATTTAAAATAAATATTGCTTACATATTCTTATTTAATAGTTAGGTCCTTAATCGTTACATTTAGCAACTTCGCACTATACATGATTGTAGACCTAATTGTTTGTCTATCATTAAAACTAGATATCTTTATTTGAAGTACTGCTCCACCTTTTAAATTACTTATATTTTCTACTTCTATATTAAAATGTTCAGCAAGCTTATTTATAAAAGAGGTTATTTTATCATCGTTTCTTTTTCCAACATACAACAAAATTTTAATCTTATAATTTCTATTTTTAATCGAAATTAAATACTGATTCAATGCCCAAATATAAGTATTTTTTTCAGCATCATAATGGCTTGGATCGCCAAATTGTTTCGCTTGCCCACAATGCTGACAAATTGCTATATAACGAACATGACGTACACCGATACCTGGCTGTTCAACATTTACATACACTTCATAAGGAATAAACACATCATGTGTACAAAAACTACAAATAATAGGCTCATCAAAAATCGTGATGCGACTTTTTTGGGGGAGTAAATGTTCATCTGTACCACTCATTCTTTTATCACTTCCATATATTCAATAATCGATACATGTTTTTGTAACGTATGGTCGAAGCGATTCTTTTCTTCAAACATTCGGATATCGCCACATGACGTACAGGAAAATGATTGCAATGTAAGTTGCTCCGTTACTGTTTCACCTAAAGGGCTTAAATCCATATAAACCTCACGATGCTGAAATTCATCATTCTGACAAAATACACAAATAAGCTGCTTATCAAGAATTTTTATTTGGTACGTTCCTCTTTTTCTAACCATCCATTCATCCCCTAATTAAAAATACTAACTTTACTTTAATACGTTTGAAATACACGGAAGTTCTAGTATCAAATAAATGCTATATTACTAAATAATTGTAATTCATTTGAAGTTAACTATATTAATTGAATTATAAACCTCTCCCAAATCCTCGTTTGGACATAAAAGGAGCGCAGATGCACTGGATACGGAGTGGTGATGGAACACCGTAATCTTACACGTCAGCCGTAGTAGAAATGTACTTAGCCTTTGGTAGCAAGCCCACCACTAGTATGAGCCAGCTTACATAGTTTCCTTAGATGAAATTTAGGTTATTTTAAAAAGTTGCAGCAAGCTTGTTAGAACAATGCCAATAATAGTACCGATAAAAATAGAGAGACCCATCAATCCAATCCCCATACCACTCCAACCACCAATAAAAAAGCTGATGATTACGATAGTTACGCTAATTAAAAGGAAAGACAGGAATATTGTACCGATGAATTGATCGTTCTTTTTCCTTTTTAGAAGCATCGCAACAATAAAGAATGCAATTGCAGTTACTAAACAAATATAAATGAAGATTTCAAACCCCTCCAAATTGAATGAGCCTCCTTATAGTACATGTTGTAACGTTCCAATAGTATTCCATTATATTTAATCCTTCGACAAAGATGTAGAAAACGATAGTGCTATTACATGCATAGCTTCTATTTTAATGGAACTTCTACTGTTCCAAGAGTCTCTTCTTTTGTTAAGGGCTTATTTTCCGTCATTGTGTAAATGGTCGGTGTCACAAGTAGGGAAGAGGCGTTTTGATCTAAGCCAAAAATCGGTACGGTTCCAGTAAGAAAATCATTCGTAACCATTTGCCCATGGGTAGGCGCAAATTGATAATCATTTCCTAAATTATCTTTCACATTTAAGAAGATGAATTCAGTCATAAAATCTATGTCACCGCTAAAATAGATAATGGTTGTATAGCCTGTAGAAGCAATGCGATCAATGACAATATCTCGCACGCCACTTGTAATTGTTTTATCGACGATTGTTTCCTGTAAATCGAGTTTGTTCAGTTCGAAAGAAAATGTCCAGTCACCAGAAATGACCGAATTATAATGGTTATCGTAAAAGCCTTTAGGCGACCAAGTTAATTCGATAGATGAGTTTTGTGCTGCGGAATCTGCTACTTCATAGGTTAAAAAGCCAATATACGTATTTTCATCTACCTTTTGCATATGCTCTTCCGCTTTATACAACTCATGACCAGTGATTTTAGGTATACTTTTCACGAATTGTAAATCATCTAAAGGTTTTTCAGATTCGATAGAAAAGGCAATGGAAACTAAATAACCGTCGTAAACAGCATCTTCTATTTTCATTGTCATGCCGTTGCTTTCGGCGGTTTGTCCGAATGCAGTTGCATAGTCGTTAAAGAGAACGAGTTTTTTGTCTTCTGAAAAGTACGATAAAAGCTGTTCAATGATTGGCAGTTTTGATGCGATCGTAGGTATCGATAATATACTAATAGAGCCAATGCCAATTGCTAGTACAGCCGCCACCCCCCATTTAGATACACGGTAGACCTTTTTAGGTTCTCGTAAAACATGTTGAATGACGGTTTTTACCTCATGATTTGACACGTCAAAAGATTCAATTTCATCAATATCGATACGCAAAAAATCTTTTTCGCCTTTCAAGATAAACACTCCTTTAACTTTGGATTTTTCGCTAGCTTTTTCTTTCCACGATAAAGCCGGTTTTCAACTGCGGCTTTGGAAATATGTAAAATGTCAGCGATTTCGCCATTTGTGTAATCCAAATAATATTTCATTAAAAATAATTCACGCTCTGAAGGGGGCAAATGCAGTACTTCAATTAGCAATATTTCTTTTTCAAATGACTTTTCCAAATGTATTTCAATATTGTCTTGCGAAATTTGTGGAGGTGCCTGCTCGATTGAAACGGTATCTTGATATTTTTGCTGTTTTCGATAGAGTTCGATTGCTTTATATTTTACGATTATACCAAGCCACTTTTTAAAATCTGTTTCATCTCCCTCAAATTGATGACACTTTTGCCAAATGAGCAAAAATACATCATTTGCACATTCTTCGACTAGCATATGTCCGAAACTGTCGCCTAAAATTTTATGCGCGATTGCTTTGATATACCCTAAATACTGCTGGACTACATAACGGAGTGCTTTTTCTTCGTGTTGTTGTAGTCGTTGGATAAAATCAACCATGTTTTTCCTCCTTTTTATTCTTCTATCTACTATAACGAAATATTTTCCAAACACTCTCGCTAAAAATGAAAAATGTTCTTTATGATAGAAAGTGTTTGACGAAACGGTAGAAGATGAGGTGAGAGAATTACATGAAGAGCTTGGCATTGAAGTGAAATTCCAAAATCGCCTTTCATTAGGTGTAATCCCGTCCTGTATGAAAAAGGCGAACTTTATCGACGAATGTATTTCTGTATATGCGGAATGGGGCATTTGAGCAGTTTAACGTGCAACTAGAGGAAGTAGGGGGAATTGTAAAAGTGCCGTTTACTCATATTAAAGGATTTTGGCAAGACAAGCTATTATCAAGTGAGGTGACAGGATTTGAAGTAGGGCTTGTTGGAGAGCAAATTACGATGAATAAAATAATAGGGAAAAAGGATTTTGTACTACATCTCGTCTCTTATTATATAACCGTCATTGAACGAATCGAGCAATATTTGAAGTAAGTATTAGAGGGCGATACTAGCATTTTCCGCTAAAAATTTATAAATAGTGTATCGACTGTTTATGATCTGAAACTCAAAAGAAAAACAAATTACAGTTCGTATTGAATATTTTATAATAATTTACATAAAGAAGATTTAAAATGCGTGCATATTTTCATTAGTGTGAGATATTGCACGCATTCTATTATTTCATAGCAACCAATCGTAGATACTCATATTTACGCTTACCTTCTTAAAGAAAATGAAATGTCGATTGCTTTTATGAAAGGGTATCTAACACTCCCTCATCTTACCCATCGCTTCTTCATATAAAATGTGAAGCCCTGACTGTAATTCACTATCGGAGGCGTAAGCATAGGAGAGGCGAATATGATGCGTATCTTTTGGTTCGTAAATATAGCCGGGATTAATGAGCACTTTTTGTTTTAATAGCTGAAAGAAAAAGTCGGTCGTAACAATCGGCTGATGAAACCGAATCCATATATAAAATCCGCCTTTTGGCGATTGCCAAGAGGCGATATCTGTAAAGTATTGCTTCAACAATCCTTCCATTAGTACCGCTCGCCGTCTCAATTCTACTTTTAGTTCCTGTATGTGTTGCTCATATAGCCCTGTCGTTAACCAATGGGTCACAATTTCTTGTGAAAAGGCACTGGAGCCATAATCCATCTGCATTTTTATATCGGCTAATCTTTTAATGACCGGGGATGGTGCGACAACCCAGCCAATGCGTAACCCCGGGCTTAATGTTTTAGACATACTACCTAGATAGAGTACATGCCCTGCTGTGTCAATTGCTTTTAAAGGTGGGGTAAGTTCTTCAAAGGCCAGTTCAAAATAGACGTCATCCTCAATGATTGGTAAATGTAATGTTTTGCACATGTCATAAAATGATTGTTTTTCTTCCATAGACCAAATAGCCCCTGTTGGGTTATGTAAGGTAGGGATAGCATAATAAATGCTTTGACGTCGCCCGCGTCTTTTTTCGAGAGCTGTTGTATTTCGATTTGATAGCTCTATACTTTGTAAGTCCATGCCAAAAGATTGGAATGGATGAATTGAATTCAAATAAGAAAAGGGATCTTGAAACACGATAGAGCCTGTCTCTAATAAGCCAACTGCAATCAGCTGCAGTGCCTGCAATCCACCAGAAACGATACAAATATTGTCAGGAGATGCTATAATTCTGCGCTTTTTTAAATACTGACAAAGTGCTTCTCGTAAGTGTAGGCTTCCTTGCGGAGAGGAATAGCCAATCGCTCTACCATCTAACTGCAATTGCTGCAAGGAAGATTGGATTTTTGCAGTAGGTAGTAAGCTTGGCGCTAATTCACCTGTACTAAGACGAATAATCGAATCGTCTTGTTCACACGCATTAATGACTTGGATTGTTTGGTAATTTGGTTTATGAATACTTGCTTCAATATATTTTTGCCAATTCGGCTGTTTTTGTTTGACTAGCATGTTCCAGGAAGCGTTGGACACATATGTGCTCGAACCTATTTTGGAAGAGATAATTCCATCTGCTTTTAATTCATCCATTGCTTCTTGGATCGTACTACGATTGACCCCAAGCATGACGGCTAACTGTCTTTGAGTCGGTAGCTTCGTCCCACTCGGCCACTCGCCATTTTGTATGTTTTCGGTAATCCACTGAACAATTTGCTTAGATAGACTAATAGACAACGTACGATCGGGTTTCCAATGCATTTTAACCCTCCTTTAAATTGGGTGGGTAAATAACCAACCAATTGGACCTTTTATTGTAGTTATATCATAGATACGATAGAAAAGAATAGGAGTTGAAAAGATGGAACCGATACTACATGGCATTATTTTAGCCTTTGGACTCATTTTACCTTTAGGTGTTCAAAATGTATTCGTATTTACACAAGGGGTGATGCAACCGACCGTAATAAGAGCATTACCAGCTGCGGTAACTGCGGCCATTTGTGATACGATTTTAATTATGTTAGCGAGCTTAGGATTATCTATCATCGTGTTACAATTCGAATGGCTTCGTTTCGTATTGCTAATCGGGGGGATTATATTTTTAATTTATATGGGCTTTGTCATTTGGCGTTCAAATGTCACAGCGTTGGACGATAAAGAGGCATTACCGATCAAAAAGCAAGTCGTTTTCGCATTATCCGTTTCCTTGCTAAACCCACATGCCTTGCTAGATACAATTGGTGTGATTGGTACAAATGCGGTGAAATACAGTGGACAAGAGCAGTCGTTATTTATCTTCGCCTGTATTTTGATTTCTTGGCTATGGTTTTTTGGTCTTATGCTGACAGGGGCGTTACTAAAGAAAATGCAAATATCGACTGTTGTATTTACATTATTTAATAAACTATCCGCCCTGTTTATATGGGGGACTGCTTTCTATTTATTCGTAAGTTTGCTGAAATAAATATTAGTAAGGAAAATAGGCGCGGTAAACGAGCAGAAGGGGTGCATCTCTTAAGGACAAGAGACGTACCTCTTTACTATTTTAAGGCAACAAAATGAAACTATTTTCTCGCTGAATCGTAGAACAAAATAAGAGAGAGGGATGATGCATGATTTCAATACACATTAAAGAAGCTGGATATACGCAAGGAAAACCTGTTATAAATAATATCGAATTTTCGCTACCACCTGGTCAATTAATCGGGTTGATTGGGGCGAATGGCGCTGGGAAAAGTACGACAATCCAATCAATGATGGGGACGATTCCTTATTTTCAGGGAGATATTCAAATCGATACATATGGCTACGTACCCGAGCGCCCGATACTATATGAATATTACACATTGTGGGAGCACATTGATTTATTAATCCGCACGGTTGGTCAAGAGGAGAACGAATTAAAACAACAGGCAAAAGCATTATGTAAGGCATTTCGTTTAGAGGATAAATTGCATGACTATCCGATTCATTTCTCAAAAGGGATGCAGCAAAAAGTGATGCTTGTGTTAGCCTTAACGCCAATATATGAATTGTATATTTTAGATGAGCCGTTTATGGGGCTTGACCCGCAAGCGATACGAAAACTCATTGAACTGATCGAGGACTACAAAGGTCGTGGGGCTGCGATACTAATGTCGACACATGCTCTGGATACGGCTGAAAAAATTTGTGACGGCTTTATTTGTATGCATGACGGCGCTATTTTAAAGCAAGGGGCACTTCAAGCATTGCAGCAATATGAAGGGCAGCCATTGCTAGACATCTTTGATGAGCTGATTGCAGGTGTGACAGATGGCATTATTTAAAATCCGTCTTTTACAGCAATGGCGATTTCATCGGAAAATATTCAGTAGTATTGCAGATTGGACAACTTATTTGTATTTGTTCCTTCCATTTGGAGCCTTTCTCTTTTTCTTGTATAAGGAAACAATATTGAACGGAGCGTATGGCTTCTTTCATTATGTGCCAGCTATTCCCTTTATTTTTTTACTTCTGTTACTAGCAAGTGTGGGGTACTTGCGGACATTTGAAGAGGCAGCGGATCGGCTGTTTTTATTGCAACATCAACGGACATTCCGTCAGTTAAAGCGAAGTGCTTTTATGTATTCGATGTTCATACAAGCTGTTTATATGGGCCTTTGTTTATTAGCACTTTTACCATTGTTAGTACATCATTATCAATTTACGACACTTGCAATTGGTCAAATCGTTTGCAGTATGATGCTGTACTTTTTAGTGAGTAAGTCTTTTCATTTTTATAAGTGGATAAAAGCGATTGTTCAACTACTCGTCGGAGCAGGGCTAACAGGGATGGTTGTTTATGCGAGCTTTAGTACTGTATCCATCACGATATTGTTCATCTTTAGCTGTATCGTCTATTACGAAAAGAACCATATTCGCTCGAATCACTATTTTGACCAGTATATTAGTGTGGAACGAGAGGCGTATTATCGATGGCAAGCGCGCATTTTCATGGTGAACCCAGAGCTAGGAAGTTTAATGCCTGAAAAGCATACATTAAAAGCGCCGCGTTTTTTTAAAGGAAGGCTGTTTAAACGGTCAAATGATGCGACGTCGGAGCTGATGCTAAAGACATTAATTCGTAATAAGCGTTATCGTTGGGGATATGTACAGTTAGTAGGGATAACCATTCCTTTGTATTTCATCTTGCCATTATGGGCCGATATGACGTTACTGATGTTATCCTACTATATGTTAAATAGCTGGTTAGTGTCGGTCATGCAAGAAATAAAGGGACATGCTGTTTTTAAAGTATTAACAATAAAAGAGACTGTATGGCATATGTCGTTCCAACGGATAAAAAGCTATGCTGTAAACTATGTGCTGTTCTGTATCGCTATAGTCATAATACTGGAAACTATTTTTAGTTAATAAGTTGCGAAATTACTAACAAGTAGTTGAAATAAGAGGGAATAGGGCTATAATACAAGAACAACTAGACGATAGAGAATTTTTAGCAATTGTTTTGCCAAAGAAGTAAGTGGAATAATATATAGTATACACTATTTTTGAGGTGCATTTGCTGTAGCGCCTTTGTCTAGTGCATAACGTATTGTGAGAGATCGCTAGTTTGGCTGAGTACCGAAATGGTAGAGGGGGGATTTTTTTGGACAAGAACATGATAAAAAAGGAAATAATCAGTTGGTTGAACGCGATAGGCGCGGCGATTTTGCTGACAGTTGTCTTGCGTTATTTTATTTGTACACCTATTCTCGTTGATGGTGCCTCTATGCTACCGACAATTAACAGTGGGGATCGTGTTATTGTCAATAAAATTGGTCCAAAAATATCCCAATATGACCGTTTTGATGTCATTGTTTTTCGAGTAGATGAGGACACAAATTATATTAAACGAATTATTGGCTTACCTGGTGATCATATTGAATATAAAAATGATGAGCTGTTTATTAATGGCGAGAAGTTTGAAGAGCATTATTTGGAAGGACATAAAGTAGCTTTAGCCGATGAGGATATACTTACGGAAGACTTTAATTTACAGGAGTGCTTAGAGGAAGAAATAGTACCAGAAGAATGTTATTTTGTACTCGGCGACAATCGTAAGAGTAGTATGGATAGTCGGAATGAACGTGTAGGTTTTGTACCTCGAGAACAAATTATCGGTACGGTCGATGTAGTCGTATGGCCACTCCATCATTTAAGCTTTATTCAAAATTAACAAGCGGTTTACTAAAGACTTTGAAGAACATTATTGGTATAATTTGTATAAGTTTTTAGTAGTGAATTACGGATTAGAGGTGTAGAAAATGATTGATTTTCTCATTGTGATGGTGACGATGATAGCGGTAGCATCTATCCCATTAACAGCGATTATTACAGCGCATCGCCGAGGACAGGCGAAAATACAAGTAAAAATGCTAGAAAAAGAAATCGAACTAGAACAGCTTCGACTAGAAACATTCAAAGTGGAAACAGACAAAATGAAGCTAGATCTCGAGCAATCCAAGCAAATGTACTTAGATACACAAAAACAAATTGCGTATCAACATGAAGAAAGATAGTAATTCTACCTCTGTATTGAGGAGGATGTGAATGCCAAAATAAGCTAGGTTCATATGAAACCTAGCTTATTTTTTAGTAGAATGCAAAGATATTTTAATTATTTGTAAAATTATGATAAATAATACATAGAAAATATTATAATAGACTTTAAAGAATGATTAATGAAGTAAACAAAAAAGTGAGGTGAGATCCTACTACTTAACCACGAGTGGGAGGTGAAGTATGAATAAAATATTAATCATTGAAGATGACTGGGATATTAATGAAGTGCTCGTACTCTATTTGAAAAATGCAGGATTTGAAGTGTACACCGCTACAACGTTAGCAGCTGGTGAAAAACAATTATGTGAAACGCCTATCGATCTTATTTTGCTTGATGTTAATTTACCAGATGGAAATGGATTTGATTTTGCAAAGAAAATCCGTAAGCAGTTCGATACCATTATTATTTTTGTGACGATTCATCATTATATCGAACAAAAATTACAAGGGTTTGAAGTTGGCGGCGATGATTATATTACAAAACCATTTATTCCAAAAGAGGTTGTTGCCCGTGTCCAAGCACAGTTACGCAGAAAAGGCACTACAATAAATGAGCAGGTCATTGAACTAGATAATTTACGAATCGACTTAGATCAAAAAGAGGTATACAAAGATGGTGAACGTGTCAATTTATTTACGAAAGAAAAGAAGCTCCTTTTTTATTTAGTTGAAAATGCCAATAAAGTCGTCAGCAGTGAGCAAATTATTAATGAAGTATGGGGCTTTGATGGGATTGCTGATTCGAAAACAGTGGCTGTACACATTAGTACTTTACGGCGTAAAATAGGAGATTCATATTCTAAAGGGAGCGGAATACAAACTGTTAGAGGATTTGGATATAAATTTGTGACAAATGAATAATGAATTTTTCCAAAAGTATTTTCGCTAGCCACCTGTTCTTCACTTCTAAAGGAACAAAAGGTTAATTTGCGTAGATAATTGAATGTTCCGATAATATATAATTATTTTACGGTATAATGGTTATATCATGTAAATAGGTATTAGATAAAAGGAGTTTTAGTTATGAGTTTACAAGCGGTTCAAGCATTTTTTGCGAACATTGGTCGCGAGGGGGATATCGTTGTCCATGCCCAAAGCACAGCATCTGTACAAGAAGCAGCAGAGGCAATTGGTGTACATCCAGCACGTATTGCGAAAACACTTTGCTTTCAAGGAAAAGATACACCGATTTTAGTCGTTGCAGCGGGTGATACGAAAGTAGACAATGCGAAATTTAAGCAAACATTTGCGGTAAAAGCAAAAATGCTCGATCCAGACAGTGTTTTACAGGTGACGGGACATTCCATTGGTGGCGTTTGTCCTTTTGGGCTAGTAACAGACGTACCTGTATATGTAGATGCGTCGTTAAAACGTTTTACAACAGTGCATCCCGCATGCGGCAGTTCAAATTCCTCTATCGAATTAACGGTCGATGAATTAAAACTATACGGCCATGCACAAGGGGAAGTCGATGTATGTAAAGATTGGCATCCAGCATTAGCCCAGTAGTACATAGGACAAGTTGCGGTAACATTTTAACAATAGAGGCGTATAAAGTTTGATCAGAATACCACAATAAATCTGTCATTTGAAAATACATGATGGAGGGGTATTGATGTCAAACAAATATCAAGCAAAGCCAGATGACCGTTCAAACAATGTCGAGCGTTTACAATCCATGGTGAAAAATACGATGGAAAATATGGAAGCAGCAGAAGAAACGATGCTCTATGCAAGCCCTGAAGAACGAGCGCAAATTGAAGCGAAAAATAAACGACGAGAACAGTCTGTTGCAGCAATGCAAGCGGAAATGCAAGACGAAAAAGCAGCTCGTGAAAAAGGCTATAACTAGAAGTTTAGCTATAAAAACTATACAAAAACGCTAGCGGCATTGCCATCGCTAGCGTTTTATTTGCGAATAGGGTATTAATTCCATTTTGAATTGTTATTTTTAACTATTTGTAGTGATTAGGGTAAGCACTAGCTTCCGTTCATAATAAAAAATGATTTTCTCCATCCTTTTGTTTAATTACATCGTATAAGGGCATTTTATACATAGATGATCAAGTGAAAGGAGAGAGGATTGTTGAACAATTCATTACGAGATCAAGCATTAGACATTTTATCGAAGCATTCTGTTGGTGTTATGGCCACTGTGTCAAATGGTAAACCAGATTCACGCTATATGACATTTTCCAATGATGGGTTTACTTTGTACACGGTAACTCCAAAAGATTCAGGGAAATTAGACGAGCTGAGAAAGAATTCTCATACTCATATTTTATACGGGTATGAAAATGAAGAGCTAGGGGAGACCTTTTTAGAAATTGAAGGAAAAGTATTAGAATCAAATATAGATGAAATGAAAGAGCGCATTTTATCTAATTATAAAGGAGACTATTTAGGCGATGCGTCCTCTTTAGTCCTATTAAAGGTTGAGCCAGAGCGTCTGCGATTTATGAATAAAAGTGGAGATAACCGAGAGGAAATCAACTTCCATTAAGAAGGGATGAGGCGGATGGACAATTTACAAGAGCAAATCTTAGATATTTTAGATAGCAAAAAAATCGGATCAATGGTGACAGTAAAAGGTGATAAGCCTTATGCACGTTATATGACTTTTACGAATAGAGGATTTAAGCTTTATACGATGACAGAAGATGATTCATCCAAAGTATTGGACCTCGAAAATAACCCGTATACTCATATTTTGTTTGGGTATACAGAGTCAGATGAAGATGCCCCTTATCTCGAAATTGAAGGGAAAGTGACAGACTTTATAGACGATGAATTAAAGTTAAAAGTGACGAACTTTCTCCGTGGCCTAATCAATGATAATGCACATGATATGATTACACTGGAAATTGAGCCTACTTGTATTCGATTAATGAATAAACAAGGACAACCTCCTCAGGAATTAACGTTCCCGTTAGCTTAATTGAGAGGCGATCTTCCATCAGGGGAGATCGCCTTTTATATTAAGAAAGGCTGTCCTCGTGTTATGCTAGGAGGAAAGGAGTGAGAAGATGCTAGAAAAGTTACAACCCTTTGTTGATCAGCAACTTGCTCGAATTGTCCAGCAAGATGAGATTCAATTTATTTATGACATCAGCGGTGAATTAGTCGGAGAAATACATATGGACGAAGGGCAGCTACAGCGCATTGATTTTTATGATGTGGATGCTTTAATGGAGCAAGGTGTACCGTTAACAAACAGTGCGATGATGGATGCTATCGTACGTCCCAATCATGCACTATTTGAAATAGAAGCAAAGGAAATTTCGACAATCGCTTGGCGTATAAAGGAAGCGCTGGATAATCGTAATTTAAAGCTCGACGTCATTGTGGACTTTGATGCGAATTATTTAGCTACATTTGAAGAAGTGGAGCCGCGCTACCGTCTTGCTCTGCCAAATTCAGGTCTTCAGCTGTCGATTAAACGGGACGGGACGTTAGCAAGTGCAACATTTATGCATGAACATTATACCGTACAATATCCAGAAACGATGATTTCTCCTGAGGAAGCAAAAGTTATTTTGTTACAGCAACCACTCATGCAGTTAGCGATTCATATGGAAAATGCTTGGCATTATGTGTATGTACCAGCATACGATATGTATGGGGTAGGAGTAGACGGACACGTAAAAAAGATGAGCGAATGGCCTGAAATGATAGGATTTGGCTATGATGTATTGCCAGAAGTACATATTGAGGAGCCGCTTGAAATATTACTACTTGGTGGGAGAGAAGGAAGTGTGGAATACACCGAGCAGGAGGCAGAGCGTTACTGGGACGTAATCATAGACGAAGCATTGCAACAATCCACAGTAGAGCAACCGTTTATTCGTGCTTGTCAGGCATTAAAGTATGCAGTAGGGGAATCGTATGAAAAGTATAGGTTTGAGCGAACACCCAATACCGCTTCTATATACAACTATGCTCCTTTTTATGTAGACGAGGTAGAAAATGACTACACAACGTATCGGTTCGTATACGAGCATCAAGGGATTTATTTATCGGAAAAAGCATCAGAAATTGTTGTGCATAACGAAACAGGGCATATACAATCGATGGTAATTTCAACGATTCCTTACGAGCAATTAAATGAGTTACCAAAACCGATGATTACACTGGAAGAAGCCAATGCTATTGTGAAACAATATGTGGATGTCGCACTAACAGTAGAGCGAGTAGATTTGGGAAATAATATATACAGCTTGATGTATAGCATAGATTATCCGCATTCTCCAACAGGCGGACATATTGAATCGATTAATGCTTATACAGGTGCGATTACATATGTTGAAACAGGGTTTGTTCCAATAGATGAAGAAAGTTGAATGTATAATATATAAAATGAAAATCTCCTACGTAAAAGATTATTACGCTAGGAGATTTTTATATTAACCAAAAGTATAAGTTTCATGGATATCCGCCAAGATGTGTCTCTCTAAATAGGTAAAACTATTTTGATTGACATGTATATTTTAAATGCCGTGGTCTCATAATGGTAAAAATAGATAATGCGAAATTGTTATATTTTATAAAAATTGAGAATAGTTAATAATGAGGTTGTAGAATGAGGAGGAATGGACAGATGTTTGAAGTAGGACAATGGGTGTCATATCGACAAACTCCAGCTTTTATTTTAGAGGCAAATAATATAGAAAAAAAATATTTAATTCAAGCACCAAAAGTGTCGAAGTTATCATATTGGATTCCGGAAGATTATTTAAGGTCAAATGAGGAAGTCCAATTGTTAGAAGAAGATATTTACGAGTTAAAAGTAGTAGCCATTAAAACAGGGGATTTACAATGGTATCGTGAATTATCACAACAATACCAATAAATAAGGGTGCTTCGTCAGTTTTGAGAAGCACCCTTTTAATTATAGCTTAAATCGACTTACGGCTGTAGCGAGTTCGTTGCTTAAGTTGTTTAATTGTTCTGAGGCAACGGCAACGGAGTGAATCGCTGTCAGTTGCTCATTTGAAGTAGCACTTACTTCTTGGCAGGCAGCAGCTGATGTTTGGGCATTTGCAGCCATTTTTTCAATAGTCTGTAGCACTTCATCTTTGTAACGATTGACACCATCTATTTCGTGGTGAACAGCTACAAACGATGCATTAATACGATCAATACAATTTGCTAAATTCGTAAATAGGCTACTTGTATTTTCAACAATATCATTCGATTCATTGAATGTTTGTTGCATATCATTCATGCGTTGAGAGACAATTTGTGACTCCTGTTGAAGTTGTGTAATTGTCTGTTTTACTTGTTCTGTTGCGTCAGCAGACTGTTCAGCTAGCTTTCGGACTTCATTGGCTACAACAGCAAACCCTTTCCCGTGTTCCCCAGCACGAGCTGCCTCAATCGATGCGTTTAAGGCAAGTAAGTTTGTTTGAGCCGAAATGGCACTAATCGTATTCATAATAGAATCAATGGAGCCAATTTTATGCTCTAATGCAGTAATGACTGTACCCATTTGTTGTAATTCTTGTTCTGAATACGCAAAGCTTGTTCGAAGTAGCCCCATTTTTTCGCGGCCCCCTTCATTTAATTCGCCAGCTTCAGCAGTAATAGCCTCAGTAGCGTGGGAGCGTTCGTTTATGTTGTGGATTTTTTCGGCCAATGTTACAGATTGTTCTGTCACCGCTTCTGCATTCATAGAAGATTCTGACGCACCGATGGCAATTTCATTGACAGCGGATGAAACTTCGATTGCAGATGCGCTTGTTTCCTCAGCCATTGCACTTAAATGATGAGAGCGTTCTTCTACATTAGCTGATGAATTTTTTACGACTTGAATAATATTTTTCATATGATGAATCATGTCGTTAAAATGATGTGCGAGGCGACCGATTTCATCGCGACTTTTTACATCAATATGTACGGTTAAATCACCGTCTGATACGCGTTCCATTAATGTGCCAAGCGTATAAAGTGGTTTAATAATACGTGAAATGAAAAAGTATAGTACAACAAATGTGACGACTAAAATCAAAATAGTAATAATGAAAATAATTTTTTGAATATCTTTCGCGACCGTTTGTAACTGATCAATCGTGTAAATCGCACCTACTGTCCAATTTAAATCAGGAATCTTTTGATAAATAATGATTCGATCTTCACCGTCAATGGTTGATTCTAATTTATTCGTGTCATTTGTATTGTTCATTTGCTGGACAAAGTCATAGTTTGCGAGGCTTTCACCGGCTAGGGTAGGGTGTGCAACAGCTGTAGCGTTGTCATCTAATATAAACGGATAGCCTCCATAACCTAGTTCAATTGCGGATACCATATTAGTTAAGCTTTCTAGTAAAATATCGACTCCTAGTACACCAATCACTTCATTTCCAACATAAACCGCTTTAGAACCGGTAATGGCGTATTGACCTGTCGCTGCATCCACATAGGGATCAGACCATATAACAACGGATGGATTTGCCATGCTATCGATATACCAACTACGAGTCGTCGCATCGATGTCTTGAATGCCATCAAAATGTGGTTCAAATAAAATACGATTTGCCTGTGCAAAATAAATACCTGAAGCTTCTCCGTAATGATGCATAAATGTCGCGAATTCTGTACGAAGTGTTTTGTCTGCTTCGTCAAATAACCCTTCATTTTCTTTGAAATAGGTAATGACTTCATCTGATTCCGCATATGTAAGCAATACTTTTTCATAAATACCAAGTGCTGTTGTAACGTTATTGGAAAGTTGGTCTACAAGCGATTCGCTTTGTTCGACAACGCTTTCTTCTGTTTTGTTTATAATAATAATGGAACTAATTGAAGCTAAGGAACTTAATCCAATCACGACAATTAAAATAACGATACCTATAATTTTCCATTTGACGGATAATTTCATCCATCTTGCCCCCTTTTTTAACATAACGATACTTATTCTAACACTTTAGAATTTTTAGTAAAGGAAAAATCGTTCTTTTGTCTGTAAATTGAATGTATGAAATATTGAAACTTTTTGAGTAGAAGTTCGTATGGTAAAGTAAGGGTAAGCCTTTAACTGTAGAACGGAGGAATTGTAATGACTGAAATGAAAAATCCACTATTTGACGATTTGGATGCAAGAACGGCAACACCAGAACAACCAAAACAGGAAGTAATGGAAGTTACGCCAACACAATTAGTATCCAATGAGGAATTATCACAAATTCGACAACGACAAATCAAACTAAAAACGGAGCCCCGTGTTTTACAGCTAGCTGACAAAATTGATGTAAATAATCAAATTGCTGTACTAGAGTTTGGGAAAGAAACAGCAAAAGGGATTTCTACATTTTCTGATCGTATGTTAGCGACGATTAAGACAAGTAATCTTGAAAAATCAAGTACGCTGTTAAATAACTTGAATAAAATTATGGACCGCTTTGATCCAAAAGAGTTTATGGAAGAGGAAAAAAAGGGCGGCTTTTTAAAACGTTTATTTAATCGTAGTAAAGAACAATTAGAACGTATTTTAGCGAAATACGATAGTATGAGTAAAGAAGTCGACGCTGTTCATACGGAAATTCAAAAGTATGAAATCGAAATGAAGCGCAATACGATTGAATTAGAGCAAATGTATGATGAAAACTTAAATTATTTCCATTCATTAAGCGAGCATGTAGCAGCAATTGATGTGAAACTAGAGCAATTACAGGTATATTTACCAACGATTGAAGCGAGAGGCAATGCGGGCGATCAAGAAGCATTAATGGAGGTTGATACAGTTCGTCGGAATATGGAACTGTTAGAGCAACGAAAGTATGATTTAGAAATGGCACAGCAAGTTAGTTTCCAATCTGCACCACAAATCCGCTTGATGCAACAGGGTAATAACAACTTAATCGCTAAAATTAACTCAGCCTTTGTCACGACGATCCCAATTTTTAAACAAGGGTTGATTCATGCGGTGACATTGCAACGCCAAAAACTTGTATCCGATTCGATGGCAGAGTTAGACAAGCGTACGAATGAAATGCTCATTCGTAATGCCGAAAATATCCGTCAAAACTCCGTAAATATTGCCCGTCAATCAGGTGCACCAAGCATTTCTGTGGAAACGATTGAAACAACATGGCAAACAATTATGCAAGGTATTCAAGAAACAAAACAAATTCAAGCAGAAACAATGCGCAACCGCGAAGAAGGACGTAAACGCATTGAGAAACTGCAATTAGAATATGAGAAATTAAAGCGTATGTAATAGATAAAATGGAGCTATCCCATCATTAGGATAGCTCCTATTTTTTGTATGATAATATTTTTTTATAAAAAATTGAAATTTTTGTAACGAATGCTGTTTGAAATCTATATATAAGTATCCCAGTTTAAATTTGGTGAGAGGAGGGGAAAGGTGGAGGATTTAAGTGAAGTGTATAAATCCTATGCAAATGAAGTAAAGCGTTTTCTTATTTGTTTAACTTATAATGTAGATTTGGCCGAGGAATTGACCCAAGAGACCTTTTATCAGGCAGTAAAATCGATTCATCGTTATAACGGGGAATGTAAAATGTCTGTTTGGTTATGTCAAATTGCAAAGCATACGTACTATAACTACTTAAAAAAGGAAAGCCGCTATCAAGCCACGAGTATAGAAAATATGATGCAAATGGGAGAGGATATAATGTCTACGGTTGATTTACCGGATGTTGAGCTCGCTAGGAGAGATAATCTTATTTCCTTACATAAAGAAATCCATTTGTTACATGAGCCTTATCGTGAAATTTTTTTACTAAGAGCTTCTATTAATCTGAGCTTTAAAGAAATTGGAGAAATATTCTATAAAAGTGAGAACTGGGCAAGAGTAACGTATTACCGGGCCAAATTAAAATTAGCAGAAAGGGTACAAGGTGATGATTATGAACTGTAATATTGTAAAAGATTTATTGCCATCTTATGTAGATGATCTTTGCAGTGAAGAGACACGTATAGTTGTGGAAGAACATGTAGCGCATTGTGAACAATGTGGGCGCTATTTAAAAATGATGGAGCAGCCAACGAATACGATTCAACTGGTGTCAGAAGAAGTCATCGTGGCTAAAGCCCCTTTTAAACAGATTATTAAAAATCGACGTATTCAAGTATTTGTAGCCATTGCGCTTACCTTTATCATGACCGTTATAGGGGGCTTCGTCATTCAAGAAGTTGGTGCTGTTAACCAAATATTCTTTCCAAAAGAAAGAGCTTTTGCAAAGGTGATGGATGACACGGAACAATGGGAAACTTTAAAGTTTGGGGAATTGGGCGACGAAGATTCCTTTATGTTTGATAGTGTTTTTTGGGATAAGGAACTAGTTAATGGTATTAGTAATGAAAGTGATATTTTATTACGAGTGAAGGATAAAAATGGTCATATACTGTTTGGTCCAGTTCAAGTGCCGGCTGGCAAAAGTGTGAAATTAGAAGGATTAAAAAGAAATGAGCCATATTTCTTTGAAATCCAAGCATCACGAGGAAGATATTTTATTAGTGTAATATGAAGAAAGTAAATCATCCTGAAAAAAATTAGGCTATTTCAAATAGTGAAGTTACAAAAAATTAGTTGAGGTCATGCTCGGGAAAAGCGTCCACAGGAATGGAAATCAGTGTCCTCAAACAAAAAGCGAGTACGTGTACAAAAATTCGTTCACATACTCGCTACTGTTATTTAATAGATTTTTTCATTGTCCTCCAGTTAGACGGAGGATTTTTTATTTGCATTCAAGAGCGTATTGCTATATCATAAAGTGTATTAAGTTTATCGGAATTAAAGGTATTATAAATGAGTAAAGGTTGTGACATGGATGACATATGTAAAAGAAAAAGTAAAAAAGTACTTAATAAATTTTAATCGATTGCCTTCATTAACGACAATGACGCCGCAAAGAGCGAGAGCATTGCGAGCAGCATTGCCACCAGCTACTGTGAAAACAGGTACGGTAGCGACGATTGACAATCGAACAATGACAGCAAGAGACGGTGCAAGCATTCCAATCCGTATTTATACACCAAAAGGGGATGGACCTTTCCCGATTATGATTTATTATCACGGTGGCGGTTGGGTACTAAACGACTTAAGTACATGTCATGCAAGCTGTACATTACTTGCAGAGAAGACAAAGTCCGTTGTTGTATCTGTGGAGTATCGCCTAGCTCCTGAGTTTAAATTTCCGATTCCGCTACATGATGCATATGATGCGTTCACGTGGGTAAAAAGTGAGGTAGCACAACTACATGGAAATGGTGTTATTACAGTAGCAGGAGATAGCGCGGGAGGCAATTTAGCTACGTGTGTAGCACTATTAGCGAAAGAACAACATCTAAACATTGATGCACAAATTTTACTGTATCCCGTGACGGATTTGTCTTATAAAAGTGACTCATATGAAGCCTATGCAACAGGGTTTGGATTGGACCGTGATGTAATGAAATGGTTTGGTCATTATTATATTCGAACAGAAGCAGATGCTAAAAATCCGCTGATCGCACCGCTTCATGGACAGTTAGCAGGCTTACCCCCAACATTTCTGTTAGTGGCAGAAAACGATGTATTACGTGATGAAGGATTGCTTTATGGTAAAAAATTAGCGCAATCGGGTGTAGTAGTCCAACAGTCTATTGCATCTGGACTTGTTCATAGCTTTTTTACTAAAAATGATGTATTTGAAGAAGAAATTGATGGAACGATTGAAGAAATCGTAAGCTTTTTAGAAACGTATGTTTATTAATGGCGTGTTAAGATTATGAACTATCTGTAGCATTTCTGAAAGGATAAAAAATGCAATTCGACTTCGATTCGAATTGCATTTTTCTGTTAGTAATTTTATGCAGATGGATCATTCTTTCTCATAAAAATAATCATGGAGCGGTAGAGAAAAGCCGATACTGCCAAGTGTACCTCCTAGCCATTTCGGTACAAAATCGGATAGTTCAACGTTTGTTAAATAAATCCCTTCTCGTAATAAGACCTTTTTAACAGCAGTGATAAATTCATGTAATGTAAAGGACTCTCCAAGGTTCAGTTTTTCCTCGTAATCTTTTGTTAATTGTTGGAGTAAGTAAAAGGTATGTTCGTCCATATTCGTTGAAATGACATATTGGTATATGGCATATTTTTGATGGTTAGCTGCTAAGTTTTGTAAAAGTTGAATTTGAAAATCTTGACGTGCAATTTGTTTTTCAAGTGCTTGTAGTCGTTCTTCGATCGTTCTATACATATATTCACCTCACTTTAATTTTTTAGTTAACGCACATCGGTTATGTTCTATTATATCAAAAAGGTGCTATATTTTATCCGAAATAGATGCTAGACTATGTCGAGTATAGAAATTTGAGTAATGGTTCGAGATATTGAGGTGTTTTTATGGACCGAATAAAAGGAATTTTAATGATTATTATAGGATCGATATCCTGGGGAGCAACAGGTCCGATCATGGAATGGTTGTTATCTACAACAGAAATAACCCCTTCGTTTATGCTTGCTGTTCGTTTAATTATTGCAGGTACACTGTTATTAGCCTTTTTACATGTAAAGGGTACAAATGTCTTTGCTATTTGGAGACAAGCAACATGGCGTAACCAGTTATTTATTTTTAGTATGGTCGGCATGCTAGGGCTACAGTTTACATTTGTAAAAACGATTGAAGAAAGCAATGCAATTGTGGCTACATTATTACAGTTTTTAGCGCCTATTTTTATTATACTCTATGTGTCGATTACGCATAAAAAATGGCCACCAAAAGCACAAGTGATCGGCATTATCGGTACATTATGTGGCCTCTTTTTGCTGCTGACGAATGGCTCACTCAGTTCATTAATGGTGAGTGAAACAGCACTTATATGGGGTGTTGCAGTAGGCTTGACTTACGCATTTTATACATTATACCCAGCACGTCTGATGAAAGAGTGGGGAGTATTAGTCGTTGTGGCGTGGGGATTTGTACTGAGCGGAATGGAGCTATCTATAATAGGGAGAATTTGGGCGACAGATGAGTGGGGGTTACTCGCTAATTCAACAGTGATGTGGATGATTGCAGGGCTTGTGATTTTTGGCACCGTTGCATTCGTGTTATTTTTAAGCAGTATGAAATATATTACGGCAGTCGAAACGAGTGTGTTATCAAGCTTTGAGCCGGTAACTGCAACGATTATTTCAGTACTTTGGCTCGGTTCAGTCATGCAGATGTGGCAAGTTGTCGGCATCATGCTCATGCTTGTATTTGTTGCGTATTTATCAATTGCTGGCAAGAAGGAATAAGGTAGAAAAGGGGTGTTCTGAAAGTGTTTACTTTTTAGGACACCCTACTTTTTTTATTTTGAGAGACGCGGCAGAAAATTTTACGTACCTCACTTTCGCACCGCTAAATAAATCATCATTAAAATAATTAATCCTGTACCGAGCCATTGGAATGTGCCGAATGGTTCCCCAAGCCATAATACAGTTGCGAGTACAGCTGTTAATGGCTCGATGTTGCCAAGTAAACTCGTTTCCTTCGCTGTTAGTGTTTGCAAGCTTTCAATATAAAACCAAAATGCAAGCATTGTACCAAAAATAACGACAATAATTAAATAAAAAATTGTCTCGCCTGTCCAAGTGGATACATTTACATCCCAAACAGGATACACTAGGTTAATGGCGACAGCCCCGATTACCATTGCCCAGCCAACAATTACAAGCGAATCGTATTTCTTTAACAGGGGAATCGCATACAACGTATAAAAAGCGAGTGTAACGCCGGCTAAAAGCCCCCATACAATAGCAGGCATCGGAACAGCGAATGCAGAAACAGAACCGTTTGTTAGTAAAAAGAAGCAACCTGATAATGCAAGTGTTACTGTAACAAAATCTTTCCTACTGAACTTGGATTTCTTTGTTAGCACTAACCATACGATAATCATCACGGGTGCTAAATATTGCAATAAAGTGGCAACAGCCGCATTTCCATAATTAATACTTGCTAAATATGTATATTGAACTGCTAGCATACCGACAAGCCCGAAAATGATAAGACGAAGGGCATCAGTTTGCCAAACACGAAAGACTTGTTTGCGGTCTTTAAATATGCTTTGTGTGAGCAACAGTAAAATGCCTCCGATTAATAATCTGATCGTCACGAGCCAACCGACCCCGACTTCAAACTTTTGGAATAATTGCTGTGACATGGTTCCCCCAATTCCCCAGAAAAAGGCCCCTAAAATCACAAGGGTAAAACCTACTAATTTATTTTTTGCCATA
The DNA here is from genome assembly GCF_042920265.1 of Lysinibacillus sp. KU-BSD001. NCBI lineage: Bacteria > Bacillati > Bacillota > Bacilli > Caryophanales > Bacillaceae > Lysinibacillus > Lysinibacillus sp. KU-BSD001. The sequence goes on along the minus strand of NZ_JBDQZI010000004.1, from coordinate 101,535 downwards.
ATAACCTCTTACTATATTGATATCATATCGATTGTAGCCTAACTATAGATAAATAGAAAGGAATTGTTAAATATTCTTAAACAATTCTTAAACGATATATTTAAATGTATATTATTTATGTTAGTATAGAAAATATACAATACATACAAAAAATAGAAAATATTTTGCCGAAGAGAGGGATACATCCTTGAAAACATATAAACAAATAGTGCATGAACAGAAGTCATTGTTTTTATATGTTTTACTTACATATGTTATAGCAGGGGTAGCAATTATCTTTCGAGAACCGCTGTATGGCATTTTTGGTGAACGTAATTATGTGACAATTCACCTAATCATTGAAATATTTATTTGTTTTTTCTCTTTATCTATTGCTGTACAAATTTGGTTAATTTCTAAATATAATCCGAAAAACCGCACCATTTATATGGGTGCATTATTTTTAATGACGGGGATATTAGAAGTGAATCACGCAATCGCATATAAAGGAATGCCCTACTTTATTCAAGAAAGTGGTCCATATTTAGCTACATGGTTTTACGTTATTCCCCGTATAATGTTTCCATTAGGGTTATTGATCGTCTTTTTATTAGAAGAAAAAGAGGTTTCAAGTAGTAGCCGATTACAATCGTATGCGCTCAGTATTCTCTTCAGTTTAGGCGTAATTGCTATGGTGTATATGCCAACTCAACTTTTACCAGTACTTGTTGATGAAAATGGGACAACCCCATTAAAAAATAATTTGCAAATGACCGCTTTAGTTTTACAAATTGCTTTAATTATTTTATTAGTAAAACGCATAAAAGTGATGCCGCGTCGAGCAATACTAATGATTGCTGCATCGCTTTATTTATTATGTAGCGATATTATGTTCGTCTCTTATAAGGATGTATATGATATTTATAATTTTACAGGACATATTTTCCAACTTTTAGCGTATTTGCTCTTGTTTAAAGCGATTTATTATTTAACGGTTGAACAACCATTTAATAAATTAATAGAAGCAAATACATCGTTAGAACAGTCAGAGCAGAAGATTAAACAGCTAGCGTATTACGATGAAATAACAACACTACCAAACGAACGGTATTTAATGGAATATTTATCAAAGAATTTAAAGCGAGAGGAGTCTCATAAAGCGCTTGTTGTTTTTGGAATAGGAAGATATTACAGTATCAAAAATTCGCTCGGTACGAAATATACCGATAAGATGCTCGTTATGATTACAGAGCGATTACAAAAGTTTTTACCTGCAAATTATGTATTGTGCAAGCTGGCAGAAGATCGATTCGCTATTTTTATAGAAAAACATGATGATGCTAAAAAAATTTACAACCTTTTACAGCAACTAAAAGAAATGATGGAAGAACCGCTTGCTATCGACCATTTTGCTTTAAATAGTAATATTGATATTGGGATTTCACTGTATCCAACAGATACGATCCATGAAGAAGATTTACTGCAATTTGCGAAGTTTGCCACACATGAAGCGAAAAAAAGTCTAGAACATGTAGCTTTTTATACGGAAGATATGCAAAAAGCACAGTCGGAACGCATTGTTCTAGAAAATGATTTAAAAAATGCAATTGTACGCGAGGAGCTGTTTTTAGAATATCAGCCACAATTAAATTTACGTACAGGGGAAATTCGCTCGGCAGAAGCACTTATTCGTTGGCGCCATCCAAAGAGAGGATTAATTTCACCATTTGCGTTTATTCCAATCGCTGAAGAGAGTGGTTTAATTGTTCCTATTGGTCAATGGGTGCTGGAGCGAGCTTGTCGTGAAACAGTAGCTTGGCAGCAAAAATATAAGCAGCCGATGAAAGTAGCGGTTAACTTATCGATGGGGCAACTGTATCAAGAGGATTTTGTTAATTTTGTAAGGCAAACATTACAACAAACAAAATTGAAGCCACAATATCTTCAACTAGAAATTACTGAAAGTATGACGATGAATACAAAGCAAATTATTCCTGTACTAAAAGAGCTGAAAGAACTAGGTGTTGCCATTGCTGTCGATGATTTTGGGACAGGCTATTCATCTTTGTCTTATTTAAAAGATTTCCCAATTGATTGCTTAAAAATCGATCGTAGTTTCATAGGGAATATTTTAGAAAATCCAAACGATGAAGCATTAGTGAAAATGATCTTATCGATGGCAAAGCATTTAAATTTAAAGGTCGTTGCAGAAGGAATTGAAACGGTGGAGCAACTAGACTATTTATTACATAGCGACTGCGATAAAATTCAAGGATACTTTATTAGTAAACCGATTTCGTATACAGCACTTGAAACTGATTTTACAAAAATACAACAATTTGCAACTGAACAATTATCTAAGTTGAAAGTAAAGAACTCATAATGAACAAATATCAAAACATATATTACCATTTCTGTAACCGTTGCTTTCCGCTCCGGCACTCGCTTTCCACGGGCGAGATCAAGCCTCCTCGTCGCTCATCCTTCGCTCCTGCGGGGTCTTGATTGTCTCGCTTTTCCCGTAGGAGTCTTGTGCCTCCGCTACAAGCAACTAGTGTTCAATAAAAAATGAGTTGCTAAAAAATAATGAAATATTCTCATTGATTATAGTAGAAGTTAGGCGATTATACGTACAAATAGAAAGAAAGTGATTCCTTATAGAGAAGATAAGTGTTTTTTCTAGAATATCGAGAAGTATTCACTTTTTTGTCGTAGCGCGCCATAGCCACAGGAGCCTACACAGGAGATCCAAACAGGCCGTGCCTGTTTTAGCTCCTGTGTAGGCTGTGGCAAAGCGCGGAGGCTATGATACCACTTTAGCTTAATATCTTTTATTACTCTAATAGTATTTTGAGGATGTATTTTTGCTCATTACCAGTAAAGAATTAAGATTGGCGTCTCTTGAACAAGTCAGGAGGCGTTTTTTTGTCCCGATTATTGATAGAAATTTCGATAGTAGTAAGTAAAGGAGGGAATGCAATGATTACGATTAGTCCAGGCCATTGGAAAGTAGGGTCAGGAGCGGTTGGTTTAATTGATGAGGTGACAGAAGCAAGAAAAGTGGTTGATCGGGTTGTGAAATTACTTGAACATCGAGGGATTAAGGTCCATAAAATCGTTGATAATCAATCTAAAAATCAGCGTGAAAACGTCCAGTTTTTAGTGAACTCGCACAATAAAACAGACCGACAAATCGATGTGAGCGTCCATTTTAATGCGATTAAAGGAATTGAAACACGCGCTATTGGAACAGAAGTACTGTATCAAGAGGAAGCAGTTAAGCCACTGGCGACCAATTTAAGTAAAGCAATTGCTACAGCAGCTAGTTTTGTAAACCGCGGTGCGAAAAAACGATTAGACTTAGCTTTTTTAAATAATACAAAAAAACAAGCGGTATTACTTGAAATTTGTTTTGTCAATTCTACGGTAGATGTTGCCTTATACGAAAAACACTTTGAAGCAATCTGCCATTCAATTGCGTCCACACTAGCCGAATATGTACGGCCTGCTATTCAAATGTTCTCTAGTCCGGCATTGCACAATCGTGTAGAGGCGATGTTTTATAACAACACGAAAGTGGCGCATTTACTACAAAAAGGAGTAGAAAGGGGTAGCTTCTTACCAGTGTGGCGAGAAAAACATGCACAAGGCAACTTAACACTGATGGATTTTTGTGGATTATGTGTGTTGTTAGGTGAGGAAGAGTAATAGATGGGCTAAAAAATGAAAGCATAACTTTGCGAAATAGGGATGGTGTGACGGAAGCTTGCACCGTCTTTTTTGTATTTCATACATAATCTTTAAAATGTTCATCTTGATTTTTAAAGATAAACCAATTTTTGAAACTTTATGAAAATCTTATCCGTATATAGATTGTAGGTAGAAAGAGAAGGGAGTATGGGCATGGGTTTAAAACTTGAACATGTGACGAAACGGTACAAAGATTTTACCGCTGTGCAAGATTTGAATTTTACAATCGACAAGGGTGAAATTTTTGGGCTTATCGGACAAAACGGCGCAGGCAAGACGACAACGTTCCGAATGATTTTAGATTTACAGGAAACGACGGAAGGGAAAATTACGTGGGAAGGTACCCCGATTAATAAAGTGAATCGTGATATTTTAGGGTACTTACCAGAAGAACGAGGAATTTTTCCACAAATGAAGGTGGAAGAACAATTGTACTTTTTTGGCGAGCTACGGGGGATGAAACGCGACGAGCTAAAGCGTGAAATTGATTTTTGGATTGAGCGCTTTGAGCTAGAGGAAAAGAGGAAAGATAAGGCAGAAACATTATCCAAAGGGAATCAGCAAAAGGTGCAACTCATTGCTAGCTTTATCCATAAGCCGAAATTTCTCATTTTAGATGAGCCATTTAGCGGACTGGACCCGGTCAACAAAGATTTGCTCAAAAACGCTATTCTACATCTGCGTGATCAAGGGATGACGATTTTATTTTCCAGTCATCAGATGGATAATGTTGAAGAACTTTGTGATTATTTATGTTTATTAAAGCGCGGGATATCCTTATTCTCAGGTTCATTACTCGATTTAAAGAAACAATACGGGAAAACAAAATTGACGATTCGAACGGATTTGTCTCTCCGTGATATGACGTTGCCAGGTGTGAAAGAATGTCAATATGTAAAGGATGAATATGTGCTTACATTAGAAGACGAGCGATTTGCCGAAGAGATATTTAAGGTCGTTTCAAACGGTCAATATATTGAAAAATTTAGTCTCGATTATTTATCACTCGATGAAATCTTTAAAGATCAAGTAGGTGGCACACATGTCTAAATTTAGCGTATTACTGAAGCAGCTTTATAAGCAAAAAATTAAGTCAAAAACATTTATATTTTCGACGGCCTTTTACTTATTAATCATTGTTGGTGTGACGTTTTGGCAAGATATTAAAGGCTTATTTACCGACGAAGATCGCCCAGCGGATATTGTCGCATTGTATAATCATATCGAATCAAATGTAACCGATCATTTTAATGATTCAAGTGATATCGTGTATGAAACGATTTCGCATATGCAAGCGATTGATCAATCACTTGAGGACGGGGAGTATGTAGCGGCAATTGAGCTGTCAGAAACAGAAGGCAAATTGGCTGCACAAATTTATTCGTATGACCCATTAACGTTTTCCATGCAGCAGCAGTTAACAGATAGTATTGAAACAGCCGCGCAGCTATTTTCGATTGGTCAGTTAAATTTAACGGACGAACAGGCGGCGCTTCTTCTTGATACAACACCACTGATTGGTATGACAACCGTGAATGTAGTAGAGAATGAAGGTAAATCGACAGAAGAAAAGATGGCAGGAATGCTCGGTTCCTATGCAGCAGGTATTATCATTTATATCATAGTCATTTCATTCTTATCCATTATTACGACAGATGTAGCAAGTGAGAAAGGCTCCCGCGCACTTGAAATGTTACTTGTCAGCGTCAAGCCCGAGACACATTTCCGCTCGAAAGTATTTGGTGTGTTCTTAATCGCGGTGACACAATTTACTATTATTTTGGCAGTATTATTCGGTTTATTACGCTTCACAGATGATGGTGCAAAATGGGATATGGTGACAAGTTTTCTAGGTGAACTATCAGTTTCTTATTATATTTTTGTTATCCTCTTCTTAGTGTTAACTATTTTACTGTATTTAATTATTGGGGCATTATTCGGTTCACTTGTTTCCAAAGTAGAAGAAGGGAATCAAGTGATGATGCCAGCGATGATTGTCATTATCCTTGCGTTCTATGTCATGATCGCGGGTATGAATAATCCTGATACAATGCTCATTAAAGTATTCTCGTATATTCCGTTTACAGCAGGAATGGTGATGCCAATGCGCATTGGTGGGACCGATATGGGCATGATGGAACCAATTATTTCATTGGCCATATTAGGGTTGACAGTGGCTGCTGTTTACTTCCTCAGTCTATCATTCTATAAACGAAGCGTATTAACATACTCAACAGGCGGCGTCATCCAAAAAATTAAAACTGTATTTAAAGTGACAACATAATTCGATTCCCTCTGAGTGTTTACTAGTAGGTACTGAAAAACTTAAGTTTTTTAATGACGGATTGGTTTTTCAAATAAAAATAAGGCCCTTTCTGTCCAAGTGAACGGAAAGGGCCTTATTTCCTTATCTATTTCTTACTCTTTTTCATTTAAAAGCTTTAGAATTCGCTTCAGATGGACGGCAAATATGGTCGTAACCCATTGCCTCTTTTATTTCCATGCTAAATAAACTTAGAGATTTGGCCGTATTGTGTACCCATGCGGATTTTTCATTTTACTATGCTTCGCTTCAATGTTATAGCGCCTTTTTCCCAAGTTTTTTGAACGTTCGACAATATCACTATCTGACATGTTAAAAAGAGCTTTTAGTAGTAAATATTTAAACATACGAATTAGTGGAATCGTATTGCGACCATTATCTAAACAATATTTTGTTTTCAGTTCTTCTAGGTTAAATGCAAAATCAACGAGATTTTTTATTTCAATAATCGAAACACTCCGCTAAAAACCATTCTAATTTTTCTGAAAATTTGGTAAAATAAACGAATCTGATGGAGGGATTTCATGAAAATATTTATCAAGCTAGGGTGGTTTTTTAAGGAGCGAAAGCAAGAATATATACTAGGTATCTCAATGCTTGTGCTAGTGGCATTATTACAACTCATCCCGCCAAAAGTAATTGGTATGACGTTGGATGAAATAGGGGCAGGGACATTGACTGCCACATCCCTATTCAAATGGCTTACTATCATTGTTAGTGTGGCGATTACGATGTATATTTTAAGATACTACTGGCGGAAGAAGATTTTTGGTTCTTCTAATTATTTAGCAAAAGCGTTGCGGGAAAAGTTATTTCGTCATTTGACAAAAATGAGCCCGTCATTTTATCAACAACGTCGGATCGGCGATTTAATGGCACATGCGACAAATGATATTGCGGCTGTACAACAAACGGCTGGTGGTGGGGTGTTAACACTTTTTGACTCTGTGACAACAGGTGGCTTTGTCATTTTAGCGATGGCATTTACGATTGATTGGCGCCTTACAGTAATTGCCCTCCTACCGATGCCGTTAATGGCTTTATCTACAAGTTATTATGGCAAGCTATTGCACCAACGATTCCGTACTGCACAACAAGCATTTTCCGACTTAAATGATAAAACACAGGAGTCCATATCTGGTGTGAAGGTCATTAAATCCTTTGGTTATCAATCGGCAGATATTGAAGATTTCCGTCGATTATCCAGTGAGGTTGTAGAGAAAAATGTGCGCGTTGCGAAAATCGATGCTTTATTCGACCCAACGATTAGTTTAGTTGTAGCGATTAGTTATTTTTTAAGTATAGCGTTTGGAGCTAAGTTTATCGTAGAAGAAGCAATGACGGTCGGTGATTTAGTGGCATTCACGACGTATTTAGGTCTCCTCATTTGGCCGATGTTAGCTGTTGGGATGCTCTTTAATATTGTAGAACGCGGAAGTGCATCCTATGACCGCATTGAATCATTACTTCATGTTCCAGTAGAGATGGAGGATATGGATGGTGCGATCAATCAGGTGCCAAGTGGTGCAATCACCTTTAACGTTCGTTCATTTACATTTCCAGGAGACGCTCATCCAACAGTAAAGAATATTTTCTTTGAGCTAAAAGAAGGTGAAACATTAGGCATTGTCGGTAAAACAGGGGCAGGAAAAACTACTATTTTAAAGTTACTTCTCCGACAATTTGACCAATATGAAGGTGAAATTACGTACGGCGGTATAGCGATCGAAAATTACAAGAAAGAAAGACTTCGAGAAGCGATTGGCTATGTGCCGCAAGATCATTTTCTCTTCTCTACAAGTGTATTTCACAATATCGCGTTTTCGAATGAACAGGCATCATATAAACAAGTAGAGCAAGCAGCTAAGTTAGCGCATATTCATGAAGACATTTTGCGCTTCTCTAAAGGGTATGACACTGTTGTAGGCGAGCGTGGAGTAGCGCTTTCTGGTGGACAAAAGCAACGGATTTCCATCGCACGTGCGTTACTGATGCAACCAAACTTGCTAATTTTAGATGACTCCTTATCAGCTGTTGATGCGAAAACAGAGGAAGCTATTCTTCAGTCATTAAAAGAGGAACGCACTAATGCAACAACAATTATTACTTCGCATCGTTTAAGTGCTATTTCGCATGCACAGCTCATTTTGTTTATGGAAAGTGGAACGGTTATAGAAAAAGGGACACATGATGAGCTGATGGCATTAAAGGGGCGGTATTATGAAATGTATGAGCTGCAACAACTAGAGCAATTAGTGGAACGAGGTGGGTCAGCATGAGTAAGCAGACGATTAGTCGCAAGGAGCAAACCGTGATTTTAAAGCGTCTCTTTACATACTTACACCCACATAAAAAGGCGCTTACGTTTGCGCTTGTTGTGTTAGTACTGTCGGTCACTGGGGAAGTTATTACACCATATTTAATTAAAATATTTATCGATCATCATATTATACCTCGTTATTTTGAAACGGGACCGCTTATTTTATTAGCGAGCGCTTTTATTGGGATCGAGGTATTAAATGTTATATTCCGCTATTATCAACACTATAAATTTCAAGTCATTGCCTTAAAGGTCGTTCAGCAACTAAGAATCGATGTATTTAGTAAAATACACCGACTCGGGATGCGGTATTTTGACAAAGTGCCAGCAGGAGCAATCGTTTCGCGCGCAACAAATGATACAGAAGCAATTAAAGATTTATTTGTGAATGTGTTAATCAGCGTCATTCAAGCCGCTTTTTTAATTGTTGGTGTATACGTAGCGATGTTTTTATTAAATCCTGTACTTGCGTTATATGTGCTGATGGTTTTACCAATCATTGTGTACATTATTTATGTCTATCGGAAGTTAAGCGCCGTTGTGTATATGGCAATGCGTGAAAAGCTAAGTGAGCTCAATGCGAAATTATCTGAGTCATTATCAGGGATGAGCATTGTGCAGACATTTCGTCAAGAGGGGCGTTTACACGAGGAGTTTGATACGATTAATGAAGCGCACTATGATGCGATGATGCGGAATACAAAGTTGAATAGCCTATTGCTTCGTCCAATTATCGACCTTGTCTACTTTGCGGCGATTATCGTGTTACTTATGTATTTTGGCATGGCTTCATTTCATACAGCTGTGGAAGTGGGCGTAGTGTATGTGTTTGTTACATATATTAGCCGCTTCTTTGAGCCCATTAATCAGATGATGGAGCAACTTGCCATCTTCCAGCAAGCGGTTGTAGCAGCAAAGCGTGTATTTGAAATATTAGATGAAACAGACGAGGAGCCGAAGCAATATCCGGTTGAAGCGGAAATTACGGATGGTCGGATTGAGTTTTGTAATGTTACGTTTAGTTATGATGGCAAGACAGATGTACTAAAAAATATTTCGTTTACAGTATGTCCTGGTGAAACAGTCGCACTTGTAGGACATACGGGCTCGGGGAAAAGCTCGATTATCAATTTATTGATGCGCTTTTATGAATTTGAGCAGGGGAACATTTTTATTGATGGGGTGTCGATTAAACAATATAGTCAGCAGGAAATACGTCACAAGCTTGGTCTCGTGCTGCAAGATCCGTTTTTATTTTACGGGACAGTTGGGAGTAATATCCGCTTGTATGGCGATATGTCTGATGCGGAAGTAGAAAAGGCAGCGAAATTTGTGCAAGAGGATTTTATTGAGGAGTTGCCAGAGAAGTTAAACGAGCATGTCACAGAGCGTGGTTCCACGTATTCAAGTGGGGAGCGTCAATTAATAGCTTTTGCACGAACGATCGCCACAAATCCAAAAATTCTTGTGTTGGATGAAGCGACAGCATCAATTGATACAGAAACAGAAGTAGCGATTCAGGCGTCACTCGATAAAATGCGTAAAGGGCGCACAACCATTGCGATTGCGCATCGTTTATCAACGATTCAAGAGGCAGAGCAAATTTTAGTGTTACATCAAGGGGAAATTATCGAGCGCGGCACACATCAGGAGTTGCTCGCGCAAAAAGGGCTGTATCATAAACTGTATTTATTACAAAATGGTATAGTAGAATGAGCGGAAGCTGGTTAAATAAATGATTTAGCCGGCTTTTTATGTATGGTTGGAAAATACCGTATCCTTTTAGTGCAACAATCGAGCAGCCCTAAAAGTCGATAGTGACTGACTTTTAGGGCCGTCTAGTTTGTTAAGTACGAGAGGTTATGACAAGGTTTCTTCAGCTATTTGCATATTTGGTGCAACAGCTGGGGCAGGTGCTTTTTTCTCCTTTGGAATTAAGAAGCATAAAAAGAGAATGATAGCGAATAGTGCCATCGCAATATAAGCGATCGTATGAACAGTCGATGTAAGACTCGTTACATGCGCTACCGAATAGATGGATTCAAATGATACCCCTGATGTAGAGAGCTGTTCGGCTAAGGCGCTGTTTTCTACTGTACCAGTTTGACCAGCTGCTAGTAATGCTGCTGAATGCTCGCTTGAAATTCCCGCTTTACTTGCAGAAGCTAGTAAAGACTCTTTGAATGCAGAATCTTTAAAAGTTGAGAAGAGCACAATGCCTGATACGGACCCTAATGGTGTGCCAAAATCACGGATAAAGGAGAATAAGCCTGCTCCTGCCGCTAACTTTTCCTTTGGTACTTGGTTTAAGGCAAATTTCATTAAGATAGGGGTATTAGCCCCCGACACAAAACCAAGACACACCGCTAACGCAGCAATAATATTAAAGGAAGTTGTGGCACTAATCATCGTAAATATAAACATAATAACAATAGGGATAAAGAAAATACTAATAAGAATGGATCGACCACTGAATTTATCTGCTAAGCGACCTACGAATAAGCCCCCGATAGATGATGCCCCGTATAGAAACATGTAAAATAATCCGGTCTGGGATGTATCCCCGCCTGGTCGTGATGCTGTGAAGAAATTCATGCAATAGATAAATAGCATAAAGGTTGCTACGATAAGCAAGTTAATCCCGACGGCCATACTAAATAATCTAATTTTCAATAAGGATAACTCGACTAACGGGTTTTTCATACGATTCTCATAAATCCATAATAGAGCAACTGCTACGATTCCTACAATGACGGTCATAATTGTATAAGGCGAAAAGAAGCCGAACATTTTCCCGATTGTTGAAACGGATAGTAACGTTGTTGATGTCACAAAGATCAGGAGCATACCGATAAAGTCAAAGGATGATTGCTTTTCTCCCTTCGACTCCTCTACGAATAAAAGGACAACGACTAAGCCAAGAAAAGCTAAGGCAGCACTTACCCAATAAATGATCGGCCAGCCGTATTGTAAAATCAAGTAACCTGCAATGGCAGCCCCTGACATTGCCGCAACCGCTTGCACGGATGAAAAAATACCTGAGGCCATCCCACGCTTTTCAGGCGGAAAAATAACACCGATATAAGCAATGGCTACCGGTAATATAAAGCCAACTGCCACCCCCTGGAATACCCGAGCGATGAGGAAAATCGTGAAATCCGTAGCAATGGCAGCGGCTACTTCAGAAACAGTGAAAATAATCATACCGATGACCAACATCTTTTTGCGTCCATACTGATCTGCTAAACGTCCTACAATTGGATATAGTGTTGCAGAAGCAATATAAAAAGTTAGTAAGATTAAACCGGCTAAATATGTTGGTAGTTCAAAGTGCTGCGAAATAACAGGAATAGCAGGTGCCTGAAATGCCATTGCTTCAATCGCTACAAATGCCCCAAATACTAAAGCCAAAAATTGAACCCACTGTTTTTTTGTGATCTTTTCACTTTCGTTCTTGTTTACGAATTTATCCAATCCTCATCATCTCCCTTATTAATAATTGAAGCGCTTACAATACGAAAAATCTCCTTTCACCGTATTTATTAAGCCCCATTATAAAAGAGTGGATATTTTGTTTTCAATCCACAAAATACACAGAAATGTCGTATATCCAACACTTCCGTCCCTTTTGATGGTATTTAACTTAAGGTTCGACATCATTCTATCTTTTTACTTGCTTAGCTCCTGACAAAGCATATTCGATTCAAAAAGCTTTGTCGTTTCTTGAGCCATATACTGAGCGTTGTATTCGTAGTTGGTTTCAATACTCCAATGATAGATCATCCCTGTAATAACGGATGCATAATAAGTGGCAACAATTTGAGGTGACGCAATCTGATTTCGTACCGAAAGTAAAAATACGTTATACAGTGCATGAGAAAGCTTCTTCAAAAAAGAATCCGTGTAGGTTAGTAATGTATGGAAGTAATAAGAATGCTGATCGACATATTTAAAGATGGTTAGTTGTACATGATGGTCAAAAAAAGATTTGGGAGATGAACGTGCATATTGCTGGATAAGTGCGCACAGATCCTCGATAAACTCTGATGTAATTTGGTTTTGTAAATCCTCCTTCGTTTGAAAATGCATGTAAAACGTAGAACGATTAATATTACAGCGTGCCACAATTTCCGTAATAGGTATCACGACAGTGCCTTTCTCCCTTATGAGCGAAATATACGTTTGCTTGATTAAACGACGAGACTGCTGTGCACGGCGGTCTTTTTTTATTTGCATCAAAACACCCCACTATTTGTTATTTTTTAGTTCTAATTAAAAAAATTTCAAACTATTATTGCTATATTCGGAATTATATATTATGATAATCGCAATAACAACAATTTTCTGAATATTCGGAGATAGGGTGTGGTGAAATGAATGCATATTTGCTATTGTCCATTGCCGCGAGTATTGCACCGGAGCAAGAAATTTTGACGTTTTTTAATAAACGTCAAAGCTACGAGCAACTCATACGGCGTGTAGGGGCACTTGCTACTCGATTAGCAGGTGATGGTGTAGGACATGGAGATCGGGTCGGTATTATTTCAACGAATAGTCCCGAAGTGGTGGAAGGTTTTTTTGCAGCATTTCAAATAGGCGCAACAATTGTACCGATTAACTATCGGGCAAAGCCAGAAGAACTGGCGTATATGCTACGAGATAGCGAGATTAAAGTATTGCTTATTGAAAGCCGTTATGTGAAATCAATTGAACCCTTTTTACAAGACCCTTCGTGCAAAGTGGAAAAAACAATTGTCATTGGAGACGACGCGCAAGGGTATGAATTGTATGAACCTTATATTGCAAATGGTGAGCCGATGATTGAATTTGCCGATATTGAGGCAGATGATATTGCGATTTTGCTTTATACGAGTGGGACAACAAGCTTACCAAAAGGTGTCATGCTGACGTATACACAGCTGACAAATTATGTGATGGGGCATACTGAAGCAGCAACTGGTTTGCCAAATGGCGCATCGTTAACGTGCGTGCCTAACTATCATGTAGCTGGCGCAACGAGCATTTGCAATTGTATTTATGGGGGACGCCGTATCGTCTTAATTCGTCAGTTTGATGCGGATACATGGCTCGACGCATTAGAGAAGGAGCAAGTAACGCACGCATTTTTAGTACCAACGATGTTAAAACGTATTATCGATCATCCACGTTTTAAACAAACGGATTTTTCAAGTTTACAAAGCTTATCGTACGGTGCTGCACCGATGCCGTTTCCAATAATTCGTCAGGCAATAGAGATGTTCCCGTTATCTGTTGATTTTGCCAATGCTTTCGGCATGACAGAAACGACATCTACGGTAGCGGTGTTAGGACCAGATGATCATAAACTTGTTGGCACACCGGAAGAAATTGAACGAAAGATTTTACGCTTGCATTCGGTTGGGAAGCCGTTACCGAATGTGGAGATTAAAATCCTTGATGACGAAAAAAATGAGTTACCGATCAATCAAATTGGTAACGTTTACATTAAAACAGCTAAGGCGATGAAAGGGTACTGGAATCGCCCGGATGATTCGAAAGAAACGATGATTGATGGCTGGATTAATACGAAGGATATGGGGTATTTAGACGAGGACGGTTATTTGTTTTTGAAAGGCCGTAACTCCGACATGATTATTCGCGGTGGTGAAAATATTGCACCGCAGGAAATTGAAAATGTGCTCATTGGTCATCCAGAAATTTCAGATGCAGCGGTCATTGGTATCCCAAGTGTGGAATGGGGAGAAGAAATTTTAGCTGTTATTATTCCGAATAATTTGCAAGCCCCACCTTCTGTAGAAGAAATTACAGCCTATTGTAGAGAGCGACTAGCGAGCTTCAAATGTCCAAAGTGCATCGAGTTTGCAACGGATTTACCACGTACATCATCAGGTAAGTTATTAAAACGTGATTTACGTGAACAATATACTACTAATCTAGTGGAATAAAAAAAGAAAGGTGATGAAGTAAATGAATTTTGAGTTAACAGCAGAGCAAGAATCACTCCGCCAAAAAATTCGTGCTTACTTAGAGGAGCAAATTACAGAGGAGTTAATTGAAGAGCTGAAAGTAACACCAGAGGGCGGCCCTATTTGGAAAGCTTACATTCAAAAACTAGGAGAAGATGGCTGGTTAGGTGTTGGTTGGCCAAAGGAGTACGGGGGGCAAGGTCTTACACCACTAGAGCAATACATTTTCATCGAGGAAATTGATCGCACAGGGGTGAATATTCCGTTCATTACACTAGAAACTGTTGGCCCTATGTTAATGAAAGTCGGGACCGAGGAACAAAAAAAATACTTCTTACCTAAAATTTTAAAAGGTGAAGTGGAGATTGCGATTGGCTATTCTGAACCACAGGCAGGGACAGATTTAGCTGCTCTAGAAACAACAGCTATTCGCGAGGGTGATGAGTACGTCATCAATGGACAGAAGATTTTCACTACAAACGCACATATTGCAGATTATATTTGGCTTGCAGCACGGACAGATACGACGGTATCAAAGCATAAAGGGATTTCAATTTTTTTAGTACCGACGACGGACCCAGGTTTTTCTGTCACACCAATGGCATTAATGGGCGAGGAAACAAATGTTACGTACTATGAAAATGTTCGAGTACCTGTTTCGGCGCTTGTCGGCGAAGAAAATAAAGGCTGGGAGTACATTACTTCACAATTATCATTAGAACGCTTAATGCTTTCGACGTATGCACGTATGGAGCGGATGGTGGAAGATACACTGGCTTTTGCTCAGGAAACAGTCATTGATGGAGAGCGTGTCATCGATCGTCCTTGGGTACAGGAGCATTTTGCACAAATGAAGATGAATTTAGACGTATTACGTTTACTCAATTACCGTGCTGCATGGGGTCATGATAATGAAAGAGTAGCCCCGTTTAGACCTTCAATGAATAAAGTATTTGCAGCTGAAATAAATCAACGTGTCTTTGATTCTTGCATGCATATTATGGGGCTTTTCGGGCAAGTACAAGACGGCTCAGCGTGGGCAATCGCAAACGGTGACGCAGAGAACTATGCGAAGAAACGACTGGTGTTCTTGTTTGGTGGTGGTGCGAATGATGTACAGCGTGATTTAGTAGCCCGCTTTGGGTTAGCCTTACCACGCGCCTAATACAAAGGAGGAGAAAATCATGTCATTAACAAATGAAATGCTGCAAGCGTTAGTTGGGATTGAATCCGAGGTGACAAAAGGAGCAGATGAAGTATGCCGTCCAATGATTCGTCATTTTTGTGAAGTGATGGAGGATGCCAATCCACTCTATCATGATGAAGAGTATGCGAAGGAAACACGATACGGGGGTATTATCGCACCGCCAACGCAAGTGCAAGTGTATACAATGAATCCACTATGGCCAAAAGTACAGCGTGAAAAAAATACAATGGAGCATTTAGTAGAGTTACTAAGGGAGCACGGCTATTCTTCCATCGTTGCGACAGAACAAGTACAAGAATATTTTGAGCCAATGAAAGTTGGGGATGAAATTAGTTACACGATTTCAGTAAAAGAAATCTCACCGTTGAAGCAAACAGCACGAGGACCTGGTTATTTCTCTACATTTTTATATACATTTACGAACCAGCGCAATGAGGTTGTATGTAAGCAGTCTTTCACAATTTTATCGTATAAGGCGCAAGTTCAAGAATAGGAGGAATGTGAAATGAAAGCGACAATGTATGCAAGTACGACGTGGGATGCAGTCGAAGTCGGAATGGAGTTGCCAACTGCTACTAGAGAGGTAACGGCAGCGCTCGTTGTTGGCGGTGCCATTTCAGCCACACATGATTACGAAATCGTCCATCACGATCATAGGGCAGCAAAGGCGGCAGGGGCTGACGATGTGTTTATGAATATTTTAACGACAAATGGTCTTGTTGGAAAATATTTAACCGATTGGACAGGACCAGAAGGCACTTTGAAGAAAATTTCGCTCAAACTAGCCGTACCTAACTATCCGAATGACACGATTGTCTTTAGTGGTCGGGTTACAAAAAAATATGAAGAAAACGATGAGTGTCTAGTAGAAGTGGAGTTTGCAGGTAAAAATAACTTAGGTTATCACGCATTAGGAGCAGGCGTAGTAGCCTTACCAAGGGGGTAAACATGTGGAAACGATTCAAGGAAAAACAGCGATTGTAGGGATTGGTCAAACAGAGTTTAGTCAAAATTGTGGAAGAACCGAATTAAAAATGGCACTGGAAGCAATTTTAAATGCAGTAGAGGATGCAGGATTAGATATTAAAGATATCGATGGAATGGTGAATTATACGCTAGATAGTGCCACTCAAATTGATATCGTACGTGCACTCGGCATTCCAAACTTAAGCTACTTCAATCAAGTGCCCTATGGTGGTGGAGCGAGTTGTGGAACGGTTGCAAGTGCAGCTGCGGCGGTGGCATCTGGTTTAGCCAATTATGTCGTTTGTGTTCGTTCAATTCGGGATGCTTCTGGTCCGATGCGTTACGGTGATTTTGAGCCAACGAGGGTAAGCGGAGATGTATATATGGGGATGTATCATCCATACGGCTTACTGACACCTGTTTCGTGGGTAGCGATGTTTGCTAATCGTTATATTCATGAATACGGCATTAAGGATGGACAGTTAGCATGGGCACCTTTAGTCAATCGTGAAAATGCCAACCGCAATCCGAAAGCTATTTTTTATAATCGTACGATGACAATGGAAGAGTATATGGCATCACCGATTAATGTCGAGCCACTTCGACGTCATGATTGCTGTTTAAGTACGGACGGTGCCGTTGCTGTTATTGTAACGACGCCAGAACGTGCGAGGGCACTAAAACAAACACCTGCCATTATTGCGGGGGTAAGCCAAGGAATGTCAACGAATGGGGAAGTCATGACGAGCTACTACCGTGATGAAATTACTTTTTTACATGAGGTAGAAGAATACGGCAAAAAATTATTCAAACAAGCTGGAATTACACCGCAGGATATTGATGTAGCACAGTTTTATGATGCATTTAGTCCGTTAATTCCGATGCAGTTAGAAGCACTTGGCTTTGTTGGTCGAGGCGAAGGGGTAGCCTTCTGTGAAGGGGGCACGCGAATTAATCGTTACGGTGAGTTACCGATTAATACAGCAGGTGGCTTAATGTCAGAAGGATATTTACATGGCATGAACTTAATTACAGAGGGCGTTCGTCAAATCCGCGGTACGTCCACAACACAAATTGATCATGTGGAAAATGTGCTCGTTACAGGTGGTTTAGGCGTACCAACAAGTGGGCTCATTTTAAGAAAGGAGTAAACAATATGGTGCAATATACAGGAATTGGCACACCGAGGCCAAATATGAATGAAGATACTGAGGTATTTTGGCAAAAGCTACGCGAAACGAAAAAGTTACATTTTCAACAATGCAGTAAGTGTGGGACGGTATTACATCCGCCGCGCCCTGCTTGCCATAATTGTCGCAGTTTTGAGTTGGAATGGGTAGAAGCACCGACGAAAGGAAAGGTCTACTCTTATGTCGTGTATCATCGGTCTGTGCACCCAGGTTTCCAGACGCCGTATGAAGTAGTGTTAGTCGAATTGGAAAATGGCGCCCGAATTGTGGGCAATATGCTCGATGCCTCCCCACATGAAATTGAAATCGGTATGCCAGTTGAAGTCGTAGTAGACGATCAAGTGTTTGAAGATATCTCTCTTATTAAATTTAAAAAAGGGTGAGGAGGTTTCGCAATGGATTTTCATTTAAATGATATACAAAAAGAATTTAAGCAAACAGCACGTAAGTTTTTTAAAGAGAAGTGTGGACTAGAGGAATTACGTGCATTTGAAGGGAACCCACATCATTATTCAGAAAAACTTTATCAAGAGCTTGTAGAGCTAGGGTTTGTAGGGCTTGTTGTGCCGGAACAATATGGTGGATTCGGTGGAGAGTTTTTAGACTTAGCACTTGTCATAGAGGAGGCAGGCTGGTCCTTGTTCCAGGGTCCATTTTTATCGACGATTGTGAGTGGTGTGAGGCCGCTAGTAACATACGGCACAGATACGCAAAAATCAAACTTACTACCCGCATTTGCAGACGGTACATCAAAGGCAAGTTATGCGATTGCAGAACCGCAAGCACACTATAAGTTAGAGCATTTGTCTCTAGGTGCATCATCTACTGGAAATCACTACGTATTAAATGGTACGAAGCTATTCGTTCCTTTTGCCAAGTCAGTGGACAAATTATTTGTTATCGCCCGTACAGATCAAAAAGCGATTGGTACGAAGGAAGGGCTGACGGTGTTCCTTGTTGATACAGCTACACAAGGAATAGAAGTGAAGGACATTCCAACGATTAGTGCGGACGGTTTATGTGAAGTACGCTTCCATGAAGTGAAAGTATCCGCTGCACAAATAGTAGGCAACGTTGGAGATGGATTCGATGTGGCAAGCGACATGCTGACATTTGCAACAGCATTGAAATGTATTGAAATGACAGGTGTACTTAGTCGAACAGTGGATATTACAGCCGATTATGTGAAGGAGCGACATCAATTCAATGTACCCATTGGTTCGTTCCAATCGGTTCAGCATCGTCTGGCGGATATGTTCACAATCGTTGAAGGTGGTCGCCTAGCAGCCTTTCATGCCTTCTCTAGATTAGTAGAGGGCAAAGATGCGAAAAAAGAGGTTGCGATTGCAAAGGCTTGGCTCAGTCAAGAAGGACAAAAAGTAGTAACGGGTGCACACCAATTACACGGCGGGATGGGTATCGATTATGATTATCCATTACAGTTTTGTTTCCGTCGCTTCAAAGGGCAACAATTAGAATTTGGTACACCGGAAATGCATCTGCAAAACCTAGGTCAGTGGTTGGCGACAAAGCCGCAAGAACCATCCAAAGTAACGAGTATGTAAGGGGGTGAATAGATGACAAAATTAGCGTTATCACATGTAAAAGTACTGGACTTATCTTGGCATATTGCAGGCCCGTATTGTACAAAAATTTTGGCAGACTACGGCGCTGAAGTCATTAAAGTAGAACGCCCTGGTACCGGTGACCCTTCACGTTCGGAAGGCCCCTTTAAAAATAATGAACAAAATGTAAATGCGAGCGGCTTATTTGCTTATTTAAATAATAATAAGCAAAGTGTCACGCTCGATTTAAAATCAGTGCAAGGTATTGATATAGTGAAACGATTAGTCAAAGAGGTCGATCTTCTTGTTGAAAATTTTGCACCAGGTGTGATGAAGCGCCTTGGATTAGATTACGATACATTAAAAGCGATTAATCCAAAGCTTGTCATGGTTTCGATTACGAACTTTGGGCAAGAAGGAGAATTTGCCCATTATAAGGCAACGGAAATTGTGACGCAGGCGATGAGTGGGTTCCTCTCTTCAGTCGGTGATCCACACCTTGAGCCAGTACGTGCAGCAGGGCAATTACGTATGTTGGAGTATGTAACGGGTACATTTGCAGCATCTTCAGCCCTTGCCGCATTACGCGGTGCACGTGTATCAGGTATAGGCGCCCATTTAGATATTTCTATTACGGCAACAGGCTTATTACAGCGGTCCTATCCGACCGTTCAAAACTCTTATCCGACAAGTCCTTTTAAGCATGTGGCACGCTATATTATGCTGCCAGGCATTGAGAAATGTAAGGATGGTCATGTAGGTATTAGTGTGCTAACAGGTCAGCATTGGCAAAGTTTCTGCTTTATGATTGGCGCGTATGAGTGGGTAGATGATGAGCGATTTACAACGTTACCACAGCGTTTAATTCATCAGGACATTTTCCAAGAGCGCCTCGATGCGTTTTTAATGGAGCATACGACGGAGGAAGTGCTAGCGCTAGGCAACGAATGGCGTGTACCTGTCACACTTGTACCGACATTTGAAGAGTTGCTTTCGTTAGATCAGTATGTAGAACGCGAATTTTTCGTCGAGGTTACACATCCAGAGCTCGGTAAAATAACGCAGCCGGGTGCACCATTCCGGATGGCGGAAACGCCTTGGGCCATTCGTACGAGTGCACCAACACTTGGTGAGCATAACGAAATAACATTAAAAGCACTTTATGATAAAAGTACACAAATCTAGAAAGGGTGAAACATTGTGAATCAACCATTAAAAGGAGTACGAATTTTAGATTTGACGATGTGGTGGTCTGGCCCAATGTGTACTTCTTATCTCGGTGCACTTGGGGCTGAAATTATTAAACTCGAATCGATTCAATCGCCGGATGGCTTCCGTTTTATGTTAACATCCCCAGGTGAAAATTGGTGGGAGCTTGGGCCAACATTTAACGCAGCTAATCATAATAAATTAGGAGCAACACTTAATTTAAATGATGAAGAGGGGAAAAAGTATTTCAAAAAGCTCGTAGAAAAATGCGATATCGTTATGGAAAATTTCACACCACGTGTGATGGAGAACTTTCATTTAACGTATGATGTGCTATCGCAGTATAAGAAGGACTTAATTATGCTATCGATGCCAGCTTACGGGAAGACAGGACCTTATCGTAATCAACCTGGATTTGCTTATACATTTGAAATGCTGTCAGGTATCGCACAATTGAACGGCTATCAGGACGGGAAACCGATGACTGTACTCGGTGTAGCAGATGTCATCGCAGGCTTCCATGCCGCAGCTGCATTGTTAATTGCACTCGAGCATCGCGATCAAACAGGAGAAGGGCAGGAAATAGAGCTTGCACAAAATGAAGGTTGCTTGAATTATATGGGTGCGCCAATTGCTGACTTTATACTGAATGGTGAAAACTGGGGGCGTGTAGGCAATCGCCACCCAGGGATTGCCCCGCAAGGTATTTATCGTACACAAGGGAAAGATAGCTGGGTAGCGATTTCAGTTACAACGGATGAAGAATGGCAAAGCTTATGCCAAGTCATGAATCAACAGTCGCTGTTAGCGGATGAACGTTTCAAGACGGTGGCAGGACGCATTGCGGCACATGATGAGCTAGATGCAATCATTTCAACATGGACAGCGCAACATACGCATTATGCGATTGCTTCACGTTTGCAGGAGGTAGGTGTGCCAGCAGGTCCTGTATTGGAAGTGCATGAAATGGAGCAAGATCCATTTTTGAAAAATGTGTATCAAGAGGTGACACGTGAATACGTAGGTACACATTTGTATCCATCCTGGCCTATAAAGTGGAACAATGAGCGCGTTCTACATCAAGCACCAGCGCCAACGCTTGGGCAAGATAATGAATATGTATTTAAGGAATTATTGCAGCTTTCTAACGAAGAATACAATAGTCTACTAGAAAAGCAAATTATCGGCGATAAAATGCTTAGCTAAAAGGGAGGAATCGTAAATGACGATTAAAATCGGTACAAAGTTTACATGCCCAAAATGTCAAAGTGAATTCATTATGATGAAGATTGGGGAAGGAAAAATAACATGCTGCGGGCAAGTACTCAGTGAGAAAAAGTAAGGAGTGATATGCCATGACTAATCAATTAGGCAAACGCTTAGAATGTTTAAAATGCGGAAGTGAAGTAATGTGCATTAAATCTGGTGATGGTACTGTGCAATGTTGCAATGAAAATATGCAGGTGAAAAAACCAGTCGCGCTACCAACAGCAGACTAAGTAAAGGAGGTCGTATGATGAAGCAGCAAACACTTCAAGGCTGTAGGATACTAGAAATTTCAACAACACTTGCAACGAGCTATGCTGCTGAATTATTACGGCAGCAAGGAGCTTACGTTGAAAAACAATCGACTCCCCATCCTTTCTTTTGTGATGCAGAGAAGGTACTCGTACCATCGACCTCCCCAACTCATGATTGGGATATCGTATTGATCGATCATACGGTGTGGCCCTCACCGTATTTTGGGACAGCGTTGACAATATACATTGACTTTCAACCGTTTCAAACCGGTGAAGAGCGTGAACTGCAAGCAAAAGCAGGCTGGCTAAATGAGAGAGGGAACGCATCCCCAGCGATTGGTGGTTATCCTGCTTCTATGTTAGTGGCAGCCCATATTGCCTTTCTCGTAGTATGTCAGCTACTGGAAGGAAGACGTGAATCTAAAGTGACGATCCATGTAGCAGAAATTTTAAAGGGTGCCTTAAAAGGTCGCTTGTTTACTTCAGAGGAGCAAGGTATTATACCGATGATGATCGCGCCGACTTTAGACGGGCATATGTTCATTGGTGCACCAAGTGATGAGCAGTGGGCATTTTTAACACGTTGGGCAGAAATTAATTTGCCACATTGTACGACACAGTCAGAACGAAGGCTGCAAAAAAGGAGTGTCGAAGAGGCATTAAGTAAATGGAGCGCAAGTCAATTACGCCAAGGGCTAATGGTACTTGGACAGACGTTTCGATTGCCATTTGCAAGTGTGCAATCACATCAGGAAATTGCTGAATGTCCTCATCATAAAAGTCGAGGTTTTATTGAACAACATCACATGAGTCGTTCTCCATGGATCATGTCGAAAGGGCTGGCAGCGAAGCAGCCCTTTTCTTTTACGAATTTTCAGGAGCTACGAGTTGTGGATTTAACCGCCATGTGGGCAGGCCCTTATTGTACAAGATTATTTGCGGATTTAGGTGCTACGGTCATGAAAGTCGAGGCACCACATCGACCAGATGGTATTCGCGGGCAGTCTGGTACAACGCCCTTTTTTGAAGAGCTGAATCGCAATAAAAAATCCATCGTTTTAGATTTGTATGAAGAGAAAGATAAAGCGTTACTATTGAAGCTTATTCAAGACAGCCACATCGTCGTGAATAATTTTAGCCCGCGTGTAATGGAGAATTTTGGTTTGACAGATGATGTACTACAACTACATAATCCGTCGATTATTAATGCATCGTTATCAGCATTTGGTCAAATAGGTCCTTATCGAGATTATGTTGGGTATGGCTCAACACTAGAGGCGATGGGTGGAATTGTAGCGCAAACAGTAGACCGTACAGCGACCCCTGTTTTACCGCTATTTTCGATCAGTGATATGATGGCCGGGATTGTCGGGGCGTTGTCGATTGTTCTCGCCTTATATGAGCAAATGACAACGAAAGCTGCTTATACGATTGATGTCTCACAATATGAGGTCGCCACGATGTTAGCGTGGGTTCCTTACGAGCATACAGCGAATATATCATGTGTCAAAGCATTATGTGAAGATGAGGCCTATTTAATAGAAGAAAAGCCAAATTGGTGGCAAAGAGATGACTATGCAATCCGAATAGAACGAGCTCCTTATTTTGGTGAACATACAGCCTTTTACAAAACAAAATACTTCGATGAAATGAGGGAATGCACATGAAGTATCAATTTTTTAATATTAAACAACGAGCAGGAATTGCCTATGTACAGTTGACAGATGACGTCACGCAAAATGAGTGGCGTGCGCCTTTTATTCAAGAATTACGAGACATTGCGATTTATTTGCGCGATGCAACGGATGTGAAAGTAGTGGTAGTTGGTTCCAGTGCAAAGGAATTTTCGATTGGTAGTAGCTTACCTACCAGTCATGATGAGGACGTACCAGAACAGTATCAAACAGTCGCCCTTGCTACAGAAGCCATTGAGCAATGGGCAAAGCTACCGTATCCAATTATTATGGCCATTCATGGACAATGTACATCACTGGCGTTTAGCTTTGCTTGTGTTGCAGATATTCGAATCATTGCAGAAGATGTACAATTTGTCGTTCCTGAATTAGCACATGGGTTAGTGCCAGCAGGGGGCATTACACAGCGGTTACCGAGAATAATTGGGAAAGGTGCAGCAATGGCAATCTTACTTGGGCAATCTACTGTAACAGCGGAGGATGCAATGGCACTAGGCTTGGCCACGACAAAAACAACACGTGAGGAACTGTGGGATAAGGTGTGTGAAGAGGCACAGCACTTAAGTGAACTTTCTACCTTATCTTTACAATATACGAAGGAATGCTTATATCGTGGTAGCGAGCTCCCATTTGATCAAGGATTACGTCTAGAGTTAGATGTGTATTTATTATTACAAACAACGCATGACCGAATGGAAGGGGTTGAAGCCTTTTTACAAAAGCGGAAGCCACATTTCATTGGGGAGTAGGAGGAGATGAGATGGAACGAATCGTATTATTAGAAAGAGAAGAAAATATAGCAATCATTACACTAAATGATCCTGAAAAATTAAATGCTGTTAGCGTGGCGATGCGTGATGCCTTGTATGAGCATATCGTTGCTGTACAGTTGGATCCTACAATACATGGCATTATTTTACGAGGCAATGGAAAAGGATTTTGCGCGGGAGCCGATTTAAAGGAGTTTGGGACAGTACCTTCCGTCATTGAAAAACGTAAAATTCGTATTCAGCATGATATTTGGGAGGAATTCCGTCGTTGTCCGAAGCCAATCGCTGCTATTTTACATGGTTTTGCAGTTGGCTCAGGAATTGAAATGGCGATGATTTGTGATTTTCGTTTTGCTGCACCAAAAACGAAAATTTCTTTACCAGAATGTGCACTCGGTATGTTACCGGCAGCAGGTGGAACACAAAGCTTGCCTCGTTTAATGCGTCACGGGTGGGCAATAGATTTTGCGATGAAAGGATATTATTTGTCGGCAGAGGAAGCAAAGGTACGTCAAATTGTGACAGACATTTTTGAGGAAGAACATCTATTTGATGAGGTGCTCCGTTTTATGAAGCGTGTCACGACCTATCCTAAAGCAGCACAGCAAATTAAACGTTTAATTTCTTTTGGGCTCGATCGATCTTTAGAGCAAGGGCTTGCTTTTGAACAAACCCTCATAAAGGAAAATTATAAGCAACGCCTTGTGTAGAATAGCTAGCGTTATTTATCAAGAAAGTCTTGAGAAATTTTGGCGGTATATTCTTTGAGTAGTGCTTCCATTTCGTTTTTATTTTCATTTTTGAACCGAGAAAGGGGTAAGAGAATCGTAAGTGCTGCGATGGGTTCATCACCTTTGCCCCAAATAGGCGCGGCGACACCAATCATACCATCTGCCCGTTCACCAAGGCTCCAAGCATAGCCATTCTGCTTAATCGTCGAGAGCTGTTGTTTGAGAAGCTCTATATCCAGTGTTCTCTCGGTATGTTGGACATAGGCTGTGCGATTAAAATAAGTTTGTAAGTCTTTAGGTGACATATAAGACATATGTAGTTTGCCAACAGCGCCGTAGTATAGGTCGTACTCTTCTCCAAGTGGCGTAGTTACCTTTAAAGCGTGCTCACTTTCAATACCGGATAAAAAGATAAATTTATTACCTGAACGAATTGATAAGTAAACTGATTCTTTTGTAATAGCTGTCAATTCTTCCATGTGTGGACGGGCAATCGACACAATATCAGGTGAGTGAAATCGGTTCACAATTTGAAAAATAATAGGTCCGGGCTCATACGTTTTATTAGCGGTGTTTTTTAGTAACATCCCGCGATCCGTTAATGTAGCCGCTAGTCGAAATGCCGCGGTTTTACTAATTTGTAACTCTCGTTCAATATCGACTAGTCCTAGTGATTGATATTTTAAGAATAATGTCAGTAAAGAAATGGCATTATCTACCGTACTTAAACGGTGGACAGTTTTTGAATTTTCCATAACGTGCACCTCTTCTAGTTTGTATTGCGAATATAGGAATTAATTTCAAATTATATATATAAATAGATTAAAACACAACAATTGTTATGAAGAAGAGTAAACTCGCTGGCCATGAATCCATGTTTCTAATACATGCATATGTTGAAGCTGAGCAAGAGAGCATTGCATTGGATGATGTGAAAGAACGACAAAATTAGCATCAAAGCCATGTGCCAGCTGTCCTATTTGGTACTGTTCGCCCATAACAAGGGCAGCATTGGTCGTATATAGGCGAAGCGCATCTTTTCTTGAAACAGCCTCATCACTATTTACATGAGCACCATCTTGCGTTTTTCTTGTACAGGCGGCATATATACCGAGCCAAGGTGAGATGGGCGCAACAGGTGAATCAGCACCAGCTGCGACCGTGATGCCTTTTTGCAGTAAAGCGTTCACTGGGTAAAGCCAACTATGTTCATCTTCGTCCACCTGCTGTAAGTACCGATCTCCGTGAGTGTATATAAACGGTGGATTCGTTACAACTTGGATGTTTTGCTCTTGAATCATGTCGAAAAAAGCTTCCGGACATAGGCTAAGATGTTCAAAGCGACAAGCGCCATTTACTTCAGGTAATTGCGTACGCACCGTTTGTAAAGCATCCAGTGCATGCCACACCATTTCAGGCGTTACAACATGAATGGCAATCGGGCTATTAGCTAGGAAAGCTTGCTGCATCATTTGCACAATCGATTCTTTTGCTGGATAAACTTCAGGCATTGTTTCTAGCACAATTTTTAAAGCGCCGCGTTTAAATATCGGTACATGGTATAAAGCATTAGGTAGTTCATCAAAATGAGTGGCACTTGTCATCCATTGGACTGGAATTTTCCAAAAATGCTGTGCAGCTTTTTCCCATAATGCCAGTTGGGGTGGTGAAGTCGTAGGTGATGCATCACATATCGTCGTAATACCGACAGATAGAAGCTTCGACTGTAAAGCTTGCATGCCTGTTAGCCACTGTTCTTCGGCAATTTTGGGTAGGACGCATTCATTTAGTAAAGTATCTGCTCCATGAATGATACCTGTTGGTTGTCCACATGCATCCAACTCTAGATGTATGCCTTCTTGTGAATGCTGCTGAAGTGCTTGTTGAAAATGGTGCCAGCCTCGACTATTTAACGTTGAAGTATGACGTGTCACATAACGTACACGGATCGGATGATTGGTAGAGATTTCATCCAGTACGGTCATAGTAAGTGTCTCTATATGTCTAAAATGAAAAGGATGATAACCAGTAATACGCACCCACTCACCAGCAGGAATGGCAGCAATTTGCTCACGGATATATGCTAAAAGAGCTTCTTTTGTTTGTAATGATTTTGGTAGGTGAATACTGAACTGCTCACTAATCATAGCTTGTAAGTGACAGTGGGCATCAATTAAGCCTGGTATAATCACCTGTTGTTTTGCATCAATTTTAGTTTTCGCTTGATAGGGGGAGTGGTCTTCGTGCTGAAATACAGCAATAATTTTTCCATTATGAATGACCATGCTCGACGCAACCGGCATAGACTTGGATTGCGTTAAAATGATGGCATTATAAATAAGTGTATCGACTTTTTGTAACATAAGATAGCTTCCCTCCTTATTTAGAAAGTGCCACTATCTTATCACAAAAAGACAGAATAATTGAATAATAAATGAGGTGCTCACTATGCAAAATCAAAAAATATTAAATTGGCAACTTGTCACATTGCCTATTCCTTATGATTTACGTAGCATGAACAGTTATATCATTGAGGAGCCATCTGGTCTCACAATTATTGATACGGGTGACGAATCAGACGAGGCGAAGGACATATGGCGAAAGGTAATAGGTCAACGCCGTATAAACCGTGTGCTCATTACACATCTACATATTGACCATTTTGGGCTGGCGAGATGGTTTCAGGATGAGTACAACGCAACCATTTGGATGTCTGAGCGAAGCTATGAGGAATTAACGAGAAGGCGAGCGCGGTTTGAAAAAGGGCTGTATGAAGATGATAACCTATCGTTTATGAGTGTTTATGAGATGAAGGTAGATAGCGATGAGTCAGCGGTGTATAACCGTTCTGAGCCTTTTCAAGTGCATGTAGACGTCGTGTTTTCTGAGCATCAAGTGATTGAAGGAGAGACATTTACATTACAGCCACTTTGGACACCAGGCCATGCGCCAGACCATTATTGTTTTTATGAAAAAGAAGCAGGTGTGTTATTTTTAGGAGATCATTTGTTAGAAATTATTAATCCGATTGTGATGCCTTCTACCCGCTTACAAAATCCGCTTGGCGTCTATTTAGAGACATTTAAACAGTTACGTCAGCTAAAAATGAATCATGCTTTACCAGGACATGGACCAGCGATTAAAAATTTTAATGAACGAGTGTCACAACTAATGTTGCATTATATAGATAAATGTCAGCAAATTTTAAATGCTATCCCTGCAGAAGGAGCGACAGTAAGCGATATTACGGATCAAGTATATGCACATAAGCCTCCGAAGCTGCGCGGCGCATCTCTTATTCAAGTTGTTACGTACGTGCATTATTTAATGGGGCGCGGTTATGTAAAGCAACAGCGCAAAGGACCAAGTTATTATTTTTATAGAACCGAAATGACAGATTAGCAGCCCGTTATTCCTTATTTAGGCTACCCGATAAAAGATTAAAACAGGATGCTTTTGTTAATTGGCTCTATTCATGAAAAATTTCAACTAGATTCACATATTATTTCTAAACACGAAAAAAGTACGTTTACTTTTTGTAAGCTGACCTCTATAATGTGATTACTTTACATATAGAGGGGTTTTTTTATGACGGAGCAACATAAGGGCATGCTGTTTGCGTTTTTATCCTATGCGATTTGGGGCATATTTCCGCTGTTTTGGAAGTTGCTTGAGCATGTGAACAGCATCGAAATATTACTTGGACGTATCATTTGGTCGTTTGTATTTACAACGTTATTTATTTTATTGATTGGGAAGCGCAAACAGTTGATAGAGGATTTACATTATTTATGGCAACATAAGCGACAATTTTTTTCATTGATGGCAGCTTCTTTTTTTATATCGATTAACTGGTATGTTTACATTTGGGCCGTAACACATGATCGGGTATTAGAGTCATCCATGGGGTATTATATTAACCCGATTATTTCAGTGTTGTTTGGCATGCTTATTTTTAAAGAAAGGCTTTCACGTGCGACGATGGCTGCGTTGTGTGTTGCCTTACTAGGGGTGCTTGTCATGACCGTGAATTATGGTCAAGTACCATGGGTATCGTTATTACTTGCGCTATCATTTGCTACGTACGGCGTATTAAAGAAGCGTATTGTGTTGGAAGCGACGCGGGGACTTGCGATTGAAACATTATTCATTATGCCATTTGCACTTATGTATTATGTTTATTTATATAGCAATGACACGATGCAGTTTTTACATGTAGGTTGGCAGACGGACATTTTGATGATGATTAGCGGTATTATTACAGCGATTCCACTCATTTTATTTGCGAAAGGTGCGCAAAAAATTCCGCTTTATTTAATGGGCTTTATTCAATATGTCTCACCGACAATTACCTTTTTACTAGGTGTGTTTTTATATAAAGAGCCATTTACACACGTAGAGCTTTTCGCCTTTAGTTGTATTTGGACGGCGATCATTATTTTCTCTTACTCTTCTATCCATGAAGCGAGAAAGCGTCATACGCTATTATTAAAATAATATGTACTCAACTCATAATGAGTAAATTCTAAAATATATATTACCATTTGAGTAACCGTTGATTTCCGCTCCATTCGGCTCGCTTTCCACGGGCATGGCTTCAGCCTCCTCGTCGCTCGTACCTCGGTGCTCCTGTCGCTGCGCTTTCGTCGCAAATAAATTTCCTGCGGGGTCTTCAGGCCAACACGATGTTGGTCACGAAGGCGTTGTCACAGGACGTGACGGTTTTAGCCTTCGTTCCTTTATTGCTATTCCCGTAGGAAGCTTTGCTCTGTAGCGAAAGGCGCATGCCGTCAGCTACACCTCGCCGATTCCGCTTCAATCAACTGGCAAGTCATTTTTTGATTACGTTTTTGCTAAAAAAATACGCTGCTATACAGGAAATATTTTAATAACCAACACACCTGGAATATAATAATTGGTTGCTAAAAATAAAGGAAGATTCTCATGCATGACGGTAGAGGTTAGGTAATTACACTTGCAAATAGGAAGAAAATGATTTCTTTTAGTAAGAGAAATATTTTTCTAGCATATCGAGAAGCATTGACTTTTGCCGTAGCGCGCCATAGCCACAGGAGCCGTAACAGGAGATCCAAACAGGCCACGCCTGTTTTAGCTCCTGTGTAGGCTGTGGTAAAGCGCGGAGGCTATGATACAAACCTTTCACTATTTAAATGGTATTTTAGGATACATTTTTGCTCATTACGAGTACTCAAAATAAGTTGCTGAATAAGGAGATTTGCAACTTATTTTCTTTTTTTTGAAGGGATTTCTCTAATTATGTCGAATACATCCAATTGTACAAGCAAAAGGGGGTAATTTGGATGTACGTAACAATAGGGGATAAACGCTTTGATTTTCATAAAGTCGGGCTAGATGTGTTGGAAATGGGGATTGAAAACACATTCGCAAAGTTCGACAAAATGACATTGAAGCAATTGTTGGAACAAAAGAAGTATGAACATTTAAAGCTCGAGGCAGAAAAAAAATGTGATTGGTTACTCGATCGACCAGCTGGGGAAGCATTACTTGAGCTGAAATTCATGGGGAATCCGTATTACAAGCAGTTTTTAAATAATTATGGGGATTTGCCTTTTTCACGCTTTGTTGTAAAAGGGAATGACGAGCTTTTACAAAAAAATGGTGTTTACAATATTATTGTAAATAATGAACTCGTTTTTTCAGGTGTATGTGCAAGGGCTTTCAAAGAACGGTTTAACCAGCATATTGGCAATATTTCAGCGAAAGGCTGTTATCGTGATGGGACGGCTACGCATTGTCATATTAATGCTCGGTTAACAGAGGCTTTTGACAAGGGAAAAATTCATTTTTCTATTTGTCCGATGAAAGATACAAAGGAAATGAATCAACTCAAAAATGCGATTATCCGACGCTTTGAACCTACTTGGAATTTAAGAGCAGGGAAGGAAGTAAGCGGCTTTTTGCGTTCGTAATAAGTTGTCGAACAATTTAGATAGATAGGTCCTATGCCAAATGTGTTCTTGGTTGCGTTTATCATGAAGGTACCTATATATCAAGTGCATATTTTGATGAAAACGCTTAAATAATGAAAAAGAATTCGCTCATCTTCTTTTATAGAAGAAAGCGGATTCTTTTTTTATCGCTGGCAGGTGATGAAATAAATGAAAGCATGAGAAGTTATATTGGGACCGTTAAGTTAAGTCCATTTTTTCATAAGAACCTAGATATGCATTCGAAATATTTTATTTTCGTTAAAGTTTTGTGTGTTTTTTGTTTTAAAAGTGTTATTTAAGGTAATAGACTGTAAAAAGGATGGGTGATGATGAGAGAAGCCTTTCGCTTTTACAAGGACGTGCATCGTCAATATTTATGGTTGCATGTGATTTACGCTATGGTCCTTATAATGACATCTATGTTTTGGTTTGTGTTGCCATTTTATATTGTGAATTACGGTGATTATGAACCAACCTTCCCATTGAAATTTGTATGCACTATTTTTCTTTGTGTTTTTCCTTCGATTATCGTTACATTTCATTGTTGGTTTATTAGCTTTACTGCAGCGAAACGATGGCGTGAGCGCCGAACGGAAGAAAGTGTAATGGGATGGTTAATTCGCTTTCAAGCAATGGCATTTTCGATTGTAGTTATATATATATGCATTATTTATTCCTTATTCCTTATCATTGATTTCTTGCGTTAATCATTAATTTTAGTTTGCAAATGTGAGGTTTTGCTCGCTTGCCGCATTTCACATTTATCACACGTCTTTGCCATGAAATTTTCACAGTCCAAATAAGCGATTTTTACACAAAAATTTGGTACGATGGAAGCACTACAAAGAAAGGAACGAAATGTTATGGCTACGGATATAAATGTATTTTTAGCGTTCGGTGCAGGTTTCCTGAGCTTTATTTCACCGTGTACATTGCCGTTATACCCTGCGTTTTTATCGTATATTACAGGGATGACGTTAGATGAGCTAAAATCAGAAAAAGGGATGCTACAAAAGCGAGCAATTTTACATACGCTATTTTTCCTTCTAGGGTTTTCGATTATTTTTATTGCGATTGGATTTAGTGCATCGTTGGCGAAAGATTTCTTTATTCAATATCAAGATTTACTGCGTCAAGTGGGGGCTATTTTAATCGTTGTATTTGGACTAATGATTGTTGGGTTACTACAAGTAGACTTCTTGATGAAAGACCGAAAATTTCAATTTAAAAATCGTCCGGGTGGTTATATTGGTTCAACGCTGATTGGACTTGCATTTGCGGCAGGGTGGACGCCATGTACAGGACCAATTTTAATGTCCATTATCGCACTTGCAGGTACAAATCCTGATGCAGGTTTGTGGTACATGCTGGCGTATTATTTCGGTTTTGCGATTCCATTTTTCGTATTAAGCTTCTTCATATCACGTATGGGATGGATTCGTCGCAATAGTCAAAAAATCATCAAAGTTGGTGGTTGGATTATGATTGCGGTCGGAATACTATTATTCTTTGACGGTTTAGATTA
Source organism: Lysinibacillus sp. KU-BSD001 (assembly GCF_042920265.1). Lineage (NCBI taxonomy): Bacteria > Bacillati > Bacillota > Bacilli > Caryophanales > Bacillaceae > Lysinibacillus > Lysinibacillus sp. KU-BSD001. The sequence goes on along the minus strand of NZ_JBDQZI010000004.1, from coordinate 68,848 downwards.
TATAATTCGCATTCTTTCCCCGATTTTTGGTGGATTTACTGGGTTCTAATTTGATACAATGTATCAAACTATGTATTTTAGTGGTACTCATGTGAAGGGGTTTTAGAATGCCAACTGTATTAATTGTAGATGATGCGATGTTTATGCGTGTCGCCATCGGCAATATGTTAAAAGAATGGGGATTTGAAGTTGTCGGGGAGGCAGCAAATGGCAAGCAAGCGGTTGAACAGTATCGGAAGCTTCAGCCAGATATCGTAACAATGGATGTAACGATGCCTATCATGTCAGGAATCGATGCGGTAAAGAAGATTATTGCTGAATTTCCAAAGGCAAAAATTATTATGATTACTGCGTTAGGGCATCAGCGATTAATTGTAGAAGCGATTGAACATGGGGCGAAAGACTTTATTACAAAGCCGTTCACACCTGATAAGTTAAAGTTAGTTATCCATAATGTATTAGGAGCATAAGAAGGTCAAGCGACAAGGGGAGGGATTCGTGTGTTTGATGCAATACCTTCTCAACTTTTATTTCTCATTACATCTGTAGGAGCCGTAATGATGGCGATTTTTGTGATGTTTGTAAGATTACGATCGCAAAAAAATCCTGTCAATGAGAAAAAAATTATTATACCACCCATTGCGATGTCTACTGGGGCATTGATGTTTTTATTTGAAGAATTTCGTGTAGCGCCGCTTCAAATTTTAGAGGCGACTGCTATTGGCATTTTATTTTCAACGGTACTCATAGCCACATCGAAGTTTGAAGCGCGTGATGGCGCTATTTATTTAAAACGTTCAAAGGCATTTGTTTTAATTTTAGTAGGGCTATTAGTATTACGTATTATATTAAAGCTTCTATTCTCCAATAGCTTAGATGTTGGGGAGTTAGGTGGTATGTTCTTCATTTTAGCATGGGCAATGATTATTCCATGGCGCCTTGCTATGTTAGTGCAGTTTAAAAAATTAAAAAGAACAATAGTAAGTTAAAAAAATCCTTACGAGACTAGTACTCGTAAGGATTTTTTTATTCAAATAAATGCTCGTATGGTGAAACGTCAATTTTCATTTGGTCTAATTTTTTACGTAAAAACTTATGATCGCGTTTAGGGGTTGCTTGAATATAACCCCGAATAATTAAATCTTGCGTAATGGTAGAAGATTTTTCTTCTAAAGCAATTTCACCGATTTTCCCTGCGATTTTTTCTTTTGCTACTTGGCGGAAAAGTTCTGGGACAGGTGATGTTAACTCTGCTAATAATGCCTTAGACTCCTCACTCCATAAGTGGATTGTTTTATCTAAATAATAATTTTGCCAATCTAAATCCGATTTACCATCAGCTTTTGGTAACGCTTTTAAGAACTTTCTAAACATAAAGAAGCCGCCAATACTCATTAAAGTGATAAGCACGACTACCCAAAATAAAATAAACCATAAAAACCAGCCATCTAACACTGTATTCACCTCTTTACTCTCTCTACATTGTTATTATAAAAGTTTTTGCAATTTTTTTCATTAGGTATGTCCCTTTATATGTGACGAATTTCGATATTAGTTAGTGAAAGGGGGGATGAGAGATGGCAGTGTATCAATTTCAAAATGCAACATTCACATTAAAGTTCTTAACAGGACAAAATGCTGAAGGTGAGTCAGTGTACAAAAAAGTAACGTATCGTAACATCGTAGAAACAGTGACAGCCGATCAACTAAACACCGTTGCTTTAGCTCTTGCAAGCTTAACCGATTTTGAACTTGTAGATGTTGAAAAAACAGAAAAGCAGTACGTCATGTAATGGCAATAAAAAATGATGAGGAGGTGAGCATATGACACAAGTGTTAGAATTAATTTTTGAACTAGCAGATGGAAAGGCACTAACGATTTCGGTGCAAAATCCGAAATCAAGCTTAACGGATGTAGAAGTGAATCATGCGATGCAATCTATCATTTCGTCCAATGTATTTGTGCGTGACGGACAAGCGATTAGAGCAAAAAAGTCTGCACGTATTGTGGAACGTGCTGTCACAGAATTTGACATGAACTAACAAATGAAAGCCGGTGGGAGATGTCTCACTGGCTTTTTAAAGGTAGGTGAAAGAGATGGAGCAGTGGCTAGCACTCATTCAAGAAATTAGTTTTCCTATTTTTATATCGTTTTATTTACTGTATAGAATTGAAACGAAGCTTGAAGCGATTCATACAGCACTGCTTAGCATGAGGCAGTAATTGTGAAATATGGTTTCACGAATTTGTCTAAAAGCCTTCACGAATGGAACTATTGTATTCTTACCTACAATTCGTTAAGATGAAAACAACGTAGGAAGAAGTGGAGAGAGATAGATGAAAAAGAAATATACGCTATTAGTCATGTTGCTTATTGTTTCAGTTCTTATCAGTGCATGTAGCAACTATAAGTTTAAAGCTACTACAGAATATGAAGTGCAACCGTTCACTGTAACGAATCATCGTGGGGAAGAAGTATCCCTTGAAAGCTTCAAAGGCAAACCGTGGCTAGCCATGTTTATTTTCACAAACTGTACAACGATTTGTTCACCAATGACGTACAATATGACAGAAATACAAAATAAGTTAATTGAACGTGGGGTAGAGGATTATAATATTGTGGCGTTTTCAGTGGACCCGGCAACGGATTCACCGGAAGTATTAGCCAACTATTTAAGCCGCTATGATGTGCCAGATGAGTCGAAATGGCATTTAGTAACGGGGTATGATCAGAAGTTTATCGAGCAACTTGCGCTTAATTCATTTAAATCGCTTGTAAAAATGCCAGAGAACTCAGACCAAGTACTACATGCGAATACATTCTATTTAATAGATGAGAAGGGGATTGCTGTAAAAAACTACACAGGCTATTCTGAACAAGAAGATGGCGTGTCATATGATACAATCGCCATCGATATGGAAACATTAATTGAAGAACGTTTGCAGCAATAAAGCGAAGGGGCCGTCTGAAAAGATATTTTGAGACGGCCCCTTTCGACGAGGATGGTGGCATGTTCATGCAACCACCGCAGAAGCAATATTTCTTAATAGGACATGATTAAGGATTGAAGGGGGTGTTCTGAAAGTTTTTACTTTCTGGACGTCTCCTTTTTTTATAGGCAAAAGCAAGGATTCGTAAACACTCCTATTACAACATGCATAAAAAAACGACCACCCGTAAAAGGATGGTCGTGACGATTAGCACTTCACGAGTGAAGCCTTTTCTAATGCTTGTGCAAAATCTTCTAGTAAATCTTGTTCATTTTCTAATCCTACAGAGAAGCGGAGTAACCCATCTGTAATGCCGCGTTTTGCTCGTTCTTCCGGCTCCATCGCAGCATGGCTCATTTTAGCTGGGTACGATAAAATCGACTCCACGCCGCCTAAACTAACGGCGAACACCGGAATTTTCATCGCCTCTACAAACGTTTTTGCTACTTCATACGAAGGGAGGCTGAATGATAATACGGCTCCAGCTGATGTTGATTGGCGAGCATGAATCGCTACACCAGGATGACTTGCTAAACCAGGGTAGTATACTTTTTCGACAAGTGGATGCTGATCTAAGTATGTAGCTAATACACCGGCAACACGTGCAGATTCGTTAAAGCGAACCGCCGTTGTTTTCATATTTTGAATGAGTGTGTATGCATCTTGTACTCCTAAACATGAACCGAATGAATTTTGGATAAAATACACTTGCTCACTTATAGCAGGGTCTTTCGTTACGACAAGACCTGCTAGGATATCGGAGTGTCCTGATAAAAACTTTGTTGCTGAATGAATAACAACATCTACGCCTAAATCAAGTGGGCGCTGATGAATGGGTGTCATAAATGTATTATCTAAAAATGTGAATGCCCCAACTTCACGGGCAATTGCTACAATACTTGCGATATCGGTAATCCCTAAAGTAGGATTCGATGGTGTTTCAATATATAATAGCTTTGTTTCAGGTGTGATGGCAGCACGCACAGCTTCTACATTTGTAAAGTCGACAAATGTATGTGTAATGCCAAAGCGCGGCAATACTTTTGTCACAAAACGATACGTTCCACCGTATACATCCTCTGTAATGACGATATGGTCGCCTTTAGACAGGAGCATGAAGCAAGCCGATACAGCGGCCATACCTGTTGCAAAGGCAAAGCCACGATCGCCACCTTCTAACTCGGCAATGGCACGCTCTAATGCAGCACGAGTTGGGTTTCCTGAGCGGGCATAATCGTATTCACCAAATTCATCCATCGATTCTTGATGGAATGTAGAAGATAAATACATCGGTACATTGACGGCCCCTTTTTTATCTGCATAGCCTTCACGAACGGCACCATGCACTAAAGCTGTTTCGATTCGACTCATCCTCTACACTCCTTTACGTAACGTATCAAATACTTGTTTCAAATCAGCAATAAGATCCTCTGCTTCTTCTACCCCTACAGAGAAGCGAAGTAGACGGTCACATACACCACGTGCTACACGTTCTTCATACGGCATATCTGCGTGCGTTTGTGTTGCAGGGTAGGTGATAAAGCTCTCTACACCACCTAAACTTTCCGCAAATGTAATGAGTTTCATATTGCGTAAGAATGGATCTACCATGTTTGCCTCTTTTAAGCGGAATGATAGCATGCCACCTTTTCCTGTATAGAGAACATCTGTTACAAGCTCTTCCGATTGTAAATATTCAGCTACTTGTTTGGCATTCGCATCATGTTGTTTTAAGCGTAAATGCAACGTTTTAAGACCACGAATAACGAGCCAAGCATCCATTGGGGAAAGGACAGCACCTGCCCCGTTGTGAATATAAGCAAGACGCTCACAAAGCTCAGCCCCTTTTGCCACGACTAAACCAGCTAACACGTCATTATGTCCACCGATGTATTTTGTTGCACTATGGACCACGATATCAGCCCCTAATTCAATTGGACGTTGGAAATAGGGTGTATAAAATGTATTGTCAACGATTAATAATAAACTGTGCTTCTTTGCTAATTCGTTATAAGCAACTAAATCAATTTCTTGCATTAATGGGTTTGTTGGTGTCTCAATAAATAAAGCTTTTGTATTGTCATTAATTAAGCTTTCAACAGTCTCTATAGATGTGAATGGTGAATAGACGGGCTTAATATTGTAAGTATCACCGTATACTTTAAATAAACGGTATGTCCCGCCGTATAAATCTTCAGGAACGATTAGTTCATCGCCAGGGGCAAATAAAGATAAAATAAGTTGGATTGCTGCCATACCCGAACTACAGGCAAAACCTTGGTCACCGCCTTCAAGGTTGGCAATTCCTTCTTCTAAAATCGTTCTAGTCGGATTTTTAGTACGTGTGTAGTCATACCCTGTCGATTCACCAATACCTGCATGTTTATAGGCTGTTGATAAATAAATAGGGGGGTTAATAGCACCCGTTTTTGCATCACTTAAATTACCAAGTTGTACAAGTTTCGTTTCCATTTTACGTTCAGTCATACAAATCACTCTCTCTACTCACATTAATTTACGAAACATTTCGAATGAATCGATTATTACACCAATTTACCATGTAAAAAGGTACTGGACAACCTAAGAAATAAAAAAACGCCTATGTTTTCGGATAGACGTTGAAAATTATAGGCATCGTGTATAGACTTGTTGGAGATTAAGCTTGCTGTTTTTTCAGTAAGTCACGAATTTCTTTTAGTAGCTCTTCTTTTGTATCAACTACAGGTGCAGCAGGCTCTTCAGCAACTTCTTGTTTCTTGCGTAAAATGTATTTATTGATAAATTTTAAAGCCATGAAAATGGAGAAGGCGATAATTAAGAAATCGATGACAGATTGGATAAATGATCCGAACATGACGGATTCCTTGCCCACTGTCCATACAAAATCATTTGTAAAATCGATTCCGCCTACTAGTATACCTATGAGTGGGGTAATAATATTTTGTACTAAAGATGTTACAATGGCATTAAAAGCGGCACCTATGACAACCGCAATCGCAAGGTCTAATACATTACCCCGCATAATAAACTCTTTGAATTCTTTCCACATATGGATTATAGCTCCTTTATTTGATGTATACTGGTATAATTAAGAGATACTCATTCTAATAGTTTTTCGATTAAAACTCAACTTTAATTCCTTGTACGTTACATAAATGTGATGTGATTTAACTATTCATTTAAAGGTTTGGTGGTATTATGTCAAAAAATAAAAAGAAGAAAAAGAATAAAAAGCCGTTGCTTTCTCCACTATATAAAATATGTTTAATTGTTCTGATGCTACCTGTTACGATAGCGATTTATATAGGGGTTTATTTTGCTTGGGAGGAATTTAAAGGTCTACCGTTTATTAGAGAATTTGTGGAACCGAGTGAAATCGCGAAGATTCAAGCCAATTTTGATCTTGAAATCCCTGTTGAGTACATCCCGATTTATATGGAGGCTGGGGAAAAATATAATATTCCGTGGACATTACTTGCAGCACATCATCGAATTGAGACACGCTTTTCTACGATGCAAACACTGATCTCACCAGTCGGAGCAGAGGGGCATTTACAATTTATGCCATGCACTTGGGTTGGATGGCAGCATAATACATGTTCTGGACTTGGTGAGGGGGAGATTACAGATGAAGAAAAGTTGGATCCACAAACAATTGCGCTGTATGGTGGCTATGGAGTAGATGCTGACGGTGATGGTATTGCAGACCCATTTCATATTGAAGATGCCATTTACTCTGCGGCGAATTTTTTAGCCATTGCTGGTGCAGCGAATGGCGAGTTAGAAAAAGCGATTTTTCAATATAACCACAGTGAGGAATATGTAGAAGACATATTATATTACTACAATTTATACAACACGTATAAAGAGCGCCTGGAAACAGAAGTAATTACTGTGAATTCCTAGTGCAACTAAAAAAGGAATCGCCGACGAGCGATTCCTTTTAATTGACATATTTAAGTCGCCTTACGCATTGATTTTAAAATAAAGCTGACGATGAAAATTAATACGATTGCGCCAATTAGTGCAGGGAATACGTAAAAGTCAGACACTCTCCAACCCCAATTGCCAAGCAACATACTTCCTATCCACGAACCGACAATACCGGCAACAATATTACCAATCACACCACCTGGGACATCTTTCCCCAGAATGATACCTGCTAACCAACCTAAAATACCACCAATGATTAAAAACCAAATAAAGCTAATCATAATTGCGTACAACTCCTTTAAAATTGTTAGTGATCTATGATAGCGTCTATTTAGTTATTTCCTGTGATATAGCAAATTAAACGTAATCGGACGTAAATTTAATAAAAATTTAATTATATTACTTTAGCGCCTAACGTATTTGTAAAATGTTCTAATGCCCAGTCATGACCTGCCGTATTAAAACTAGCTACCCCATTTTTGTAAACTGTAACATGATAGCCTAAATTATAAGCATCCACAGCCGTGTGAAGTACACAAATATCTGTGCAAACGCCAACTAAGGCGATGTCACGAATGCCGCGTTCTTGTAATAGCTGATGTAAATTCGTTCCTGCAAATGCAGAGTATCTCGTTTTATTTAACGATATGCAGCCATTTTTATGTTTTTCATAAACGTCTTTGACCATGCCATATAAATCACGGCCAGCTGTTCCGGCAATATTATGCGGTGGAAACAGTTTCGTTTCTGGATGGTATTCGTCGTTTTCATAGTGAATATCATTTGTAAAAACGACAAGCTCATTAGCTGCTACATACTTTTCAATTAAAGAAGAAATTGTTTGTTCAATTGCTTGGCCCGGTTTACCACAAGTTAATTTTCCGTCATCTGCTACAAAATCATACGTATAGTCAATCACAAGTAAAGCTTTCTTCAATTTTTTCCCCTCCTCTGACATATGTTTTATTATGCCATGTAATCAAGGGGAAAGTGTTATCTAAATGTTATAAAAGTTTAAGGGAAATAAGAATATTTGATTAAAATAAAAATAAACTTAGTTTAAGAGGTGATCATCATGGATAAGGCATTAATGAAAAAGCTTGATAAACAAGGTTTTATTTTTGCAACGTTGCATACGGTGATTTGGTTAAACCTCGCAGTTGAATTTTTATTTCTCTCCTAGCGTATAAGCTAGGTTTTTTTATTGCGAAAGACCATCTTACTAAACGTAGTCAATAACACATTTCATCCAGAAATGATGTATATTATCCGACACTTATAAATTATTAAAATTTAATTAATGAAAGCCACTCAAGGAATAGTGATTTTACAGAAGTAACTGTTTTCGAAGTATCTGTGTTATTTGATCCTGTTTAATCATTACCTTTATTTGGTATATAGGTTGTGTTTTCTTCGTTACGACCGAGCTGTATAAGGTGAAAGATACGTTTTGACGAAATATTTTTTTATTTTCATAGAGATTAAAAAAAATGCTAAACGAGAAAAAACATTGCAATAATCATAAAGAAACCGCTTTCTTTGTTTTTCAATGTTTTTAATTGTCTAAAAAATTCAAAAATAGTGTTGACGAGCATAAGGTTTTCGTACTATGATAGCAACAATTTAATACGTTCGTTGTTTCAAGCGAACATCAATATGTAAACATAGGTGATTGAAAATTCAGCATCTAATAACATATGTAGACGTGAGGGGCGTTCTAAATGAGAAGTGATATGATTAAAATGGGGGTAGACCGAGCTCCTCACCGTAGTCTTTTATACGCTACGGGGAAAGTAAAGGCGAGAGACTTAGATAAGCCTTTTATCGGTGTATGTAACTCGTACATCGACATTATTCCAGGGCATGTGCACTTACGTCAGTTTGCAGATGTCGTGAAAGAAGCGATTATTGAAGCAGGCGGTATCCCATTCGAGTTCAATACAATCGGTGTTGATGATGGGATTGCAATGGGCCATATCGGGATGCGTTATTCGTTGCCATCGCGTGAAATTATTGCAGATGCTGCAGAAACAGTAATTAACGCACACTGGTTTGATGGAGTGTTTTACATTCCAAACTGTGACAAAATTACGCCTGGGATGTTAATGGCAGCTGTTCGCACAAACGTACCATCTGTCTTTGTATCAGGTGGACCGATGGAGGCAGGTACTTCTGCAAGCGGGAAGCAACTTTCATTAACAAGCGTATTTGAAGGTGTCGGTGCTCATAAATCGGGTAAAATGACAGCTGAAGAGTTATTAGATATTGAAAACAATGCATGTCCGACATGTGGTTCATGTTCAGGGATGTTCACAGCGAACTCGATGAACTGTCTAATGGAAATGTTAGGGGTAGCTCTACCAGGTAATGGTACAATTGTTGCGACAAGTGAAGAGCGACACCAACTAATTAAAGAAGCAGCTAAACATTTAGTGCGTATGATTAAAGAGGATATTAAACCTCGAGATATTATTACAAAAGAAGCAATCGATGATGCATTTGCGTTAGATATGGCGATGGGTGGATCAACGAATACCGTTCTACATACATTGGCAATTGCAAATGAAGCAGAAATCGAGTACAACATAGAAGATATTAATAAAGTCGCTGAACGTGTACCTTATATAGCGAAAATTATGCCAGCATCGGATATTTCGATGGATGACATTGCAAAAGCAGGTGGCGTGCAAGCAATCATTAATGAGTTAACTAAAATTCCTGGAGCTATTCATCCAGATAGACCGACGATTGCAGGGGTTACAATGCGTGAGCTTGTGAAAGATTATCATATTACGAATGATCAAGTAATTCGTACAAAAGATAATCCATACTCGCCAGTAGGTGGTTTATCGATTTTATTCGGTAATATTGCACCAGAAGGTTCTGTTATCAAGGTTGGTGCGGTTGACCCATCTATACAAGTATTTACAGGTGAAGCGATTGTGTTTGACTCGCAAGAAGAGGCACAGGCTGCTATTGATAATGGTGACGTGCGTGAAGGGCATGTCGTTGTCATCCGCTATGAAGGTCCAAAAGGTGGACCAGGGATGCCTGAAATGCTTGCGCCAACTTCAGCCATTCAAGGGCGTGGTTTAGGTACAAAAGTAGCTTTAATCACAGATGGTCGATTCTCAGGTGCATCTCGCGGTATTTCAATTGGGCATATTTCACCAGAAGCAGCAGAAGGCGGTCCAATCGCTTTAGTTGAAAATGGTGATGTCATTACAATTAATCTACCAAATCGTACGATTCAACTAGAAGTTTCAGATGAAGTTTTAGCTGAACGACGTACAAAATTAACACCATTTGAGCCAAAAATTAAACGCGGTTGGTTAGCACGTTACTCAAAACTAGTGACAAATGCTTCTCAAGGCGGTATTATGAAAATATAATATTTACGAAAACGTTGATGAGGTTAAAGGTTACAGAGCCTTGTATCTACCAGAGAGCCGGTGTTGCTGGAAGCCGGCGATACAACTGTATCCGACATCCCCTCGGAGTGAGCTATTAAACGCGATTTTGCCATTAGATAGCTCCGGGCATGAACAGTGCTCGTTATTAATGAATAGTGTGTCAATTTTAGTTGCGCGCTGAATTATCTGAAACTTTCTAACATTCGGCGAAGATTGACTGTTCAAGCTATTTACGAGGCAGCTTATTTAAGTTGTGAATAAGGGTGGTACCATGAAAAGTCTTTTTCATCCCTACGCAAAGGTTTTCTTTTGCGTGCGGAGAAGAAGGCTTTTTCTTTATCCCGCATTAACGGGCAGTAATTTATCTGTACCGAAAGCGAAGCGACAGGTACAAGATCCTCACCTTGAAGTGAGAGGTGAGAGATTAACTGCCCATAAAAGCCCGATTGGTTCGGGGCAACAGGACGTTGCTCACTCAGGTGTTGCCACAGGAAGTGGTGTTCTTAGCCTGAGTACCTTTATACATCAGTGGGAGCCACTGATTGAAGTTTCACTTTATCAGTTTAAGTAGGGAGGAGTAAACGAAATGTCTAATGTTTCAGCAAAAGAAATGCAAAAGCAAGAAGTGACAGAAGAAGTAAAAAAGCCGCGTGATGGTGCAGATATTTTAGTGCAAGCATTACATGATCAAGGCGTTGATATAATTTTCGGTTATCCAGGTGGAGCGGTATTACAAATTTATGATGCGATGTACCGTAATCCAATTCGTCATATTTTGACACGTCATGAGCAAGGTGCAATCCATGCAGCAGAAGGCTATGCACGTGTAACAAACAAACCCGGCGTTGTCATTGCGACAAGTGGTCCAGGAGCAACAAACTTAGTAACGGGTATTGCGGATGCAATGATTGACTCGATTCCACTAGTAGTTTTCACTGGCCAAGTAGCAACATCTGTAATCGGTACAGATGCATTCCAAGAAGCGGATATTATGGGCATTACAACACCAATTACAAAGCATAATTACCAAGTACAGGATGTGCGTGATATCCCACGCATCGTCAAAGAGGCTTTCCATATTGCGAATACAGGACGTAAAGGACCGGTTTTAATCGACTTCCCGAAAAACGTATCGCAAACGCTATTTACAGACGGTGATATGCCAGAAACACCAGAGGAAATCTATTTACCGGGTTATCAACCGACATATAAACCAAATTACTTGCAAATTCAAAAAGCCATTCAAGCAATCAGCTTAGCGAAAAAACCGTTAGTACTTGCTGGAGCGGGCGTATTATTCGCAGATGCACGCGAAGAATTAACAGAATTTATTGAGAAGTACAAATTGCCAGTTATTAATACGCTGTTAGGATTAGGTAGCATTCATGGTCAGCATGAATTGTTCTACGGTATGGCAGGTATGCATGGAACAGTGACAGCAAACGATGCGATTACACAATGTGATTTACTGATTAATATTGGTGCTCGTTTTGATGACCGTTTAACGGGGAACTTGTCGACATTTGCGCCAAATGCAACGATCATTCATATTGATATCGATCCAGCGGAAATCGGTAAAAACGTGCCAACGGATATTCCGATTGTAGCAGATGCAAAAGAAGCATTAAAAGCGCTGTTAAAAAAAGAGTTTGATGCACCGGATACAACGGCTTGGTTACAATATCTTGATGAACAAGACAAAGAATTCCCGCTTTGGTATGACGAAGATCCAAATGAAATTATGCCGCAACAAGCGATGGAAGCAATTCAAAAAATTACAAACGGTGATGCGATTGTTACAACGGATGTTGGTCAACATCAAATGTTTGCAGCACAGTACTATAAATTAAATAACCCGCATGACTGGGTAACGTCTGGTGGACTTGGTACGATGGGCTTCGGTTTCCCAGCGGCAATTGGAGCACAGTTTGCGAAGCCAGAGAAAAAAGTTATTTCAATTTGTGGTGACGCTGGATTCCAAATGACAGCACAAGAGCTGGCATTATTAAAAGAATTCAACTTACCAGTGAAAATTGTCATTTTAAATAATGCTTGTTTAGGAATGGTACGCCAATGGCAAGAAACGTTCTATGAAGAGCGCTATTCTCAATCATTAATGCCAATTCAGCCTGATTTCGTGAAATTAGCAGATGCATATGGCGTTAAAGGATATTTAATTGAGAGATTAGAAGATATGGAAGCGACACTAACAGAAGCTATCAATTCTGATGAGCCGGTGCTAATTGACCTTCGTGTAAAACAGCAGTCAAGCGTTTATCCAATGGTTGCACCAGGTAAAGGATTACATGAAATGATCGGGGTGAAAAAGCTGTGAAACGAGTAATTACTGTTATTGTAATCAATCAAAGCGGTGTACTAAATCGCGTAACAGGTCTTTTAATGAAGCGTCAATTCAATATCGAATCAATTACTGTAGGTCATACAGAGCAGCCAAACTTCTCCAAAATGACATTCGTTGTTCATGTTGAAGATGAGCGCAAAATTGAACAGCTGATTAAGCAATTATCAAAACAAATTGATGTACTAAAAGTAAATGATATTACGGATAAATCAATCGTCATTCGTGAGCTTGCTTTAGTGAAGGTGATTTCACCGCCGAACTTGCGACTTGAGATGAATGCAATCATTGAGCCGTTCCGTCCACAAATTATCGATACAGCAAAAAATGTTGTGACGTATCAAGTAGTCGGACATCCAGAGAAAATCGATGCATTTATTGAACTAATTCGTCCATATGGAATTAAAGAATTAACACGCACAGGTGCTACAGCATCCGTTCGTGAAACACAAAAATCGGATCAACCGCAGCTATCTATTCTAAAATAAAATTTCAGAATAGTTTGCAATATAATCTTGGGGATCGGTGACACCGCATCCCCACGCATATAAAAATTTTAGGGGGCATTTTAAAATGGCACAAATGTATTATGAAAATCAAATCAATGATGAAGTATTAAAAGGGAAAAAAATCGCAATTATCGGTTACGGTTCACAAGGTCATGCGCATGCATTAAACCTTAAAGAATCAGGCTTTGATGTACGTGTAGGTGTACGTCCAGGTAAATCATTCGACCAAGCAAAAGAAGATGGCGTAGATGTTAAATCAGTAGCAGAGGCAGCAGCAGAAGCAGATGTAATCCAAATTCTACTTCCAGACGAGCGTCAAAAAGCAGTTTACGAGGCTGAAATTTTACCACATTTAACTGAAGGTAAAGCGTTAATGTTTGCACACGGCTTCAACGTACACTTCGGTCAAATTACACCACCAGAAAACGTTGACGTATTCTTAGTAGCGCCAAAAGGTCCTGGCCACTTAGTTCGTCGTCAATACCAAGAAGGTGCTGGTGTACCAGGTTTATTCGCTATTCACCAAGATGCAACAGGTCAAGCACGTGATTTAGCTTTAGCTTACGGTAAAGGGATTGGTTCAGCTCGTGGTGGTTTACTTGAAACAACATTTGCTGAAGAAACAGTGACAGACTTATTCGGTGAGCAAGCAGTACTTTGCGGTGGCGCAACTGCACTTGTAAAAGCTGGTTTCGAAACATTAGTAGAAGCAGGTTACCAACCAGAGCTTGCATACTTTGAAACATTACACGAATTAAAATTAATCGTTGACTTAATGTTCGAAGGTGGTATGGAGACAATGCGTTACTCAGTATCAGATACAGCTGAGTGGGGCGACTATGTAACAGGTCCACGTATCGTAACAGATGAAGTAAAAGCAAACATGAAAGCAGTATTAAAAGACATTCAAGACGGCACATTCGCTAAAGACTGGATCAGCGAAAACGAAACAGGTCGTCCACGTTATACAAAATACAAAGAAGATGGCGCTAACCACCAAATCGAAGAAGTGGGTCGCAAACTTCGTTCAATGATGCCATTCATTAATGAAGGTAAAGAGAAGGTAGTGGTGAAATAGTGCGTAAAATCGATATTTTTGATACGACACTACGCGATGGAGAGCAATCGGCTGGTATTAACTTAAATACAGCTGAAAAAATCGAAATCGCCAAACAATTAGAACGATTAGGCGTTACCATTATTGAAGCAGGGTTCCCTGCTTCAAGTCCTGGTGACTTTGAAGCGGTAAACTTAATCGCAAAAACAGTAAAAAATTCGATTGTAACAGGTCTGGCACGTGCGGTAAAAGGTGATATTGATGCGGTTTGGGAAGCGATTAAAGTCGCAGAACAGCCACATGTACATACATTTATCGCAACAAGCCCGATCCATATGGAATATAAGCTGAAAAAAACACCAGATCAAGTAATTGAGCAAGCCGTAGAAGCGGTGAAATATGCAAAAAGCAAATTTTCATTAGTTGAATTTTCTTGTGAAGACGGCTTCCGTTCAGATCAGGACTTCCTTGTTCGTATTATTAATGAAGTGATTAAAGCAGGGGCAACAACAATCAATGTACCCGATACAGTAGGGTATGCTTCTCCTGAAGAATACGGTGCATTATTCCGTTTCTTACGTGAAAACTGTACAGGTGCAGATAACGTCAAATTCTCTGCACATTGCCATGATGACCTTGGGATGGCGGTAGCGAACTCGATTGCCGCTGTGCAAAATGGTGCGGATCAAGTGGAATGTACAATTAACGGAATCGGTGAGCGTGCAGGGAATGCGGCGCTTGAAGAACTCGGTGTCGCGTTCCATATCCGTAAAGATAATTACGGCGTTGAAACGGGATTAAACTTAAAAGAAATTAAGCGTACATCTCAATTAGTGAGCCGTCTAACAGGTGTTGTCATTCAGCCAAATAAAGCGGTTGTTGGTAAAAACGCATTTGCGCATGAATCAGGTATTCACCAAGATGGCGTACTGAAAAACCCTGAAACATATGAAATTATTTCACCAGCCTTAATTGGTGAAGGGGAAGTACCATTAGTCCTTGGTAAACATTCAGGGCGTGCTGCATTCCGCGATCGTGCAGAAAAAATGGGCTTTGACTTATCAGATGACAAATTAAACAAAGCGTTTGGTGAGTTCAAAAAGCTTGCTGACCGCAAAAAAGAAGTAACAGAAGAAGACTTAGTGACGTTATTAACAGAACAACAAGTATCTGTTGAAGACGTGCCACTATTTGAATTAAAGAGCGTGCAAGTGCAGTACGGAACAGAAAATATTCCAACTGCAACGGCTTCGATTATTACACCAGCAGGCGAAACGAAAACACTTGCTTCGACAGGCTCTGGTTCAGTGGAAGCGATTTTCAATACGTTAGCACAGCTTGTAGCAGGCGAAGTGAGCATTCTTGACTACCGCGTAAAATCAGTTGGTAAGGGTGAGGATGCACTGGGTGAAGCGGTTATTAACTTAAGTTATAATGGCTTCCAAGTAACAGGTCGTGATGCAGCTCAGGACGTATTAGAAGCTTCTGCAAAAGCGTATTTAAACGCAATTAATCGTCAATTAATCCAAGAAAGTATTCGTGCTCGTCAGCCGATACATTAATACGAGCGCCATCAAGCGTAAGTTTGATGGCGTTTCTATAAAGCGACACTTTAAATAAGTGGGGGAAATGAGACTCGTATCGGGTATTCCGCTTTTGGTACAGATCCATTACGGCCCGTTAATACGGGATAAATCATTCGCGTAAGTTGCGATAAAAGGAAAGGTGTTTTTAATGGAAAAGAAAATTACAGTATTGCCTGGAGACGGCATTGGACCTGAAGTAGTTGCTTCAGCGGTAAAAGTTTTACAAGTGATTGGTAAACGATATAATCATACATTCCACCTTAGCTATGCAGCGATTGGTGGCGCGGCAATTGATCAATTTAATAATCCATTACCGGATGAAACAATCGCTATGTGTGAAGAAAGTGATGCTGTTCTCTTAGGTGCAGTTGGTGGTCCAAAATGGGATAACAATCCACCAGAGTTGCGTCCTGAAAAAGGCTTATTAAAAATCCGCAAGCATTTTGATTTATTCGCAAACCTCCGTCCTGTAAAAGCATTTCCTAGCTTACTCGCATCTTCTCCGTTAAAGCGTGAAGTCGCAGAAAACGTGGATTTAATGATTGTTCGTGAATTAACAGGCGGTATTTACTTCGGAGAACCTCGTTTGAAAACGAATGAAGCGGCAGTGGATACATGTGTGTACTCTCGTGCTGAAATTGAGCGTATTATCGATAATGCATTTGAGCTAGCTCGCTTACGCGGTGGGAAACTTTGCTCTGTTGATAAAGCAAATGTACTAGATACATCTCGTTTATGGCGTGAAATTGTAGAAGAGAAAAAAGCACAATACCCAGATGTAGAAGTAGAACATAATTTAGTAGACTCTGTTGCGATGAAATTAATTACAAACCCAGGTCATTATGACGTAGTCGTAACGGAAAATATGTTTGGTGATATTTTATCGGATGAAGCATCTGTTATTACTGGTTCACTTGGTGTATTACCATCCGCGTCGATTCGTGGCGATCAATTTGGTCTTTATGAGCCGGTACATGGTTCAGCGCCAGATTTAGCAGGTCAAGGTGTAGCAAACCCAGCAGCGACAATTCTTTCTGTTGCGATGATGCTACAATACTCATTTGGTTTAAAAGAAGAAGCAGCAGAAATCGAACGCGCAGTAAATGCGGTATTTGAGGATGGCTACTTCACGGCAGACTTAGCACGTGATGGAGACCGTGTATTAACTACAGATGAATGGACAGATAAAGTCATAAACGAGATTGATGCAAACTTCGTTTCTGATAGTATTATGATTTCATATAATTAAGGGTTGGTGAAGACAATGGGAAAAAACATTATCGAAAAAATTTGGGAGCAACATGTCGTATATCGTGAAGATGGCAAGCCAGACTTACTGTATATTGATCTTCATTTAATTCATGAAGTAACAAGTCCGCAAGCGTTTGAGGGGCTACGCCTAGCGGGTCGTCAAGTACGTCGTACAGATCTTTGCTTTGCTACAATGGATCACAACGTACCGACAAAAAATTTACCAACAATTAATGATCCAATTGCAAAAAAACAAATTACAACACTTGCCGATAACGCAAAAGAATTTGGTGTGCAGCTAGCAGATATCGGGCACCCTGATCAAGGGATTGTACACGTAATCGGACCAGAGCTTGGTTTAACACAACCAGGTAAAACAATCGTATGTGGTGACTCACATACAGCAACACACGGTGCATTTGGTGCATTAGCATTTGGTATTGGTACATCTGAAGTAGAACATGTGATGAGTACACAAACGTTATGGCAAACAAAACCACCGACAATGGAAATTCGTGTGAATGGTGATTTGCCATTTGGTTGTACGGCAAAAGATATTATTTTAGCAATCATTGCAAAATGGGGTATCGGTATTGGTACTGGCCATATCGTAGAGTACACAGGTGAAGCCATTCGTGCCCTTTCAATGGAAGAACGTATGACAATTTGTAATATGTCTATTGAAGCCGGAGCGAAAGCGGGTCTTATTTCTCCTGACGAAACAACAGTAGAATATTTACGTGGGCGTCGTTTTGCACCACAAAAGCAGTTTGAAGAAGCAGCTGCTTACTGGCTAAGCTTAGCTTCGGATGCGGATGCAACATATGATGTCGTATTAGAAATTGAAGCATCTGAAATCGAACCAATCGTCACATGGGGGACAAATCCATCCATGGGGATCGGTGTAACGAAAACAGTCCCAACAAAAGCGGACTACGATAACGATATCGACCGCAATGCATTAGACAAAGCATTAAAGTATATGGATTTACAAGAAGGGCAAAATATTACAGATATCGAAATTCAACACGTATTTATCGGTTCTTGTACAAACTCTCGTTTATCAGATTTACGTGCAGCAGCGGATATTGTAAAAGGCAATAAGCTAGCATCAGGTGTGAAAGGCATTGTCGTACCAGGCTCTTGGTCTACGAAAAAAGCAGCGGAAGAAGAAGGGTTAGATCAAATCTTCTTAGATGCAGGCTTTGAATGGCGCGAGTCAGGCTGTTCTGCTTGTTTAGGTATGAACGAGGACGTGATTCCAGCAGGCGAACGCTGTGCATCAACGTCAAACCGTAACTTCGAAGGACGTCAAGGTGCAGGTGCACGTACGCATTTAGTATCACCAGCAATGGCAGCCGCGGCTGGTATTCACGGTCGCTTCGTCGATGTTCGTACGCTAATTAAGCAAGAAGCATAAGCAGGAGGTTAAATTCATGGAACCAATTAATATCGTAAAAAGTGTATATGCACCACTTGATCATAAAAATGTCGATACAGACCAAATTATTTCCAAAGAGTTTTTAAAGCGCATTGAGCGTACAGGTTTTGGCCAGTATTTATTCCATCACTGGCGCTTTGATGCAGAAGGAAATGAGATTTCATCTTTCATCTTAAACAAACCAGCTTATAAAGATGCAAAAATTTTAGTAGCACAAGATAACTTCGGCTGTGGTTCATCTCGTGAGCACGCACCTTGGGCTATTTTAGACTATGGCTTTAACGTAGTCATTGCGCCATCATTTGCGGATATTTTCCACAATAACTGTTTCAAAAATGGCATTTTACCAGTGAAGCTAACAGAAGCTGAGTGTGAAGAGTTACTGGCAAAAGGTTTAGAGCAAGCACAAGAAATCGAAGTGAATTTAGAAGCGCAAACAGTAACGACTAATTATGGTAAAACGTATACATTCCATATCGATCCATATTATAAGAAAATGCTATTAAACGGTTGGGATGAGATTTCATTAACATTCCAATACGAAGATCACATTAAAGCATACGAAGAAAAACGTCTAGTATTTGAATAAGATAAAAAGCACCCTAGCTATTTGTAGCTAGGGTGTTTTAGATAGAGGTTAATGAACATTCTATATAGTAAGTTAAATCTATAAAATGAAATACAGGGGGGAACAAGATGATTCGAAAAAAGATTGATTGTATTTTAAACGAGTTACCTGAGGAAGAGCTGGAACATGTCTATCAGGCTGTTCTAGGCGTTAAACAGGAATATGATTATAAGCAAAATTTAATCAATAAAGGTGTAACTTTAGATATATACCATACAGATTCAGAAAAGTTAATTCAACGTTGGGAAGCGGCTTTTGCTGGATCAATAAAAGAGGAAGTTAAGGCTAAAATTTACTATGAGCAATTTAAGTGGCATTTATTTAGTTACGAAAAGATTCCATGCTTAAAAGAAGAAGAGGCAAGAACAGCATTTGATGCACAACGAAAGGGCAATCTATATATGATGTATGAAAGGTTCCCGATTGTATATGTTTACGAAAATGCGATGAATGTCACTTCCGAAGACTTTAATTCACAATCGGATATATATATTTTTGATGATAGTTTTAGTTGGACGTATGTGCATACACACGAAGAGATGTGTGGCCCATATTTTTTAAAGCTGGCTGATTAAAACAGTAATTATTGTAAAAGGAAAAGTATATATAGTGACGGGAGACATGGAGGTTCAAGTCATACCTCAAAAGCGGCTATTCGTTATTGCATGTACGGTCAAGTACATATTTTTGTGAAGAGCCATATGGAGTAATAAGTTAAAATTCATAAAGAAATAATTGTAAAAAAATATAATAATTTATAATTTTCTTGTATAATAGAGAGAGTATATTAAATGTGTTGATGATCTAAATATTAGTAGATGACAAGTGGAATGATTAAACAACTGGCTTGCTCGTTGATTAGAACGAAGGCAACTTGACTCTAGCATGAAAAGCATGAGCTGACAATGCGTTACTTTCGGCATTAGCCGAAAGTAACGAGGTGAAGTTATGCCTGTGGAAATCAACATATCCTAATGCTTTTGTTAATAAAAGGTGAATCAACATGCTTATATTTTTATTTTAAATACAAGTAATTGCATTCGTTTAATTTTATTTTATTTTTCATTGTGGTGTAAAGGTGGTGTGAGAATAGGAGATGTCAGTAGTAATTGTTGGAGAGGTCGACAATGATTTACGGCGACTACAACTTTATTTTAAACGAATGAATATAACGGAAATACACAGCTTTCAAACGGTAGAGTCAGCTATTGAATATATGTCTAATGCTATAAAAGAAACGGTGGAGCTAGTCATTTTAGACGTTAAAATGACGCTGAAGAACTGTGAGGGAATTTGTCAAAAAATAGATTTACTGCATAAATGGATTGACGTTCCTATTTTACTTTCAACAACGTATGAGAAGGCGGAAACAATTGATCGAGTGTTTGAGTCAGGTGTTTTTGATTTCATACTGAAGCCGTTTGATTTTCTACATTTTAAATCCCGCATTCTCGTTGCATTGAAGTTTATTAAAGAATCCAAGCAACGGAAAAGGCGAGAAGAACAGCGGTACAATGATTTAATATTTGCGAAAAAGGTGCAGAAAAATGCATTGTCTCCCCGTCTGGTGCGCAAGCATGTCGAGTGTGATGGACTGTACTTGACATCGAATATACTAGGGGGGGACATGTATTGCTGGTTTAAAATAGACGAGCATTTAACAGCTGTTTTACTTTATGATGTGATGGGACATGGGATAGCGGCTTCACTTGTGACGATGTCCATTCGCTCGCTAACACGAGGGCTCATCACGCGCTTAGTTGACCCAGTTACGGTTATGAAGGAAATGAATCGCCAAATATATACGATGTTTACTGATAGCGAAATCGATCATTTTTTAGTTACGGCGATTTACTTACTCATTGATACGAAAAATAAAACGGTTGAATATGTGAATGCCGCTCATCCAGCAGGTATAAAGATTGGAAAATACAAACAGACGATGGAGTTAGCAGCAAATGCACCGATTTTAGGTTTACTTCCGAACATGAAAATAAATAAAAAGAAAATTTATTTGGCGGATTGGAGCCGGATTATTTTATATACGGATGGTCTTCTTTTAACGCAGCAAAATGAAAAGCTAGACACGGAATTTTTCCATTCCTATGCATCTCAGCATAATACGTATACACTTAACAAATTTGCTGAGCAATACAATTTATATGAAAATACGTACAAAGACGATATTTCAATGGTATCCATTACTATAACGCTTGAAGGTGGGTGACTCGGGATGGAACTTTTGCTTAGTGTAGAACCAAATCAGCAGGCAATCCAGTTTGTGGATCAAAAAATAACCACATTCGCTGACATGTATGGAATTCCAATTAAAAGGGAGCTTTGCTTTGTTGTACATGAACTGGTCATTAATGCCGTTGAGGCAATGCAACAAGTGCAATTTACCAACGTAAAAAAAATAGAAATTCATGTAACAAAAGACGAAGATTTAGTACAGGTAACCGTTACCGATGAATCTGGGGGAATACCGAAGGACAAGTGCGAGCGTATTTTAGCTACTAATTTTGAGGACGTCGATTTTTCGGATAGAGGAAGAGGTTTTCTATTCATTAAAAATATGGTAGATGAAGTTTGGTTTGAACATCTGTCTGACAATCGATTTTTAGTGGGCATAAAGAAAAAAATAAATGTATAGCAAGTCATAGTTTAGGGGGTTTTTTTGATGAAGTGGTCAATTCGAAGAAAAATGAATGTTCTTATTTTAAGCTGTATTTTTTTATTAATTGCCATTTTAGCGGTAGCGAATTACTTTATTACAAAGGACAGTATGTTAGAAAGTGCCAATTCGAAGTTATTTTCGGATATTCAAGTCTCATATAATTATATTGATGCAAAAATCCCAGGTGAGTGGCAAATTGTTGATGGAGAGCTTTACAAAGGCGATGTCAATATGGTTGAAAACTATGAAATCATCGACGAAGTAGGGGAGCTAACTCATGGAAATGCATTTTCGATTTTCCAATATGATACGCGTATTAATACGAACGTTATAGAGAATGGTGACCGTGCGATTGATACAAAAGTTTCAGAACCAGTAAAACAGGCTGTTTTAGAGCAACATGAACGCTATTTAGGTTCGGCAGACGTATTAGGAGAGCCACATCAAGCAGCGTATGATCCTATTTTAAATAGTGCTGGAGAGGTTATCGGAATTTGGGCTACGGCCTTACCGATTGCCCCTTATTTAGATATAGCGAATAGTGCAGCTGAAAAAAATATTTTGATTTCATCCATTATTTCACTGTTGATTGTTTTAGGTATTACAGTATTTATGAAGCGCCAAGTAATTACACCAATCAATATTTTAAGTGGAAATGCAAAGGAACTAGCAAATTTAAATTTAAATGTTAAATTGCTGAATCCAAAAGGAAAAGATGAAATTGCCGATTTAGCCAATTCCTTTAATGATATGAGAAACCAATTGAAGGAGACAATCGGTATTGTAGCAGGTAGTGCTAATCAAGTAGCCACTTCCTCTTATCAATTATCAGATTCCTCTCATCAAACGAGTGAGGCAGCAAATCAAGTCGCCCTCACGATGAATGATCTTGCTGTGGGGACAACGACGCAAGCCGAGCAGTCTGAGCGCATCGTCGTCATGATGCAACAAACAATTGAAGAGGTAGTACGAAGTATAGAGCGAGCAGAAGAAACGTTGCACAACGCCATTACATCAACGCAAATTGCGAAAAAAGGTGATGAAGCAATTAACGAGGCAATCAGGCATTTAGGTGCGGTGACGCAAACCGTATCGTATGCAACGGATTCTATTCAAAAGCTCGGGAAACGCTCTGAGGAGATTGGCGGCATTATTACAGTAATTAGCGATATTGCGGAACAAACAAATTTACTTGCATTAAATGCAGCGATCGAGGCAGCGCGTGCAGGGGAACAAGGGAAAGGGTTTGCGGTTGTAGCATCAGAGGTACGTAAATTAGCTGAGCAATCCAAGTTAGCATCTGGACAGATTACAAACTTAATTAGCGATATTCAAGCAGAGACTTCGGTAACTGTTCGAACGATGGAAAGTAACTTACTGGCCGTTAATGAGCAAGTTATGATTATTAATAAAGGCGGCGAGGCACTTGAGGAAATTGTTGAAAAGGTAATGGTGACGGAAAAAGGCGTTGAACAGATGAAAGATTCATTTTCACATGTGCATACAAATTCACAAAATGTCCAACATGCAATTCATGAGATTTCGAGCATTATTGAAGAATCAGCGGCTGCGACAGAGGAGGTTGCTGCGACATCAGAGGAGCAATACGCAACGGTTGCAGAAATCACATCAAATGCGGATGAACTAGCAGACGTGGCTGATAAACTGCGCAATGAAGTGAATAAGTTTCAATTTTAAATAATTGATCGCTAAAAGATAAAATAAGTGAGGGATAGTTTCATGGAGCGAAACAAGGTTGCAGTTAACATTACTGAAAAAAAAGAATATAAAGTCATTGCTTTAACAGGAAGCTTAGAATATGGCATTCTTAAAGATGTAAAAGCAGAGCTACAAAACCTTCCTTTACATACAGGGCTAGGTTATGTCATTGATTTGCAAAAGGTAATAAATATTGATAGTACAGGCTTTGGGATGATTGTCAATTTCGCGAAAAAAGTATCAGTGCAAGGGAAGAAAATTGTCATTATCGTTGTTGATGATTTCATTCGTAACTTATTTGCGATATCGCAATGTGATAAAGTGTTTCCGATTGTGACATCAGAAGACGAAGCAAGAAACATGATCAAAAGTGAATGGACAGGTGAGTTGTCAATTAACGAATATTAAAATCAAAAATATCATTGATAGGCAAAGTGTATCCCTATAATTTTTGGGGATATGCTTTTTCTTTTGTCCTATATAAATACATCAATCAAAATAAAAGCCCGCTAACTAGTAGCGGGAAGGGGGGAATCTATATATTAACCGATTAAGCGATGTTTGACGACTTCATAAGCCTGACAAATTTCAGGGAAGTCTATTTTATCATTTTGGGCAATCATATTGTTTGCGATTGCATATAAATCTAACTCTAATGTAGTTGCTGTGACAATATCATTTAGCAATGTTGCTTCTATTTGCTCTACAAAGTTTAAAATTCGAGCGTTCATATATGTCATCTCCAATGAGTGATTTGCTGTCTTTACTATACATCAGATAGACGTCTGACTTCAATAAAAATCACCTTAAGTCACAGCTTATTCACACCTTTTTGACGAGAAAATGAACCCGTAAACAATTTACTACTTGAAAACGTTTTCCTTGAATTGTTGTAAAATTTCGAGTTTCTTAAAAGAGAGAAGTAGCTATTGACATAGGCAATTAAAATAGATAAAGGAGTGCTTTAAAACACGTTTTTATCTATTATGAAACTTTTAATTGGTCCAGCATCTGTAGTACTTTATTGCTCAGTTCTTGAATTTCCTCATATTTATAGTGGGCTTCTGAACGTTTCCCTTCTTTAAACAGTTGAATGGCTATATGGCATGTTTGGTGAAATTTTGCATGCACAGCATCCAAGTTTTGAAATGCTGACAGATGGCCGAAATGCGCCTTTCCATTACTTACGTACCACCGACCGAGGCGGCATTTCGTATGATCTTTTACCGCATTAGGTTCTAAGTTACTTCTACCTAGTAGCATATTTTCGATGCGCCAACGCCAAAGCAGGTGATCCGTTTTCGCCAGTTCAATAATATCATCATTTGCATAACGAAGTTGGAAATCCCCCATACTATTGCGCAATTGCTCAGAGATTGTGCCCATTTTAAATAGATTTTCTGAGCTATGCGTAATTTCATTTGTCATTTGCCCCATCGTATCATTCATACTTGAAATCGTCCCAATGATTTCTTCAAAAGTAGAAGATTGCTCCTCCATAATCGGTGCAGTATGTGAAATGTCTTGAATGCTAATTGATAGATTAGTAATGATGTCATTCATTTCTGTCGAGCATTTAGAGATGGCTGCATTATTTTGATCCATTTTACTTGTCATATTTGTGATGGTAGTAGATGTTTTGGAGGCTTCTAGTTGAACGCTCGTCACATTATTACGAATATCGTTTACATTTTGCTTTGTTTGCTCCGCTAACTTCCGTACTTCCTGTGCCACAACAGCAAAGCCTTTCCCTTGTTCCCCAGCCCGCGCTGCTTCAATGGATGCGTTTAAAGCAAGGAGATTTGTTTGTTCTGCAATTTCTGAAATGAGATACACCATTTTACCAATGGAGCCAATGTGGTCATTTAAAGATACTACTTGTTGATTTAATGAGTGAAATTGTGTATGTACTTGCTCAATCTCATGAACAGTTTCTTGTAGCTGTTCGCGGAGTTTTTCGGCTCTTGTACCAGCTTTCTTCATATTAGTTGTCGCATGTGAATTATTTGTCGTGATAGCTTGAACAGAGGAAGCAAATTCTTCTGCTGCCGCCACGATGGTATCTAAATCCGTACTTAGCGCAACTGCATTTTTTTGTAGTTTATTAATAAAAATATTTTCATCAATGTTGGCAGAAACAATATGTGTTAGTTCTAACGTAATTTGTTTTAAGCGGTTGTTATAGTTGTCAGCTAAATAATGGAGTGTTCCAGCTAATTCATCATTTAAGTGATTGCTATCCAGTACTAATGTTTCAGCTAAATTGCCATTTGCTATTTTTTGTAATAGATGCTTTAGTTCTTGTACTTGTTCTTTAGTTATTGAGGAATCGGGGTGAGTCTTATCACTTTTTGTGAGTGAGCTAAAAAAAGAAAGCATGCCTAACATCTCCTACTTAAATTATGGAACTGCAAATAGTTATAATGTGTCAATTAACCTTTGGGTTAAAATTACCATTGTTAAAACCATCATGTCAATGGGGATCTAATTTCTTTACAATTAATTAAAGTTTTGTTACATCCTATCAGCAAATAACAGTGAAGCAACGAAGGATTTAGGAGAAAATGAGCTTACGAGAACAATCTGTATGTGTATTAATACCTAAAAACTAGGATATTTATATAAGTATGATGAATCAAATTTACATAGATTACTATTTCCATATTTAAGAAAATAGCCTTTCTTATATATAATGAAACTAACGAAATAGTAAAGGGGTTGATTGTATGATAGAACAACAAAATAAACTAGTAACTGAATCAATCGTCTCATCAAATCCGTTACTACAATTAATCGAACGAATGAAACCGCTTCACGTTTTACTGAATCAAAATTCATATGTAAAAGATACGACGAGAAGGTTAAAACGTATTATTGATGATGCCAGTTCTCAAACAATGATTTTAGTGATGGGGAAAGAGCGGGTCGGTAAGACGACCTTTATCAATGGACTACTCGGTCGTGAAGTGTTATCAGCGAGTAGTGAACATCCGACTGCTGCCAATACATTTATCCGTTACGGTGAGGAAGAATGTGTGAAAGCGATTTTTTTAGATGGTATGGTCGCTACATTTGATTTAGGAAAAGTAGAGTTACTCACAATATCGGATGCATTTTGTGCCCAAATTATTCGTGAACATCTTGATTATATCGAAGTATTTATCAAGCACGATTTATTGAAAAACGTAACCATTGTGGATTCGGTTGCGTTAGAAGTAGCGGCCGATCATTCCGCTTATTTTTCTGAGTTACTTGTCGACCGAATGGATGAGATTTTTTGGGTTATCCGCAGTGGCTCTATGGCAACGGAAGCTGAATTAGCCCTTTTAGATAAATATAATGAACGTGAAATGAAACCACACTTCATTATAAATGCAATTGATGATATAGAAAATGTGGCAGCGTTTATGCAATCTGAATCGGACCGTTACGGGGGAAAAATCGCTTCGATGACGGCTGTTTCGGCAACACAGGCGTTAGAAGCGGCGAAAACGAATAATACACAGTTATTTAGTGATTCAAAATACGGGGAGCTACATAAGTTACTAGAGGGACTGACAAATAATTATACAAAAAAGACGCATCATGTATTTGAACGTTTTATTGATTGGCTAGAACTTTTCCGTAAAGAAATAGAGCAAATCCCACAGCGCGAACCGTATTTATCGGCGTTTGAAAACATTGAAAAATATACAGGTAATAAAGGATTTGAATATACACGTCAACAACGCGATATGGCATTGCTCACCGCATATGAACAAGAGTATGAGCATGTGTGCCATGTATTTAAACCGGTCGAAACGTTATATCAATTGCTCCAAACATTAGCGAGTGAGCTATATTTACGTGACGACAAAGTAGAGGAGTTTGAGTCGGTTGCACTGCAATACCATCAAGCCGTACGGGAGTATCGGAAGCTGCATGTAGAGTATATGCAAACATACGGACTGTTAGATCAGCAATATCGTAAACTATTCGGTAAAGGAATTGAAAAAGGCGATTTAGCGCAAATCAATCAAAATTCGATTGCAAAGGCACAGAAAGAGCGTTTAGATCAAATGCAACAAAAGTGCGGAGAACAATATCGAATTATTAAGTATTATGAAGCGCATGTAGTTGAAAATTTATATAGTATTCAAAATCATATTACAGAGCTTGCTCAAAAACGTTTACAAACGATTATTCATCAAGTGGCTGAGTTAAATAGCCAACGAAAACGTGAAGTAAAGATTGCCAATTCTTATGTCAACAAGCTTTCGGAATTTAGCTGTATTATAGAAGCGCAACATTTTGTGCGCGATGGGATTAAACCGTATTTGCTTAGTGGTGCGATCGAGTTAACAGAAAACCAACAAGTAACGATTGAAAATATAATTGATGGTATGATTGCAGTGAAATTATCACAAAAAGAAATTGAATTACCTTCAGAAGAGAACGACCAAGATTCGCTCTTACATCAAGATTTTGAAACGAAATATACGCTAAGTCCTTTAAGCTTAACAGAAGTGGATGTACTGTCGGATTTACCCGATTTACCAGCACCATTTATGGTGTAATATGAAAAAAGTGTAGAGAAGTCAATTTCTCTACACTTTTTTTTACATATAACGTTCAATCGTTTGTTTTAATGTTTGTTCGATGGAGAACACATCGCGGTCTGTAAATGTGAGGCGAACATAGCTTTCATCCATTTCTAAAGCTTCCGATAGTAAGCTGCCTAATCCACGAGCGCGGCGATCGATTTGTAGCAGCACATCGATGCTATCCGCAGACTGGTTAATAAATGTTACTTCTAGTTCATCCAAGTGTCGTTTATAGGTAGGATTTGTCGCTGTAAATTCGAATTCTTGAATAAACGGATGTGGTGTGTGAATGCGTAGCGGTGCTTTTTCGCATTCTACCTTACGTAAACGGAAGCCAAGTCGTTTAACAGCTGCTAATACTTCGTTTGCTAGCGGTGTAGCGTTCACTTCAATATAGTCTTTGTCTGTCGGGTCCACGGCCATTTTAATATCAAGTTCTGTTTGTACCCATACTTGTGTTTTGCCTCCTGTAATCGGTGTTGTACGCGGTAAATTAAATGAAAATGGAATCGACTTCAATTCACCAGCACCGATTGTAAAAGGACTGCTTACTTGGAAGGATGCCACGGCAGCATTGTCATAAACTTTCGTATCATTTACTTCTTTGATATACGTTGTATAAACCGTTAAATAAATCGTATCAATCGCTTGTTCTGTGTTGCCGCCCTTTACTTCAACAACCCCATTGACTACATCTCCTGCAGTATAACGAGAGCGGTCAAGTTTTGTATCTACTTGTGCATTGCCAATACCGATACTTGCTAATATTTTTTGAAACATAAAAAAATCCCCCTAATTAATTAGTATTTCACTAATCTATACGAAGGATTTCTGAAATAGTTTCATGTATTTTTAGCAGATGAGACAATTATTTAAATTGAAATCTATTTTGTCACAGCACCGCTACTAAATGTTTGGTTTTGATAGTACATGTTTTTAACGAGTACGTTTGGTCCGAGGCATTTGACAGCAGGGCAGTGACAGTTTAGCGATTTGGCCAAATCACTTTGTAGCCATTTGTCAAATACTTGTGGGAGTGTATCCGTTTGAATATTACCAAGTGGCGGTGCATCACCAAAGTCAGTAACGATGACTTCGCCAGAGAAAATATTGATGTTTAAACGAGAACGGCCATCTGGATCGTTTCGCATCGTCACATTTTGCGCATTTCGTAGGCGGCTGAGCAATACTTGATCTTCTTCCTTCGTACTACAAGGGTAGAACGGTAATGTCCCAAATAACATCCATGTATTTTCATCACGAATATCGAGTAAATGATGAATGGCTTCACGTGTTTCTTCTAGTGTTAGGGATGTTAAAGCGCCAGCGAAGTCGGATGGGTACATTGGGTGAATCTCATGTCTTGCGCATTTCATTTCGTGCACGATTTGATGGTGAATATGCTCTAAATACGGTAATGTTTTTTTATTTAGCATCGTTTCCGCTGATACCATGACGCCGTTTTGTGCCAGCATACGAGAGTTTTCAATCATCCGCTTAAATAGGGTAGCACGTTGCTCAAACGTAGGCTTACGTTCCATCATCGCAAAGCCGGTTTCTACGAACTCTTCTACTGTTCCCCAGTTATGTGAAATATGTAGTACATCTAAATAAGGGGCAATTTGCATATAACGTTCGCCGTCAATCGTTAAATTGGAGTTCATCTGTGTGCGCACACCGCGGCTATGAGCATATTGTAAAATCGGTAGCACATAATTTTGTACCGAGCGTTTACTTTGCATCGGTTCTCCACCAGTAATTGATAAAGTTTTTAAATGCGGAATTTCATCTAAACGCTTTAAAATTAAGTCAATGGGTAGTGCTTCTGGATCTTTCGTTTGTAAAGTATACCCAACTGCACAGTGTGCACATCGCATATTACAAAGCGTTGTCGTTGTAAATTCAATATTAGATAAAGTTAATTTGCCATGTTGCTCTATATCCATATAAGCTTCCCACGGATCATAACTTGTTGTAATTTTAGGCATTGTTATCATGTCAATCTTCCTTTCATAACTTCCATTGTCTCATAAATTGCTATAAGGGCAAAGATTTTTTCTGTAGTCGGAAAATTTTAAAAATAAAAAGAGGAGCTTCAATGGAAGAAATATTCATACTTATGATGTTAGACACCTATTTATCTAATTCGAATGGTATTGGATCTCCTTCAATGTAGAAGAGACTACAAAAACACCGTCTGCCATTTTCATTTCATCGATCTGCTTCACTAAGCCAAAGCCACGAACGAAATAACGGGATGTTTTAAAGTCATCTGTCTCCTTTACGACTTCAATTGCTTGTGTAAATGTTTGAAAAGGTGTTTTCACCGTTACATCGATAGCCGTAATGACCCACCCATCAAATGAGGTGTTACGTTCAATAGGTAAGGCCATATACAGTTCGATGGTAGGGAGTTTTTCGATTTCATCCACTGTGAGATTTGGCGACGTGACATCCTCATATACTAAATCGATTGCTTGATCGGCTATACGATAAATTCGGTACATTGTAACCCCACCGTTATCGACGACTGTTTGAACGATTGTATCTGTTAACCATATCGTTTCTTCCGTAAAAGAGGCATATTCATTGCCTTCTCCTAAAAACCCCGCTGTTGTTTGGTCTTCTTTAAAAAATAGCTGTAATGCTGTTGAATGTTCAAAAGCATTTTTATATTCCTTTTCATTAAAATGTTCATTTGAATCCGGCAAGCTAACATTCTCTGCTACTTGAGTACAAGCAGCAAGGAAAAGGCTACATAAAAGGAAATATACATACTTCACAAGGTTCAAACCTTTCACTTTAGTTTAGAAACGCATAGCTGTTGAGTGGGAAAGGTATAGGAGAATAATTTATTTATAGGAATATAAATAGGAAGCTGAGAGATAAGGAAAAGAAAATGATGAAGCGAAGCAACTGGAGTAAATGGCACCATTTTATGAATTCATTGCCATTGAATGTAGTGTACAGAAATAGTAATCTGAAAATTGGACATAAAATTAAACTATTTTAATATATGTTTCAATTGTTCTAATTAGAATAGAAAGAGTGGATATTTTGAAGAAATTTCTTTATGCATTAATGGCTATTCTGTTAGCCTTCAGTTTTGTAACATCTACTGAAACAGCAGCGAAATCATTTACAGATGTGCCAGATACGCATGCCTATTTTGGCATGATTGATGTTATGAGTGAGCAAGGCATTATTAAAGGGTATGGTAATGAGGAATTTAAGCCGAACAATACGATTTCTCGTGCACATGTGGCGGTTATGTTAAGCCGTGCTCTCGAATTAAAGCCCCTTCGCCCGGCCATAACATTTAGTGATGTGCCAACAACACACGTTTACTATAATGAAATTATGGCGTTATACCGTGCGGGAATTGTGGACGGAACAAACGGGAAATACAATCCGAAAGGCTCGTTGACACGTGGTCAGCTTGCGAAAATTTTAACTAATGCCTTTGGGCTACCGCAGCAGCACACATCAGCATTTAAAGATGTGCCAACAACTCATCATTTTAATCCTTACGTTGGGGCACTTGCTGCAAACAACATAACAACATAACAACAGGCTATGGTGACGGTTCATTTCAACCGAATACAACGCTGAGCCGTATGCATTTTGCCGTATTTATGTATCGTACGATGTATAAAGACTACCCGCAAATGCAAGTTCATTTTATCGACGTTGGTCAAGGGGATTCGATTTTGATTCAATCACCGAATGGCAAGACGATGTTAATTGATGGTGGAACACGCGGGGCAGGGGACGATGTTGTTACATACTTAAAATCACTTGGTATTTCAACTTTTGACTATGTTGTGGCGACACATCCAGATGCGGATCATATTGGTGGTTTAATCGATGTATTTGCCGCGTTTCATGTACACCATTTTGTGAACAGCGGAAAAGATCATACGAGTGAGACATACGCGGATTTACTAGAAGCAGCTGTCAACGAAGGTTCTGCTTATATAGAGCCAAATCAAGGTGATAGCATTGCATTAGATAATGCTGTTAACATACAAGTTTTATACGCCAATAAAAATGCAAGCGATAACAATGATGCTTCCCTCGTACTAAAGCTCACATATGGAAACGTATCATTTATGCTAATGGGTGATGCGAGCAAAGAAATCGAAACACAAATTGCCGCAACATACGATGTATCTGCCCAAATTTTAAAAGCAGGGCACCATGGTTCAAATACAAGCAGTGGATTGAACTTTATGCAACAAGTAAACCCAAAAGCAGTCATTTTATCTTACGGAAAAGATAACAGTTACATATTTTCCGAACAGGAAAGCCCTTGCCTTTAGGCTTGGGATGAAAGTGAGGTCAGATAAGGAGCGCCAAAACCGACGCTCTAATTATCTGAATTTTTAATGTATTTAAGTTGCAGTTTAATCGTTAAACTGATACAATCGATATATGTTAAATGAATATAGAAGAACTAAAACAACTGTGTCATTAATTAATTATCATTTTGTGTTTTGTCCGAGATATAGGAGAAAAATTTTTCTCAACAGTAAAGTTGAAGAACGCTTCAAAACATTGGTTCAAGAAATTTGCGAAGAATTAGAAATCGAAGTCATCGCAATGGAATGCGATAAAGACCATGTGCATTTGCTTTTAAATACACTACCAACATTTAGTCCAACAGACATAATGGCAAAAATAAAAGGAGTGACTTCTAAAAAGTTGAGAGAGGAATTTCCTCATCTTCAACATTTGCCAAGTCTATGGACGCGTTCTTATTTTGTTTCAACTGCTGGAAACGTATCAAGCGAAACCATTAGACGTTATGTAGAAAATCAAAAAACGAGGGGGTGAATGCGATGTCAACGCCAAGCTATGTATTAACGTTGCGCTTAAAAACAGAATCTTTCCAAGATTATATTCTAGATAAACGTTTTGAAATTTCTCGCAAGATATACAATGCCTGCGTGAATGAATTATACAAACGTTATCGCACTATGCAACAATCAAAATCCTATCAAAAAGCCAAAAAGATGAAAAAAGGGAAAGAGAGAAATGCTATTTTTTCGAAGTTGAATGCACAGTTTGGGTTGACAGAGTATTCTATTCATGCTTTTTTAACACCTATGAGTCAACGATTCAAACAAAATATAGATTCACAAGCTGGTCAAAAAATGGGAACAAGGGCTTTTCAAGCTTTTAAAAAAATGATGTTTGGTGAAGCGAAGAAAGTATATTTTAAACGCTACGGAGAGATGGAATCCGTTGAAGGTAAATCAAATAAAACGGGTATCCGCTTCATAAACGATCTGTTGACTTGGAAAGGTCTTTCTATTCCTGTTATTGTTCGAAAACAAGATGCATATGCTCATTTAGCACTTCAAGCTAAAGTGAAGTACGTTCGTATTAAACGAGTGTTTCTAAAAGGAAAATATGTATATTATGCTCAACTTATATTAGAAGGCGTTCCGCCGCAATCGTGTAACTCAGAGGGATTAAAGCAACAGGTAGGCATTGGCAGAGTAGGAATCGATATAGGTACTTCTACTGTCGCAGCAAGCTCCGAGAAACAAGTAATGCTAAAGGGTTTGGCTCCTAATGTGGTTAATTATGAGAAAGCCATTCAACGAATTCAACGCAAAATGGATAGAAGTAAAAGAGCGACAAACCCTTTAAAATATAATGATGATGGAACAATCAATCGTAGTCATCGAGAAAGATGGGTATATTCGAATCGTTATGTTGAACTACGAAATCAATATCGAGAGTTGCATCGTAAGAACCGAATGATAAGAAAACAAGACCATGAAATATTGTCTAATCAACTGTTATCTATGGGCGATACAATTTTCGTAGAAACAATGCGCTTTAAAGGACTTCAAAAACGAAGTAAAAAAACAGAGAAAAATAAAAAAGGTCGATTTAAGAAGAAGAAAAGGTTTGGAAGAACCTTATCGAATCGTGCTCCTTCTATGCTTTTAAGTTGCCTAGAACGTAAGTTAAAGTATAATGGTTTGAAATTAAACAAAGTGAATACAACTAAAGTAAAAGCGAGTCAATATAATCATTTTGATGATACGTATACCAAAAAATCATTGAGTAAGCGTTGGAATGACTTCAATGGCATCAAAGTCCAACGAGATTTGTATTCAGCTTTCCTTTTGATGAACATGGTTAATGATAAAGATTTAGATAAAATAGATAGAGATTTATGCTTTAAAACATTCGATTTATTCCTTAAAAATCACGATGCATTAATTAGTAAACTAAAAAAGGAATCCCATACGCTGAAAAGTATGGGAATAAGGTAAACTATAAAAACGGTTTAGGCATGAGCCGGTGCGAACGCTAATGATGGCAACGGTCGTCTTGTTCGTTGAAGTCTAAAGGAAATAAGAACGTGTCTTTATGTTGTACCCAACCAGTTTCATCGGTTGATGGGAGAGTAAAGAAGAAATCTTTTGTACTTTAGAACCCCACTCATTCATGGGTGGGAGTGTCAGGGTCATCCACATAGTGAAGTACTAGCAAATATGAATGCAATCGGTGCTAAAGGATATGCAACAGCGATGAGTGGCTCGATTATTGTATCGACAGATAGCGTGACATACTCTATAAATGCCAAGCCGATGCCATCACAAATCACGCCTGAAAAACCACCTATTCAAACAGGTGATCCATCTTCCGGTACTTACGTGATTGCGGGTGCACCAACATCATTCCAAAACTGTACAGCAATGCGTGCCTACTACCCAAATGGTGTAGCAAGTACACACCCAGCGTATGCAGCAAAACACGACCGAGATGGCGACAACTGGGCATGTGAAAAGTAAATAATACACGAAACCACAATCTTTGAGATTTTAGATTGTGGTTTTTTGTTGGTAGAAACAATGATAACGGATCTAGAGATTTTTACGGGAGACAGCATAAACTGAAATCCATTTAGAGATAATAGAAGGGAATCTAAGTAAAGAGGTGACAGTAATGGAAAATGAAATGCCACGTGAGAAAGGGATCGATCACAGTATTAGCTTTTTACAAGAGGGATATGAGTTTATTGTTAATCGGCAGAGGCAATTGCGTTCGAATGTTTTTGAGACGCGGATTTTAGGAAAAAAAGCTATCTGTATGATTGGGGAAGAAGCGGCTAGACTTTTTTACGATACAGATAAATTTCAACGTAGTGGTGCGGCGCCCAATCGTATTGTCCAAACGCTTTTTGGTGAAAATAGTGTCCAAACACTAGATGGGGAGGCGCATCGTCATCGAAAAGAAATGTTGATGTCGGTCATGACAAAAGAGGAAGTGGCTCGCATTGTAGATATGACAAAATTACAATGGGAGCAATCTATCGACCAGTGGAGCCAAAAGGATTCCATCGTGTTTTATGATGAAATGAAGGAGCTGCTATGTAAAGTCGCATTTCAATGGATTGGCTATCCGCTTCATGAACAAGATACGAAAAGGCTGACGAAAGAATTAGCGGCCATGTTTGAGACACCTGCTGTATTTGGTGTGACACATTGGATTGGCAGGAGTTACCGTAATCAAGTAGAAAAAAATATGCAACAGCTCATTCGAGATACGCGCGATGAAAAAATAAAGTTTCCTAAAAATTCAGTGCTTCATCAATTTGCATTTTATAAAGATGTAGATGGCTACGTATTAGATGAAGAGACAGCCGCTGTTGAGATTATCAATTTACTTCGCCCGATTGTAGCCATTGCCATTTATGCAAACTTTACATTACTTGCACTTCACGAATTCCCGAAAGAAAAAGAAAAATTACAGAACTATCCAGATTATCCGCGCATGTTTGTACAAGAAGTGAGACGTTTTTATCCGTTCTTCCCATTTATCGTAGCGACGGTAAAAGAAGATTTTACGTGGAACAACCATGAATTTAAAGCAGGAACAATGACCTTACTTGATTTATATGGAACGAATAATGATCCAGCGTTGTGGGAAAATCCCGGTTCATTTTATCCTGAACGTTTTGCGAGCTGGCAAGGCAGTCCGTTTAGCTTTATCCCACAAGGGGGAGGCGATTATATTTTAGGGCACCGCTGCGCAGGGGAACAAATGACGATTGAAATCATGAAGGTGAGTTTAGATTACTTAGTCAATAAAATCCAATACGATATCCCTGAACAAGACTTAAGCTTTGACTTAAACGACATCCCAAGCATTCCGAAAAGTAAAATCATTTTGGAAAATGTGCGAAGGGTACAGGAGAATATACAGTAAAGTGAATACTATAGAGCTTAAACGGTTTTAGCGAAGTTTAGGCTCTTTTTTATGTCTTCTTTTGGCATTTGAAAAGATTCAAGCTATTATAAGTATAGAAAGCTAGAATTATTTGCGTAGGAAAGAAAATTATGGTTAATTAGATAGCACGTCGAGTAACCGCTTTCTTACATCGCATAGTACATGAAATAGGAGGTTTTGAAATGCAACATCAAACGTATATTCAATGGACAAAAAATCACCATCAAAAGGAAGAGCGCGGGCCAATCTATTCACATTTTCAGCAAAACGTCATCGAAGAAGTGTTAAAGTTTCAGCAATCACATATAGCGTATACGAAAACACCATTACATAGCTTGCAACAACTAGCAAAGAAATTACATGTAGAAACGATTCATGTGAAGGATGAATCCCGAAGATTTGGCTTAAACGCTTTTAAAGTGTTAGGAGGGATTTATGCCATTGCGAAATATATCGCAGATACTTTAGCAATCCCATTTGCAAATTTAACATTTGATGATTTAAAAAGTGAGGAAGTCAAAAAGAAACTCGGAAAGTTAACGTTTATTACAGCGACTGATGGCAATCATGGGCGCGGCGTAGCTTGGGCTGCCCGTGAGCTTGGTCATCAATCCATCGTCTTTATGCCAAAAGGTTCTGCTCAGCAACGATTAGAAGCGATACGTTCAGAAGGAGCGGATGCACATATTTTAGAGCTGAACTATGATGATTGTGTGAGGGAATGCGCTACATTAGCAGAAGAAAACGGCTATATAGTGATTCAAGATACAGCTTGGGAGGGTTACGAACATATTCCGCTGTGGATTATGCAAGGCTATGCGACGATTGGGTTAGAGATTACGGAGGAATTACCAACCCCACCAACACATATTTTTTTACAAGCAGGGGTAGGCTCTTTTGCCGGCGCCATCACGGCATTTTTCCATCAGCTATATCCGGAGAATCCACCTAAAATTATCATTGTAGAAGCGGACAAAGCCGATTGTTATTATCAATCATTTTTAACAAAGGATGCTTCGGTTCAATTTGTGACGGGGGATATGGCGACGATTATGGCCGGGTTAGCTTGTGGTGAACCGAACAAAGATGCCTACCGTATTTTGAGTGATAGCGCTTTTGCAACGTTTTCTTGTGACGATGCGATTGCAGCATTAGGTATGCGTATTTATGGCAATCCGTGCAACGGAGATCCTGCTATTATATCGGGAGAATCCGGTGCGGTAACGCTCGGGCTACTATATTATTTACAAAAGCTTCAGCCAGAAATAGGGAAAGAACTCGGATTAGACGGACAATCTCGCGTATTACTTATATCCACGGAAGGCGATACAGACCTAGAACAATATGAAAAAGTAACATGGTTAGGACATTTTTCATTAAAGTAGAATAGAAAAAGGAAGGGCGGAGATTAAAATAAAATCAAAGCTGGTGATGATTAATGTTATATGTAGTGGTTTTATTGCATTATTAATCGCTTGGTTTTTTGCAGAAGGCGCATTAGGTGACGCCGATGCGTTGACACCCGAATTCTTTTTTATCTTACCGATATGGGTGATCGGGGTATTATTGATGTGGCGATTCGTTTTCAAAGATGGACCCGAAAATATCTCCCGTTTTAGGATGATCGTAAGTAACTTTCTACTGTGGTTAACGATTCCGCTTGGTTTAATGTTTGCGTTTCAGTTCATATAACAGTACAAGAAAGTGCCTCTTGATGAACGTAACATGGCGTTAGTTCTAAGAAAAGTCGATTCGACGTAGTTGCAATCGGCTTTTTTGTATGAAAATTTATTGCATGATCAAAAAAATGTCATAATGATTCGCTAAAAGTGGCGAATAATATCATTACTTCATCGAATGGAGCAATCGAAATACCGCAATAGAAAGGAGAAGAGTATGGCGAAGAAAGTAGATGTTTGTGCATTATGCAAGCGAACAGAAGTGGAAACGACGGAGCATCATTTAATTCCAAGAGAAGAAGGCGGGAATCATGGGCCAACTGCTTTTCTTTGCATTCCCTGCCATAAAAATATCCATGCTTTATATACGAACAAAGAATTAGCAATCAGATTAAATTCAATCGAAGCACTAAAAGCAGATGAACAAGTGTGGAAATTCGTAAAATGGATTAGAAAACAGCCCGCTTCTACATTAGTTAAAACAAAACGCTCCAAAAATAAGCCAAATAGAAGGAGATAGGAGAGCGCGTCATCAACAGTATGTCGAGTCTATCTAAAGTACATGGTAAAATAGGCATTAGTAACGATCCATCTCCTAAGGAAGGGACTACATACATGGACATCAAAATCAATCATAGAATCATAAAAGAAATGTGCGGCACGGTCTCCTTCAAAAGAGGAGACGCTTATTATCGCGCAAATAAAGTAACCATTCACGACGATAGCGTAGACCGATGTACAGCTACTGTGAAAGGTGCAGAAGACTTCCATGTCACAATTGAAAAAGATCTGCTTGGGCGTATTCAGACGTCCTGTAGCTGTCCTACACTTGTGAATTTTAGTAAGAGCTGTCAGCATGTTGCGGCTGTTTTGCTGGCCATAGATGAACGGAAACGACAGGGAAGTGCGCCGTCTGATGAGTCATCTGAACAATTCCATGTGCCCCAACTGTCAACGGGGATTATGACACTTTTTCAGGATGGAACAATACGAAAAAGTCGGCATCAGCTGCATTTTGAAAAAAGACAGATACTGGATGTGCAGTTTACGCTTAAGCCTTGCCCAATCGGGAACGGGCAATACTTGTTTAGTGTGGAGCTATGTATCAGTCAAACGAAGATTACACATATTCGAGAGTTTCTACAACATGTAAAGTTTGGGGAATGTTGTACATTATCGCCTACACTTCTCTATAATCCAAATGAGCATTGCTTTAACGATGAAGTAGATGCGGTGTTGCATCAACTCATCCAAATTGTCCAGGATGAAAAGGCTTTTTTAGACGTTTTACCACACGACACCGTCTTACTAATCCCACCATCTGCTTGGAGAGAACTTACTTCGTTATTCATACAAACGCCAGCCTTAGTTGTTGAACCGAAAGGACAAGCTGCTCAGCCCTTACGTATTGTAAAAGGGGTACCACCGTTACAATTTTTAGTGGAGGAGAGAGACGGCAAATATCAATTGACGATTCAAGGGTTTGAGCGAATGCGGTTGTTCAGTGCCTATTCGGCTGTATTAATCGATGGCTCCGTGTTTCAGTTAGACAGCGAGGACTGTGCTCGGTTAACGGAATTACAGCACATGCTAACACCAAGTACAAATCACGTGCCGATTCCATATGAACAATTGAATACGTTTCTCAACAAAGTTGTACCAGGTTTAAGAAAAATCGGGCAAGTCAACTTGTCGCAACAGATAATAGAGGAAATGAGAAAAACACCACTTGTGGCGAAGCTTTACTTAGATCGCTTGAAAAATAGATTGCTAGCGGGACTAGAATTTCATTATGAGCATGTTGTCATTCAACCGTTGGAAAGTGCCGAGGATCCAGTAGGTCCGATGTTGATTCGGGATTACAGAAAGGAACAAGAGATCCTTAACATCATGGAGGAAAGCGGCTTTACGAAAACAGATGGCGGTTATTTCATGCAAAATGAACAATTGGAATATGACTTTTTATATCACATGCTACCTAATCTTCAATCACTTGCGCAAATTTATGCAACAACGGCTGTTCGCAATCGCCTTGTTAAACAGAATACCTTCCCTAAAATTGTCGTAAAGGTGAAGAAGGAACGAACAAATTGGTTGGAATTCAAATTTGAAATGGACGGCATTTCAGATCAACAAGTGAAGGAGATTTTACAAGCACTTGAAGTAAAGCAAAAATATTATCGCCTGCCGAATGACTCCTTGCTATCGCTTGAAACAAAGGAAATGGAAGAAATTCGCCGATTTTTACTAGCAGGACCAGTGCAAGATGACCAGTATGAAGCAACTTTCAATATGCCGATACTCGAAAGCTTAAAATTTTTGGAGTTGATCGGCGACAGTGAAGTGTTTACACCAGCTGAATCATTCCGCCAGTTTGTAGGTGGATTACTGCATCCAGAAACGTTGGATTTCGATGTACCCCCAAGCTTAGCAGGCATTTTAAGAGACTATCAAAAGCAAGGGTTTAAATGGATGAAACAACTAGCGAGCTTCGGGTTTGGTGGTGTTTTAGCTGATGATATGGGGCTTGGGAAAACGGTGCAAAGCATTGCGTTCATCGTATCAGAGCTAGCTAACATACGAGCGAGTAAGCAGCCGGTGCTCATTGTGTGCCCGTCCTCGTTAATGTATAACTGGCTACATGAAATGATGCAATTTGCGCCTGAGCTGCAAGCAATCGTTATTGATGGAGATCAAGCTGTTAGAAGAGAGCTACAACGTCATCTTGATGATATCGATGTGCTTATTACATCGTATCCGTTACTCCGCCGTGATGTAGCATGGTATGAGCAGCAAACGTTTCACGCGGTGTTCTTTGATGAGGCGCAAGCATTTAAAAATCCGTTAACTCAAACGGCGCGAGCGGTCAAAAAGATAAAAGCCGATTATCGTTTTGGATTGACAGGAACACCTATAGAAAATAATCAGGAAGAGCTTTGGGCGATTTATCATGTCATTTTCCCGCAACTATTCCAAGGACTACAGGAATACAGTTATTTAACGAGGAAAGCGATAGCGCGGAGGGTGCGACCATTTTTACTTCGTCGTTTAAAAGAAGAGGTGCTGACGGAGCTACCTGGCAAAAACGAAGCGCTTACAATGTCGGAGCTACTGCCTGAGCAAAAGCAACTGTATGCCGCCTTATTAGCCAAGCTTCGAGTCGATACATTGAAGCACCTCGACAAGGACACGTTTCGGAAAAATCGCATTCGCATCCTAGCTGGCTTAACGAGACTACGTCAAATTTGCTGTCACCCGAGTTTGTTTGTCGATGGCTATAAAGGAAGCTCTGCGAAATTTGAGCAGCTACTACAAATATTAGAGGAATCGAGGCTTTCTGGCAGAAGAGTGTTGATTTTCTCGCAGTTTACGAAAATGTTGGAATTTATTGGGCGAGAGATGACGATGCGCGGTCAAGCATACTTCTATTTGGACGGTCAAACGCCTTCAGCGGAACGAGTTGAACTGTGCAATCGTTTTAATGAAGGAGAGCGGGATCTATTTTTGATTTCATTAAAAGCAGGGGGCACAGGGCTGAATTTAACGGGTGCCGATACGGTTATCCTTTATGATCTTTGGTGGAACCCCGCAGTAGAGGCACAAGCAGCGGACCGTGCTTATCGAATGGGCCAAAAAAACACCGTACAAGTCATTAAGCTCATCGCCCGCGGCACGATTGAAGAAAAAATGAACGAGCTCCAAGAAAGAAAGCGCCATCTGATTGCAGATATCATCGAATTTGATGAAAAGAGTCCTGGTGCTTTAACGGAAGAGGATATTCGGGAGATTTTAAGGGTTTAGGCATAACGAAAGGACTTGCACATATAGGCAAGTCCTCTCCTAATGGCTATGTTTTCAAAATCCTATATGGCGAGTTCCCAATCTTGCTCAGGTATTATTTCATTACCGTATGCCCATTTTTTTATTTCTTCTTGTGTTGTGGGATTCTAAGCATCTTTAAACATTATTCCATACCCTTTTTTAACGAATAAAAACCTGCCTATGCAGAAATATTCGCATAGTAGATTAATATTTGGGGATTAAATGGAAATTCAGTAACTATAAGAGTGGTTAATGGGAAGCATAACAAAAGAGCTCACGACTATGAGGTGTCTTCATAATCACAATTTCAGAATTTGTCATGTTAAGTATTTGTCTATAGAATATTAACCTTTTGATACTTTACATAAGAATTTCATAACATGATAAATAAAAACTAGCCAAATGAATAAAACAATTATAGATGATAGTCCTGTTATTAGTTGATTATTTTCAAATGATTCTTTAATAAACTCATCCAGAAAACTTACTATTGTTGCTAATAATAACCAAAGGAAACCTGTTAAAAATAATTTGTTCTTATCCAAGTTCATCTTCCTTACTAATTTGAATATATGTTACGCACAAGCCTTAGATTAAGGCATAATCGTTATTAGTTAGATTTCTAAAAATAGTAATAGTATCCTATTATAATAAGTCAGTAAAAAAGTTTATTCAAACTATTTTTAACCCCTATTTTAATACTAAAAGGTGAAAGTTGTTCCGAAACAACTTTAATGAATTGCCCGTTATAAAACGGTTTATTGGATAGTTCAATAGTGTTGAGAGAATTTTTTATTTGTAAAAAATCATCACCTCCATGTATAACGCTAATATATTGAATGATTGAAAAACCTTAAAAAACTGGATAATCCTCTACAGTAATCTCGTCTTAACAATTATTGCAGAGTAAAGAAATATATTATAGATTAACAATGTTTAGTTGGTTTTTGAGTATAATGTAGCTAAAAGTATACTTAAAGTAGAAAAAATTATCCATATAGAAGGAGAAAGTACATTGGTGTCGAATATTCTTTCTTAAGGTTTCCACATGACCGACCAAAGGAGGAATTGGGATGGCAATGTACTTTTCAATGTATTGGCACTTTATTATGATGGTGGTACTTGTGATGGTTTTTAGTGGTGTCATAGGCTTTCGTTTTCCACGCTTTCCGTTTTATATGGTCCTAATTGCTAGTGGCATAATCGGTTATGTTTACAGTGTTTTGACGAATTTAGAAGAATTATTCTTTGTTTTTATTATTGCTAATGTTTACATGTCACTAGTTCCAATTGTTTTAATTGAATGGGCAATGTATATGAGGAAAAAGGCGGATGAAATCGAGATGCATATGAGTTTGGTCCAAAAATAATGATGGAATACTTAAGCAGAACACCTATAAACGTTGATAAAACAACGGTTATAGGTGTTTTTTGTTGGGGATTCATAGCAGAGCTAAAATGCTTTATACCAATTTAATTCCAAAAAAAGTTGTAAAAGGAATTCTTTTTGTGTAT
This sequence comes from Lysinibacillus sp. KU-BSD001, assembly GCF_042920265.1. Lineage (NCBI taxonomy): Bacteria > Bacillati > Bacillota > Bacilli > Caryophanales > Bacillaceae > Lysinibacillus > Lysinibacillus sp. KU-BSD001. The sequence goes on along the minus strand of NZ_JBDQZI010000004.1, from coordinate 25,431 downwards.
ATTGTATATAAAGTATATATACAATATTTCAAGAAGAGGTATTTGCATGCAAATTATAATTTCAAATCATTCAAAGGAACCGATTTATGAACAAATCTATGCTCAAATAAAAAAGCATATTTTGACGAATGAATTACAGGCGGGGCAGGGGTTACCTTCTATGCGGCAGTTAGCGAAGGAGCTAGATGTCAGTGTTATTACGACAAAACGGGCCTATGAAGAACTAGAGAAGAATGGCTTTATTTATTCAGTTGTTGGGAAAGGCTCTTTTGTATCAGAGCAAAACAATGAAATGATTAAAGAACGAAAATTCAAAGTCATTGAAGAGCAATTAATGACGGCTATCCAAAACAGTAAAGAAATTGGTCTTAGCCTTACAGAACTACAGGAATTGCTCACGATGCTATATAGGGAGGAAGAATGATGGAAAACGTCATTGAATTACGCAATGTGAATAAACAATTTGAAGGGTTTCAGCTGAAAGACTTTTCGTTAAATGTGAAAAAAGGATTTGTAACTGGCTTTATCGGGGGGAATGGGGTCGGAAAATCGACAACAATCAAAATCATTATGAATTTATTGCGACCAGATAGCGGGGCGGTTTCGATTTTTGGATTGAATTATAAGGAGCATGAAAAAGAAATCAAACAACGAATCGGTTTTGTCTTTGATGAAAATATCTTTTATGAACACTTAACATTAATGGAAATGAAGCGAATTATAAAGCCTGCCTATTCAAATTGGGATGACAATCTATTCAATCATTATGTAAAAGCATTTGAGCTGCCATTAAATAAAAAGATAAAAACATTCTCAAAAGGGATGATGATGAAAGCTTCCTTAACGATGGCCTTATCTCATCATGCGGAATTAATCATTATGGACGAACCAACTTCTGGCTTAGATCCTATTTTTCGAAGAGAGCTGTTAAACATTCTTCACGAATTAATGGAAGATGAGAATAAAACCATTTTCTTTTCTACTCATATTACGACGGATTTAGACCGAATTGCAGATTATATCACGTTTATTCATAATGGGGCGCATGTTTTTACAAAGGAATTTCATCAAATTGAAGAGGAATATGCGATTGTGAAAGGTGGCACCGAGTTGTTAGATGTTGAAACAGAAAAGGAATTCCTGTCTATTCGAAAATCGAATCATGGTTTTGAAGCGTTAACAGCAAATAGGGACCGAATCGAACATATTTTTGGAGAAATGGTTATGATCGAGAAGCCCACGCTAGAAGATATTATGTTCTATACGAAGAAGGGAAGTGAACAGTATGTTTAATTTAATTCGGAAAGATATTCTAGTTCAAAAAACTTCACTTATGATATTAGTTCCGATTTTAATAGCATATTTAATGGTAAATGATGTTTCATCTGTCTGGCTAGGCGTTATATTTAGCACTTCCATCATTATGAATGCTTTTATATTAGATGAAAAGTCTTCTATTAATAATCTTCTTAATTCTCTTCCTTATACGAGAAAAGAGATTGTTAGTTCTAAGTATATGGGAGCATTAATTTTTACTTTCATCATTGTTTTTGCTCTTTTTATTGGGAATTTAATCATTCATCAGGAAATGACCGATTGGAAAGAAGCGTTACTTGTTGTTAGCGTTGTTTTAATGATGGTTTCGTTTTCCTTTCCATTCTCTTATAAGTATACAAGTAAATTTTTGGTTACTGGAGCTCTCATCCTAGTTGTTGCGCTGATGGTTATTATTAAATTTATTCTTCCGAGGTTTGGTTCAATAATAGAAGATAAAATGAACGTGAATGAAAAAGTTGAATGGTTTACGCAAACATTATTCAGTTTACAGGACGGGCAGCTGTATGCATTCATTGTAGCTATCGTAGTTATTTTATATGTTTGTTCATGGCTTCTTTCGATTCGTATTTATAGTAAAAAGGCGTTTTAAAAAGGGTGTTGAATGTGTTAGTAAATAAACAAAAAAATTCAGTTCCACTTTTGAAAAGAACATGGGTATCGCTTGTTGGTACATTTTTATTGTCCCAGTTCATTTTCATTACATTTGAAGCAACTGGTTGGATACCTAATTTGCAAGATATTAATGGAACATTATTTGGAAGAATTGCTGAATCTCCGTCGTTTATTAAATGGTTTTCTTTTTATGAAACAGCGCATTTCAATTTATTTACTGTCTTTTTTGCTATCATACTGCTCTTGCCAGGAATGATAGGTGCAATAAAAGATGTTTTTCGACAAGCCAACGACTAATTATTTAATGGGGGTGTCTAGAAAGTAAAAACTTTCAGAACACTCCCTTTACTACTTAATCCTATTCAATAACAATAAAGCCGTACTTTGTTTCTGCTGAAAGTATGTTAGCTCCATCACCAATAGTATGTGTTTTTTTATCGTATTTCGGTAATGTGATTTTAGTATCTTCACTAGTCATCATTAATTGAAGCGATGTGGGTGTTTTTTTATAGTGAATGTTAATATCACCTGAAGTACTTTTTACATGTATATTTGGCTGTTCCGTAGCCTCTGTCATTTTGATTTGGCCGTCCGTCGTTTCGATTGTATGCGTTAATCCTGTACTTTCTTTTATTGCAACATCGCCTGCACTTGTTGTAATCGATAAATTGTCAATAGCGCTCTTAGTAATGGTGACAGTGCCATCTTTCGTACGAAGTTCAGCATGTAAGATAGCTGTATTGTTTAGATTAACATTACCAGTAGACGTGTTCAATTGCACTGTATCCAGTGGCAAGTCTTGAATAGTAGCATCGCCATTTTCTGTGTTAAGTGTGAGTGCGTTATTTTGAGATTTGGGCAGTTGTACGATAATGGTTGGCGCTGAACGAAAGCGAATGTTTTCGAGCCAGTTTGTTTTGCGTTTTTTCTCTGTAATGAATAATCGATTATTTTCTTCAGTAATTGTTAGCAGATCTTTTTTTAGTTTATGTCCTTGTAGGTGTACATGTATTTTATCATCAGGTGAATTGTTAATAGCGATACTTAACACATCAAGTGTCACATCGATCTGTGGCATTGCTGTATACTCACCCATTGTGATTTTTTCCGCAGGTTGTTGCTTCATAAAAATTGTAATGATTACAATGATTGTTCCAAGTAATAGTGCAAATAACACTTTTTTCGTCATTATGTCACATCCTTTACATCAATATTGCGGAAGGATAAATAAGCAATACTAACACCGAGAAGTGCCAATAGGACTGGAATAATGATTGTATCGGTGAAGTTAAATGTGGTATCGACATCAGAAACGGTTCCATTAATTAAAAAACCAATAATGGTAGCTGATGTAATCGTTGTCGCTGTTGATTTTTTTCGCATACCGAAAAATAATGGAATTAAAGCGATTGCGCTCATCATGAAAGCGTTAGTGATCGTCTCTGGCAAAGTTGCCAATAAATCCTGTACTGTTACGGTTCCTTCAAATAACTGAAGTGAGGGCTGCAGGAAGTATGTAATCATTTGTAATATCCAAATATTGGTGAATAAAATAACTGTGATAAATGAATAAGCAAGTACTAGCTTAGCAAATAATAGTTTTTTACGATTTATAGGGTAGGTAAACAGCACTTGCATTGTTTTTGTACGAAACTCTGAAATGATAAGGCGAGATAAAATAACACTACCGAAAATAATAAAAGTAATATTCGATAAAATATTTACTAATGACATAAATTCTTGAAATGAACTCATTGCCCCATCTACATCATTTTTTGCGTCTAGTGCAAGTAATACTACACAGCTATAAATACCAATCACACAGAAGAAAAAGCTTATAAAATAACGTCCGATATAATGCTTCTGCCATTCTAATTTGATTAAATTAAACATATTGGTTCCCTCCACTAATCAGATTTACAAAGTATTCTTCTAATGATTGATGGATTGTTTCGACTTCATCTACATCAATCCCGTGGAGTATGAGATGCTTCGTTAGTATGGATGGTTTTTCAACTATTTTTTGAATATGCAGCGTTGTAGCATTAATGATTTGAACGTTAGCATTAAATTTTTCTTCTAATAACTGTTTAGCTTTTGTTGGATCATTTACTATCATTTCAACCGTGGATTGCTGTTTTTCGCGTAGGGAACACATCGCAATTTCCTCGATTAATTCACCATGATTTAGTACACCAATTGTATCTGCGATTGATTCAATTTCTGAGACGATATGGCTAGAAATTAAAATCGTCATACCATATTGTTGTTTTAGCATAACAAGTAGCTCTCTTACTTCTTTAATACCAATTGGGTCTAGCCCATTAATGGGTTCATCTAATATTAGAATTTTCGGTTTAGCAACAATGGAGCGTGCAATGGCTAGACGTTGACGCATACCAAGAGAGAATTCCTTTACCTGTTTCTTTCCGCTTTTTTGTAAACCTACAATGTCTAACACTTTCTTTAAATGATTTGGGTCTTTATAACCGATGTAATCACAATGGATTTGCAAGTTTTTATATGCGGTTAGCTCTTCATAAAAAATAGGATATTCAATCATGCTACCAATGTTTTCTAAATATTCATATGAAGTAGTTGTAATGGATTGATGTTGAATTGTAATTTCACCTGATGTTGGCTTAATTAAATTTAATAGCATTTTCATAATTGTAGTTTTACCCGCCCCATTTGGCCCAAGAAAACCATAAATCTCACCTTCTTTAATATTCATGCTTACTTTGTTAATGATAGATTGTTCTGTAAAACGTTTCGTTAATTGATGTGTTTGAATCAGATAATTCATACTTAAACCACTCCTTTAAATTGCTTAGTTATAGCGTAAAAGATGAAAGTAAAAATAAAGTAAAATGGCAGGAAAATGTACGTAATTTTTACTTAAAGTGTAGGTATTGGTGGAAAAACTTGTTAGGATAGATATAGAAGAGAGGGAATCATATGACAGATGATGCAAAAATTTTAATTGTAGATGATGAAGTGGGTATTTTAAAAATGCTCGAAATCACATTGCAAAAAGAGCATTTTATATATATTACAACCGCCACAACGAAAGCGGCGGCACTGCAAGCTTTAACAGAGAAAAATTTCGATATTATTCTATTGGATGTCATGTTACCAGATGGTGATGGCTTTGCATTATGTTCAGCCATTCGTCAGCAAACGGTAGCACCGATATTATTTATTAGTGCACGTTCTAGTGATTTCGATAAATTAACAGGACTGAGTGTAGGAGGAGACGATTATATTACAAAACCATTTAATCCACTTGAAGTTGTAGCAAGAATACGTGCCATTTTACGTCGACAGCGTGAGTACGAAAAAAAGGCGATACAATCTGAAATGAAAAACTATGTATATAACACGTTTACATTTACACCAGATGAGGCTTTATTAACTGTAGATGGGGAAGTCGTTCAAGCTACAGCAAAAGAGTTAGAATTACTTCGTTTCTTTTGTGAAAATCCCAATCGAGTATTTACTACCACACAAATTTATGAACGTGTATGGGGAGAAGATGTGTTTGGTGAGGAAAAAACCGTAACCATTCATATTGCAAAGTTACGTAAAAAGCTAGGCGATAATACTAGAAATCCAACTGTGATCGTGAATTTACGAGGTATTGGTTATAAATTCATTCCATCGATAGGTGATGCTAAATGAAAATCCAACAACGCTTTGTTCTACATTTATTACTTGGATTTGTCATTTGGTTATTACTTTTAGCAGTTACAGTGCCGTTCGTCATGGAAGGGATTTTACCGAAACTAGGGCTTGGTGATGAAAGCTATGAATGGTTTGTCATGATTATTATGGGGGTTGATACAGTATTGTGTATCATCTGGTTTGGTTGGTATTTTGCCAGCCCCTTGTTACTTATTATGAAATGGATTGACCAATTAGCAAATGAAGATTTTTCTTTATTTAAAGAGAGGGAAAAAATTTATACGCGTAAACAAAAACTGAAAATGCGCTTTCGTTTATATCAAGAAGTCATCAGGCAACTGAATCATATGCAGGATCAATTGCAAAAAGCAAAGGTCGAGCGGACTCAACTAGAGAAAGTAAAGCGGGAATGGATTGCCGGCATTTCACATGATTTGAAAACACCTTTAACATATATTAAAGGTTATTCTAAATTGTTATTAAACACGGATTATCATTGGTCAAAAGAGGAGCAGCGCGGTTTCATTCAAGAAATCGATGATAAGGGGACACATATGGAGCAACTTGTACAAGACTTGAATTTATCAATGCATTTCGACGGCTCACAGTCAGTACCTATTCATAAAACAACACAAAATATGATATCGTTCGTCCAACAAGTTTTGGCCGATATTAGCAGTGACTTACGTGCACAAAAGCACCACTTTGAATTGCAAACAGAAATGAACGAGTTAGCTATAAAGTTTGACCCACAATTGTTAAAACGAGCACTGCAAAACATTTATATGAACGCAGTCATTCATAATGAAGCGCCTGTTATGATTACAACGATAGTAGAAAAAAAACAAGATAAGTTAACGATAAGCATTCAAGATAATGGAATAGGTATGACAGAGAAAACACAACAAAATTTGTTTAATCGGTATTATCGGGGGACGACAACAGAACAAAAATCTGAAGGGACAGGCTTAGGGATGGCGATTGTCAAAAGTTTGATTGAAGCGCATGAGGGGGTTATCACAGTAGAGAGCGAACTACAAAAGGGAACAAAATTTATAGTGACATTACCTTTTGAAAAAGGCTATTGAATAGGCTCATCATGTTAAGTAGGGATAACGAAATATAAAATTTGTTTCAATAGCTTATTGTAAATTAAGTGTGAAATCGTTTCTCAAAAATACACACAACAAAATTGAATTCCCCATTTTATAAACCGTGATTTTGTCATTTAATAAAATTCATATACGACTTAAAAATAAATAAGTGTCGAAAGGATTTGACACTTATTTTCAAATAAGTTGTATATCAAAATCGTTCATTTGCATAAAATACGATTTAAAAAATCACCCTTCATTTTTTAAGCAGCTAATAAAGCGCTAGGGGTAGGCATTTCTCCAGCCTATTTATTCGGGATGGGTTAAACGAAATGCAAAGCAACAGCGTTCATTTTCTCCATTACTAGCTGATTACAATGATTTTTTGAATGAATTGTAGGGTTTAAGTGGAGGAAACGGTAAAATAAGTGCCATTTTAGAATTCTCTTAAATCCCCATTGTCACTTATTTATGTTCATTTTGATACAAAAAGGGTAAATTTCATGAACAAAACCGGCGATTTACATATAAATTTCAGCATAAAAATAGCGGATGATTTCAGCTCAAATACATCGAAAATCAAATAAATTACACACATAACACGCATCACTTTCCAGCAGTTGACATGTAAAATGCTGCGTGTTATATTTCAATTAACAAATATCTTGAATTCAAGATATTTTACACTCGCATAAATAGGAGGGCGTTTAAGATGATGAAATTACTCAATCAAATGAATGCATTCGTAATAAAAAATAAGATAGCCTACTTAACGCCTACTAAATGACATGAGCGACATCCATTACCCCAACAATACTTGCAGCAAATTCGCAGTCAAGTATTAGCCAATATGAATCGTTTTACACTTAGCAGATGAACTTGGGGAGGATGTAATACTAGGTAAAATGAAACGATATAAAAGCAATCTCTTTTATTTCTAAACTAAAGGAGGCACTCAATATGAATATTAACGGACATCACCATATTTCCATGATTACGAAAGATGCCAAGCGTAATAACGCATTTTATACAAACGTATTAGGCTTACGCCGTGTGAATATGACGGTAAATCAAGACTCACCTAATATGTACCATTTATTTTTCGGGGATCGAACAGGGTCACCAGGAACAGAATTAACGTTTTTTGAAATTCCAAATGCGGGTCAGACACATAAAGGGACAAATAGCATTTCACGTATTGGCTTATTTGTACCAACAGTAGAAAGCTTGGATTATTGGAAAGAGCGCTTCACTCGGTTCGGTGTTGCGTTTCATGCAGAAGTAACGGAATATGCGAATAAAGCGGCACTTCATTTCCGAGATCACGAAATGCTTGAAATGGTATTACTTGTTGTACCGAAAAATACAGTGCTACCAGCTCACTGGGAAGCTTGGGAGAAAAGTGACGTTCCGAAAGAGCATCGTATTTTGGGCATGGCGAGTGTGGAGTTGAAGGTGCGTAATCCGAAAGCGACGGTGGAAGTACTACATGAACTTTTCGGCTATGAAGTAGTAGAACAAAAAGGCAGTCAAACGATTATTCAAACGGAAGCGGGCGGGGTATTTAGCGAGCTTGTGTTGATAGAAGAGGATGGTCCAGCTGAAAAGCCAGGAAGAGGAAGTGTGCACCACGTAGCGATTCGTGTGGAAAATGTGGCGCAACTAAAGCATTTCGATGAGTTGCTAAAGGCGCGCGGCGTAACAACTTCAAACGTAGTTGATCGCCATTACTTCGAAAGTGTATACTTCCGTGATGCAAACAATATTTTATTTGAACTCGCGACAGATGAACCAGGCTTTACGATTGCGGGGGATATCGAGACGTTAGGTGAAAAGCTACATCTACCGCCAAAGTTCGAACATCGTAGAGAAGAAATTGAAGCGATGTTAACGCCTTTAGATTAATCAATAAACGGCATATGCTCGGGTTTTACTTGAGTGTATGCCGTATTTTTATTGAAGATATTATTTTGCATTGATAAGTCGAAATCACCGACTATGTAATGTCTTCAATTGTTGAAGTTTAGTTTGATTGAAGTAGGAACTATCACCTGGAAGAGAAAAGATAAAGTGTAATTTCATAAATTTTCTGAACAGTTTACTTGTGAACTATATGACGTTATAATGAAGTCGAATAAATGAGAAAGAGGGGATTTTATAATGCGATTACAAGATAAAGTTGTTATTATTACGGGTGGTGCTGGTGGTATCGCAACAGGTATGGCGATGGCAATGGCAAAAGAGGGCGCTATCCTTGCGCTAGTAGATATTAATGAAGAAGCGGGTCAGAAAGTGCTAGCAAAAGTACACGAATATTCACCACAATCGATTTACTTCAATGGTGACTTATTTGATGTAGCAAACTTACCAAATATCGTAACTACTGTTGTAGAAAAGTTTGGTAAGCTAGATGTGTTAGTGAACAATGCACATGCATCTACACAAAAACCGTTTGAAGAGTTAACACAAGAAGACTTCGATCTATCATTTGGTACTGGTTTCTACCCAACTTTCTACTTAATGAAAGCAGCATTACCGTACTTAAAAGAAACAGAAGGCTCTATTATTAACTTTGCATCTGGCGCAGGTTTAGCTGGTCAACCAACACAAGGAGCATATGCAGCTGCAAAAGAAGCAATCCGCGGTATTACACGTGTTGCTGCAAATGAATGGGGCAAGTATAATATTAATATCAACTTAATCAGCCCAATTGCGAAAAGTCCTGGGGTAGAAGCATGGGCTAAGCAGTTCCCTGAAATGTATCAGGATAGCTTATCTCGCATTCCACTTGGTCGCTGGGGTGAGCCAGAAGAGGATATCGGTCGTGTAGCGGTTTTCCTCGCTTCAGAAGATGCTCGCTATATTACAGGACAAACAATTATGGTTGATGGTGGTTCAGTTCAACTACGTTAAAATCGAGGGATATCATAATGAAGAAACCAAGTATTTACGAATTAGTCAATATGGTCGAGCAGGTAAACAATGCGAGTATTATTCAATATACCGATAGCTTATCAAAACCAATTGGAATATCGTCCATCATCGTGCTAAGCGAAATAAAGAAGCAAAAAAAATGCCAGCCAATCCAATTAGCTAATAAATTGGGCTACTCAAAAAGCAGCATTACCGCTATTTCGAATAAGCTACTACAAGCGGGCTATATTACAAGCTTTGCTGATCCACACGACCGTCGAAGTATCTCCTTTGAGGTTACAAACGAAGGGATCGCTATATTAAAAGAAGCCGAAATGCTTGGTCAAAAATATTATGAAACAATTTATTCCGTTTTGACAGAAGAAGAGCTTTCTCAATATATAAGTATCCAAAGAAAGCTACTGTATCATCTTAAAAATTAAATCAAACCTAAATAAGCTCCCCACTTGCCATTTCACCCGGTCTAAGTAGGGGAGCTTTGTTTTGATAATACACAGTATAGCAATGATTGTGAATGTCTCACAATATCCATATAATCAAACAACAAATTGGAAAATTCCTCTTTTAACGATTAAAATGAGTTAAGAATGGTTTTAAAGCGTGTAGAAGGAGGCAAGATAAAGTGAATTATACAGAAATTGTAGATATTAATCAGTGGCAACATATTTTAGCTACATCCAATGAACAGCCGATTGTTGTATTTAAGCATAGTACGACATGCCCGATTAGCGCGGCAGCTTATCGTGAGTTTACATCGGTGGAATTAGCGGATGCCTATTTAGTAAAGGTGATTGAGCATCGCGATGTCTCAAATGAAATCGCTAAGGATTTACAAGTACAACATGCCTCACCGCAAGCGATTATTATTCAAAACGGTCAAGCAGTTTGGCAAGCGACCCATTATAAAATTACAGCGAATGCGTTAAAAGAAGCATTGGTGTAAATAGTGCCATCCATTAAAGGTCTGTTAGATTCATTTCTAGCAGGCTTTTTTGTATAGTGTGTTCGGTTAAAATTTTTATCGGTATAGGATGATTTCTAAGAGTTATGTGAAATGATTCTATGTTCTTCGTTATTCATTTTTCTTACTATAACACTATACAAGAGAAAGGTGGTGCTCTTATGGTAGGTGAGCAGCTGTTATTTAGTACGGTTTTTATTGCGGGCATTCTCTCTTTTCTGTCGCCTTGTATTTTGCCATTGTTGCCGGTTTATATATCCGTGCTGTCAACAAATGAAATCGGTACGTCTGATCGACATGTTGTGACGATTGGGAAATGGCGAGTGAATGTATATTTGATTTTTAAGACGATGGTGTTTGTATTTGGTCTTTCTACGAGCTTTGTAATCCTAGGGTTTGGCGCGGGTCTTCTAGGTTCAGTCATTCAGGCAGACTGGTTTCTCGTCGCTTGTGGTGCAGTCGTTGTGCTGCTTGGCTTACATCAAATAGGGGTATTCAAATTTGCCGTGCTTCATAAAGAGAATAAAGTCCAGTTAAAAAGAAGTAATAAACGCGATTTACTAGGCACCTATTTATTAGGGTTTACGTTTAGTATGGGCTGGACACCTTGCATTGGTCCGGTTCTAGGGGCTGTACTAGGGTTATCCGCAAGTGAAGGGCATGCAGCGTTTGGTGCATTAATGATGTTTATTTATGCACTTGGATTATTAATTCCTTTTTTACTTGTTGCTATTTTTTCAGATGTGCTGCTACGACATCTAAAAAAACTCAATCAGCATGCAAATAAAATGAAAATTGCAGGCGGCGTCATCATTATTTTGATGGGTATTGTGCTGATGACGAATAACTTAAATTTACTATTAACGATTATTCCACAATAAGAGAGGAGCATGAGTTTGAACAATTTAAAAAAGATGATCGTGCTGTTAGCTGCTGTCTTGATGTTAGGGGCTTGCTCGGGCGAAACTAAAAATTCGAATAATACGGATAAGGTAGCTAAAAATGAAGGGAGTGAGGCACCGACTTTTGAATTAGTCGATGTCAACGGAAAAACGCATAATCTCGCAGATTACAAAGGGCAAAAAGTATATGTGAAATTTTGGGCTTCCTGGTGTTCCATTTGCTTAGCTGGCTTAGAAGAATTAAATACATTAGCTGGAGAAGAACAAGATTTCGTCGTATTAACGATTGTATCACCTGGCTTTAACAATGAAAAAAAGACTGATGCTTTTATTAAATGGTTCAGCGGTGTAGAAGAAGCGTCAAACATAACAGTGTTATTAGATGAAGATGGTACGGTTGCAAAACAATTTGGCGTACGAGCATATCCTACATCGTCTTATATTGGCTCAGATGGTACACTCATTCAAACGTTACCGGGACATGTAAGCAATGAACATATTATTGAAACATTTAAAGGAATTGAATAGGGAGGGAAACGATATATGAATATCAAATTAGTTGGGACTTTCATTGGAATCGTCCTGTTGTTAGCAGCATGTTCCAATGTGACGTCAACATTAACAGGTAGTTCAAATCCTGTTCAAGCAGATTCGAAATATCCACCGAATCCAAACGTGAATTTAAGCTTTGATACAGATCAATTAGCCGAAATTTATTTAGCAGGTGGTTGTTTCTGGGGTGTAGAAGCATATATGGAGCGTGTTTATGGTGTATATGATGTAACGTCTGGTTATGCAAATGGCGATACAGAAAATCCAACATATGAAGATGTGATTCGAAAAAATACAGGTCACGCCGAAACGGTTCATGTACGCTATGATCCAGAGCGTGTGTCTTTAGAAAAGCTATTAACGCATTTCTTTGGCATCATTGACCCGACATTATTAAATCAACAAGGAAATGACCGTGGTACACAATACCGTACAGGTGTTTATTATACAAATGAAGCCGATAAAGTAGTGATTGATCAAATCATAGCAAAAGAGCAAGAGCGCTACGATGAACCAATCGTAACAGAAGTGGAGCCACTACGTAACTTTACGCTAGCAGAAGAGTATCACCAAGATTATCTTGAAAAAAATCCAAATGGCTATTGTCATGTAGAGTTTGATGCGTTGGAAAATCAAGAAATTCCATCACTAATTGATCCAGCACTTTATCCGAAGCCAAGTGATGAAGAGATTAAAAAGATGTTAACGAAGGAACAATATGAAGTGACGCAAGGAAGTGATACAGAACGGGCTTTTTCTAATGAATATTGGGACTTATTTGAGCCAGGTATTTATGTAGATGTTGTCACAGGGGAGCCGCTGTTTTCATCAGCCGATAAATATGACTCTATGTGTGGCTGGCCAAGCTTTACAAAGCCAATCGATCCAGCAGTCGTGCTTGAATTTGAAGATACGAGTTATAATATGGTGCGAACAGAAGTAAGAAGTCGTACAGGTGATAGCCATTTAGGGCATGTATTTAATGATGGCCCTAAAGATCGTGGTGGATTGCGCTATTGTATTAATAGTGCTGCGATTAAATTCATTCCGCAAGAGGAAATGGAAGCAGCCGGCTATGACTATTTAATTCATCTAACAAAATAACATCATATGCTGTAAAATGAATATAAGATTTCGAGGGGGTGTCCAGAAAGTAAAAGCTTTCAGAACACCCCCTTCATCATCATCCATTAACAAAGGTTCCGTCGCAACGTATCTTTTCAGACGGTCTCTTTGTTTTATATTTCCAGAAAAAGGTGAATATCATGTATAAACTATTAGTCGTGGATGATGAACCGATCATCCTGAAAGGCATACGCTCGTTAGTTGATTTTGAGGCGCTCTCGATTTCGGAAGTGTTCGAGGCATCGAACGGAGAGGCAGCACTTGAACTTTTTAAACAGTATTTACCTGATTTTGTTTTAGCCGATATTAATATGCCAAAAATGAATGGGCTTGATTTTTCGGTTGCCGCAAAAGCTATAAAACCAGATGTGAAAATCGCCATTATTACCGGTTATGATTATTTTGATTATGCGGTAACGGCTTTAAAGGCTGGAATTGATGACTATGTATTAAAGCCAGTCTCGAAAAAAGATATTCAGGAAACATTAAAAAGGCTAATTGAAAAGCGGCAAGCATTACAAAATCAAACCGAAGTATCGCGCCTTGTTGGGGAGCTATTGAAAGATGCCCCAGCGCATGATGATACGGGCTATAAAGCCAAAATTCAAAAAGAATTGGAAGAAAATATTGCGAATATCGATTTTTCTTTAAGCTATTTAGCTAAACAGATGGCGTTAAGTAACTCTTATTTGAGTGGTTTGTTTAAAACATTGTTCGGTACGAATTTTCAAGATTATATGCTGAAAATTCGCCTAGACCGAGCGAAAATTTTATTGCTAAGTACGGATTTAAAAATATATGAAATTGCTGCGGCGGTAGGCTTTGAAGATCCTAATTATTTTAGTGCTACATTCAAGAGGAAATGTCATGTTTCACCGAATCAGTTTAGAGAAAAAATGAGTGAATCAAGATGAAGAAGTTCACGATGATGAAAACATTACGGATGCAAATTGCCTTGCATTATTTAAAGGCAAGTGCGCTCATTTTATTATTAATTGGCTGTATTTTATATGTCAGTATGTCCTCTATTGTATTACGTGAAGCGACAGCCAACACGAAAGCAGCGGTTGAGCAAAGTGGTATGTACATTGAACTGTACATCGATCGTCTTAAAGCCGTCGCGGATTTACTGGCGGAAAATCCGCAACTCGTATCTTATTTTTCAAGTCCGGAGCGAGATGCTGCTGTAAAGAAAGATGTACTGTCCACGATTCGGACAACGATGGCGACCGATCCATTTATTCAATCGGTTGTTATTGTGAGTAAAGACGGGGAAGTACTGTCCAATGAAACAGGGCTAATTATGAGTATGTCGAGCAATATGATGCAGGAACAGTGGTATGTAGCTGCAATGAATAGTGGTAGCAAACCGGTCTTGACATCTGCGCGGATGCAACAATTTTCAATGGATAAAGACAATTGGGTGATTTCTATTAGTCGGGAAATTACGAACAGCGCTGGTAAAAATATCGGTGTGCTCCTAATTGATATTCAATATACCGTAATTGAAGATTACTTAGCTGACTTGGATTTAGGGAAGAATGGGTTTTCTTTCATTATGAATGACAACGGGGAAGTCGTTTACCATAAAGATACGATGTATTTTGAGGATGATACAAAACAGCAAGAGCTCCAGCGTATTGTGAATGATCAAGCATGGTATGACGCAGCACAAAATACATTGACGCACACATACAAGCTGGAAAATGCAGATTGGACATTTGTTGGTGTCTCTTCACAAGACGCACTGTTAATGATGAAAAGGCAGTTACTCGAAATCTTTTTACTCGTAGGGGTAGTTCTATTTATTATTGCTACAGTGAGTGTGGCATTATTTGCTGGGCGCATAACGACGCCTTTCCAGCGCTTAGAAAAGGCGATGCAAAATATTGAGCAAGGATTAAAAACAGTGCCGATTGATGAAAAAGGTTGTTACGAAGCCCAAAGCTTAGCGAAGCATTTTAATTCGATGATTGTTCAAATTGAAAAATTAATGCAAGAAATTACAGAAAAAGAACAGCATTTAAGAGCGTCTGAGATTAGTGCACTGCATAGTCAAATAAACCCGCATTTCTTATACAATACGTTAGATACAATTATTTGGATGGCGGAGTTTAATGACAGTGAAAAGGTAATTGACATGACCAAAGCACTGGCGCAATTTTTCCGTTTATCGCTCAGCGGTGGGAATGATATGACAACAGTAGAAAATGAGTTAGATCATGTCCGGCAGTATTTATTTATTCAAAAAGAACGTTACGGTGAACAGTTGAATTATTCGATTGACTGTGAGGAAGCTTTGCGGAATGTACAAGTACCCAAACTGATTTTACAGCCCATTGTTGAAAATGCTCTTTACCATGGCATTCGAAGCATTGACCGTACAGGGTATATTTGGGTCAGTGCTTCACAGAACGAGAACGTTATAGAGCTGACAGTGCGAGATAATGGAGAAGGCTTTGACGTCAAACAATTGGATAAGGAACGCGGAGAAAAACAAGTCAAGCTTGGCGGTGTAGGCATTAAAAATGTAGATGAACGTATTAAACTTTATTACGGCTCTCCCTACGGCATCTTTATTGATTCGCAAAAAGACAAAGGCACAACGGTCCGCATTAAAATACCAATGTTGAGGAAGTAACAAATAGTTTATTTGACCCTCACAAGAAACTTTTTTTGAAATGAGATTAGTATAAAAAGAAGGATTGAGTTAAAATAGCAATTATATAATAGAAAATTCGGGGAGAAAAAGACAATGAAATTAAATGAGTGGTTAAACACAGAAGTGCCGAATATCGCGCACGCGCTGAATGAAATCAATCAACAATATGTTGATATTGAAAATTCGATTGGTTTTTCAGGAAAAGATAAAATTTATAAAGTGCTTCATAAGTTCCAGGCCGTATTGTTTCCAGGTTTTTATAATTGTCAGCCGATTGATGAGACAAGATTGAATGTTGAAATTAGTAATAATTTAAGAGAAGCTGCGTTAGATTTACGCGATATTCTTGAAAAAGTAATGATTTATAACCAGAATATGACGGAATCTGTATACAGCGAAAAAGAGTGTAGAGAACAAGCGGATGATATTGTGATGACGCTCATTAATAAGCTCCCGACAATTCGTCAACTCATTCAAACTGATATTCAAGCTGCCTATAACGGGGATCCAGCTGCTGTTTCTACAGAAGAAATCTTATTAAGTTATCCGTCTATTATTGCGATGTGCATTCATCGTATTGCGCATGAGCTGTATAAATTAGATGTGAAAATTGTTCCGCGCATTATGTCTGAATATACACATCAATTAACAGGGATTGATATTCATCCAGGTGCATCAATTGGTGAATCGTTCTTTATCGATCACGGAACAGGTGTCGTCATTGGTGAAACATGTACGATTGGGAAAAACGTGAAAATCTATCAAGGGGTTACATTGGGGGCGTTAAGTTTCCCACTTGATGAAAATGGTAACCCGATTAAAGGCATTAAGCGTCATCCGGACATTGAAGACAATGTCATTATTTATGCGGGCGCTACAATTTTAGGAGGAGAAACAAAGATTGGTCATGATTCCATTCTAGGTAGTAATATTTGGGTAACACATTCAATCCCACCATATTCAAGAGTGTATAATTCGCAGCCATCTCCTAAAATTAGCAATGGTCAGATGAAAACTAGCGATTCTAAAATGTAGTTTTTATTAATTAAAGGGGAGTTTAAAAAATAAGAATAAAACCTCTTCTTTCGCAAATCATATGATTGTTTGAAAAATATGATGAAGAGCGAGGTTTTTAGTATGGGTGTAGTAACAAATAATAATGACAAATTTCAAGCATGTATTGATGCATGTTTAAAATGTGTACAGGCTTGTTATGAGTGTTTTAATGCATGTTTAAATGAACCCGACTTAAACGCACGGAAAAATTGTGTAAGCACACTTGTTGAATGCGCGATGATGTGTGAAATGTCAGTATCAATGATGTCAATGAATGGACAGTTTTCTAAAGAACATTGTGAGCTGTGTGCAAAAATTTGTAGTAAATGTGCAGAAGAGTGTTCCATGTTTAAAGATGACCATTGTCAAAAATGCGCTGATATTTGCCGTATGTGTGCAGAAGAATGTAGAAAAATGGCTACTATGTAATGTATTAAAGAGAAGAATGGGGAGGAAAAGCATGATTAGTCTTTTCCTCGTTATTTTTTATGTATGTGAAGAATCGTACTTCAATAAGTAATAACAAAGAATGTCAGATGTGTTGATTATACAAATATTGGTGGGGAATTAGCGTGATTTTTTAATGGAATGGTTGATTGGAGCGGAGGCGACTCGACTCCTGCAGGAGAAATATCAAAGGCTAAAGTCGCCACGTCACGAGCGCAACGCCTTTGTGAGCAACATCATGTTGCTCCGAGCTGGAAATCCATTTATTTCCGCACTAGCCGAAATCAATTATATAAATCATCTTAAAACTGTCGACATTGAACGGTCAAAAAACTGGTACGAGCAAAACATCAGCGTATCCAGTCAAAAGCTTCGCAATATGTAGGCTGATTTTTAAAGTCAATCGTTATGCTAGAACATTAAAATGCACATATATAGTTGAAGCCATGCCTACAGAAAGCGAATCAGCCGTAGCGGAAATCAACACGCGTGAAAGAGTGTCATAGTGTACATCTTACCGAAAAAACGGCAAACATCCTTATTTCACAAACAATGACACCAATGTAGTTTTATTTTCATACTATATTTTGGGGTGAAAAAATGCCAAGAATCAAATACCGAGATGCAGATATTGATTTAATGGCAAGGATGATGCGAGCAGAAGCCGAGGGTGAAGGAAACCAAGGGATGTTATATGTTGGAAATGTCATTGTGAATCGTGCACTGGCAGATTGTTTAGACTTTAGAGATGTCAGAACGATTGAACAAGTCATTTATCAGGTACAGGGAGGCAATTATTCTTTTGAAGCGGTTCAAAAGGGGAATTTATTTTATCAAAGAGCGCGATCTTCTGAAAAAAAATTAGCAAAGCAGAATTTGGATTATTGGAGACAACATCCAGCGAAATTTGCGCTTTGGTATTTTAATCCATATGCTCCGTGTCCGCCAACATGGTATAATCAGCCATTTACTGGTCAATTCAAAAGTCATTGTTTTTATGAACCAATAGCTGGAACATGTGAAAGTGTTTATATTTAGTTAAGTCATCTCAATTTTATCTTTTCGTACATCTGTTTAATAGCTTTACTGCACTGTTTTCTAGCGGAATAAAAGGGAACTTTCTGTTTAATGAGAGTTCCCTTTTATCTAATTTTATGCAAAATCCTCATCCGATACATCTTAAAGAGGAAATACACAATAAAGTAAATGAATATAGAGGAAATTAGTATATTTATGATTGCCCCAGTTAGAAATAAGTAGCCACTGGAATGCATGCTATCTATTCCATCGACGGTATGATAAAGGGCATTGATATAATCGACATCTTCAACCTCATCTACTGTAGTTTTCCTATCTAGTAATAGGCTTCCGACTTGATAATTTAACAAAAACAGAAGTGGCCAAGCAGGCGTTCCCATAACACCGCCTACAATGGCTGAAACTGTATTCGCTCTTGCTAGTTTCGCCAAGCCAATGGATAGGACGGGACCTAATCCGAAAGTAGGGAACCAGTGTGGGATGAGTCCCATTGTAAAACCTACTGCTACTTGATGTGGACTGGCGTTTAGTCGAAATAAACGGAGAAGGTAATATTTCATTCTACGCGCTATTTTCATTGTAGTGTACATTCCCTTCTTACCACAATTACTTTAAAAGATTATGTAAGTATTGTACCACATGCATCACTCTACACATATCTACAAATTTCTACATAAAACCTCCTCGTTGCTAATAATATGGTTCGTTTAACGGAGCGTACTTAAACTAGCTATATAGATTAGTAATATGCTATTGTGGAATAAATAACCAAAATATATTGTTTTAAAAGAGGGATACGATGAACTACTACCAAATTGTAAAAGAAGTCATTGATGATTGGGATCCAAAGCGATTTTTACATCACACACCTGACGATGAATATCATCCAGAAATAAGAGATATTGTAGCGTTACTACCAACCGCAACATCGATTGAACAATTAGCTGTAGTCATACACGAGGTGTTTGTGAAAATGTTGTCAGTAGACGAAGTATATTCGATTCAAAATTGTTATCCAATTGCATCAAAAATTTGGGACAAAATGAATAACAGTTAATTTAAAGTAAATGTAAAACACGTGCAAATAACATATTACCTAAAAAGAGAGCGCAAATGTTGCGCTCTCTTCATGCTAACGACGATGCTCCACCAGGTCAATTGCACCTAGCACGATATGGGCTAAGCCGAAGCCTAAAATGGTGTTCGCTATCGCTTGATTGGAACTACTCCCTTTTTGTCTCATCGCATAGCCTGTTGCTGTTACTGCAGAACCTAGGATCGCTGGGATTAAACCTTCACGAATATTCATAAAAGTCCCTCCATCGTTGTTAGTTGGTGAGAAAACACCACATTTATTTTGTGTATAGCAATAAAAAATATACGAGCTATTTCAAGGCATTTTTTTAGCGAAGCAGCAAATACTAAAGCCATCTCTGTAGCAAAGATTAAAGTAAACGGTGGTGACAATGCTTGCAGCGAAAGTATATCACGATGTTCTCCATTTTTATTGTCTTTATTTCGGTGTTTTATTTTGGCTATAAATCGTATGCGGATAAAGGAAGACACTATTATGAAGAAGCAGGGCAGGTTGTGTGGGATATTCAGACGAGTGAAAAAGTCGTAGCAATTACATTTGATGATGGTCCAGATCAAAAATACACAACGGATATATTAGATTTACTTGCTCAATATGAGGCAAAAGCCACTTTTTTTATTGTGGGTCAATATGCTGAAAAATATCCTGAAGTTGTGCTACGACAGTATGGTGAGGGGCATGAAATCGCGAATCACACATATACTCATACACGCAGTCAATCAGTACAACGAATTGAAGAAGAGCTAAAAAAGACAAATGAAACGATTTATAGTATTACCGGATTTAGACCAACTTTATTCCGTCCTGTTGGTGGACAATATACAGATGCGATGATTAATACAGTGGTCAAAAATGGTTATACCGTTGTCATGTGGTCGTGGCATCAAGATACAGAGGATTGGAAAAATCCAGGGGTAAGCAAAATTGTAGATAAAGTATTAAAAGGCACAAAACCGGGGGATGTCATCCTATTTCATGATGCGGGTGGTGATCGCAGTCAAACCGTGAAAGCGCTAGAAGAAATTTTACCAGCACTTAAAAATCAAGGGTACGAATTTATAACGATTTCTGAGCTCATCGAACGGAAGAAGGGGAGTATAAGTAAGGTAAGTTAACCAGATGGAATAATTACGAAAACCGTTGTTTCTAATGATCTAGAGACGACGGTTTTTGTTATGGCAAATTCCAAATTGTTTCTTTTATAGAGGTTGCTAGGTGGTGAGACGATGGTAATTGCACAGTTAAATTTATTCAGATACTGAGTAGTATAAGAAACATTTTGCGGAGTAAAGGAGTGACGGTATGGATAATATAAAGTTTCGTGCAAAAATCATTGACGAATCACATTTATGTTTAATTACAGGGCTAGAAAAATGTACAAGTTACATGATTGATGGAAATGTAGTTTACTTACCACGTCCTGCCTATGATGCGTACACGTTGCCAGAATACACTGCAGAGGAAAAAGCATTTTACCAAATTAAATACGATATGGATAATGATTTTGTTGAAGTTGAAAAATGGTGTGCTGTGTACATTAGAAGATTTAATCGAGGAAGAGCATCAAAGACTTGAAGAAATCGAAAATTTTTACAATATTCCAGAGCTAGATTTTGTATTTGTATTTCGGCTTTACGAATGTGACGCAGTGGCAGCTCGTTCATTGGATGACGCAATCAAATGGTACAAAGAGCTAGGAGACGATATTTTAAATTATGAATTATTAAAAAATCATTTAGTATTTAAGGGAGAGAGTGCTTTTTTAAAACGATTTATTTTAGTAATTATGTCTATGTTATCGGCTTTTATAACAGCGATAATCATACCAAATTTCAATGATAGTTTTAAAGAATACTTCAACAAAATAATAGAAATATTTCCTGTGATTTTTTCTTCTGCAGGTCTCTCACTAATAATTATAATTCTAATCTTCGTAATTTATATTTTTATAAAGGAAGTATTTGAAATATTTACTGCTAAAACTAGAAGTATAAAATATATTATCTCAATGTTGGATATAATTATAGAAGATTATAAAAAATAATAGTTCTGACCTACCAGCTATCTGGAGGACAACAATTGATAGCAGCAAAACGCTGCCGTCTTTTGTTGTCCTCTTTTTTATTTTATCGAATCACTGTTCAAATGGGTATTCCAATTCGGAATGAAAGAGGTGAGGCAATTGCGCATGATTCAATTAGAGATTAAGCAACATGGTCTTCATCAAAAGAAAAAGGTGAAGACAAATAACCGCAAGCCTAATAAGCGGAAAGAGCAGCTTAGTAAATGGGAGATTGAGGATTTAATGGGTGTTCGTCGTGACATTTATACAAGATGAAATAGCGTTATTCGCCGTAAATGAGGAGGTATATACAATGGAGATTTTAAAAGGTATTGACGGCAAGGCTACACAGAAAGCTATTGAAAAAGTATTACGACAATATCGGACATATCAACTTACGACACCCGAAGATCTTTTACCGACAATTACACCAAAATATACATTAGAGATGCCGTCTTTTGGTGGAACTGTGAACTCAAAAGTAGAGAACGCTGCTGTTAAGAATGTGGAGCATTATAAGCAAGCCGAAAAGTTTTTTGAACGCTTCAACCGAGGCTTTTACAAATTGACTAAAAAGGAACGCCAAATAATCATTATGGCATTTTTAGAAGAAGTGCCAATGTTTAATTACCAAGTTGCTAATGAATTGAATGTGAGTGAGCGCACTTTTTATCGTATGAAGGCACAGGCATTGTATAAATTAGCTTTAGTATTACGAGTTGAGGTTTACCAGGAAGATGAGGTGAAGTCCTCATGAATTTTGTGCAGCTGATACGTGATTTAGAAAAGATTTCTGAAGTACGTGAGTTTTTGGCCAGCAAGAATAAAAGAGATGAGCTACTCTTTTGCTTTGGTATTTATACGGGATTAAGGATTAGTGATATTTTAACGATTCGTGTGAAGGATGTATATGGCAAGGATCATTTTTATATCGTGGAGCAGAAGACAAAGAAAGCGAAGCAGCGGAGCAAAAAGTACACGGTGAGGAAGCGTGTGCCAATCGTGAAGAAGCTGCAGCGTCTATTAAATGACTTTTGTGCAACATTGCAACCAAATGATTTTCTTTTCAAATCACGGCAGGGAAAGAACAAGCCAATAACTCGTGTACGTGCTTATGATATTTTGCGTGAAGCTGCTCATCACTGTGAGTTGAAAGAAATCGGTATACATACATTACGTAAGACATTTGGTTTTCTAGTTTATCAGAACGAAAAGGATGTGGCGTTGCTTCAAGATATTTTTAATCATAGTGCTCCATACATTACGTTGAAATACATTGGGGTTAATCAGGATGCGATTGAAGATGCATACAATGCCCTTAATAATTTAAGGATATAAACGGGCGTTCAAACAATTAAATCAAAAGGGGATAGTGTAGGATTTCCTAAAATGCACTAATTTGTTGCTGTAAACTACTTTAAAAAAACTTCATAAAAACATGTATAGATAATGTTCATAAGAAAAGCTAAGAAACGTTGATTTTTGACAACATTCTTGGTTTTTTTATGTTGCGCTCAAACTTTTATTTGCGAACGTTATTTGAATTTATTTTTTTATGTTTTATAAAACATTACTACACTAAAGCCCCCCCTTTATTGATATAGAAATGGGACTAACAGATTGTTGAAATTTAGATTCCTTACGAATCTGTTTGATTTTTTGATAATCTTTTAGACCATTCATTAAAATTTGGAGTACTTATTGAAAATTTCACTTCTCAAAAACGACTAAATTTCTCTTTTTTAACCTGAATTTAAACTTTTTATAATAAAATCAGGGATATATCATAGAGAAAGGAATGTTGACAAGACACGTAGAAATCTTTTATATGGTGTTTTGTTGTTTACAATCTTGTTCGGAGGAGGATTTATGAGGAAAACAAATTATGTTGTGTTAACGATTGCAATGATTATACTACTAAATTTAGTCCATTTTGGTTCAAAGGCTGATGCTGCAGGATTTACTACTAGAGTTGAACCAACTTATGATATCACTTATGATAATTCAGGCATATATCATGGGGAGTCTATAGAGATCGGATACGATCCAGACTATGGAGTTATAAGAGGAGCTTTACAGTTTACTCTACCAGCCTTAACAAGCCAAATTGTGAAAGCAGAATTGAGTTTTAACGTTGGTCTATCCCAGGGTAACCCATTTGTAGCGGTTTACGGATCTAATGATGATACTTGGAGTGAAAGTAATCAACATATACCTACTGCTAATACTAATGAGCTGGGGCGAGTAGGAAATCTCGCTAATCTACCATCTCCACATGTCATTGACGTTACATCCTTTATCAAGTCCCAAGCGGATGATAAGGTTTCGTTTATTCTTCAAGGAGAAACAACTGGGGGATTAAGTGGTGTTATCCTCTATTCTAAAGAATACCGTTACCCTGAGTACAGGCCGGCGCTTACTCTTACAATAGTACCGGTTAGCGCAGCAACGCCAAACATAGGTACCCAACCAACAGACAAAACGGTAAATGTAGGAGATTCAGCCACTCTCAATGTAGCAGCAAGTGGAGGCATATCGTTAAGCTATCAATGGTATAAAAATATAACGAATAGTACGAGTGGTGGAACGCTCATTCCTGGAGCAACAAGTGCAACGTATGCCCCATCAACGGGTACTGCAGGAACGACTTACTATTATGTGGTAGTTACAAATACAGATAATAGTGCGACTGGAAATAAAACAGCAACAGCTACAAGTAATGTGGCAAAGGTACAAGTGAACGCATTAACGCATGCAGCAACGCCAAACATCGGTACCCAACCAACAGATAAAACGGTGAATGTAGGAGGTTCAGCCACTCTCAATGTAGCAGCAAGTGGAGGCGTGTCATTGAGCTATCAATGGTACAGTAATACAACAAATAGTAATAGTGGTGGAACGCCCATTCCTGGAGCAACAAGTGCAACGTATGTAGCACCAACGGGTACTGCAGGAACGACTTACTATTATGTGGTAGTTACAAATACAGATAGCAGTGCGACTGGAAATAAAACAGCAACAGCTACAAGTAATGTGGCAAAGGTACAAGTGAACACATTAACGCATGCAGCAACGCCAAGCATCGGTACCCAACCAACAGATAAAACGGTGAATGTAGGAGATTCAGCCGCTCTCAATGTAGCAGCAAGCGGAGGCGTGTCGTTAAGCTATCAATGGTATAAAAATATAACGAATAGTACGAGTGGTGGAACGCTCATTCCTGGAGCAACAAGTGCAACGTATGCCCCATCAACGGGTACTGCAGGAACGACTTACTATTATGTGGTAGTTACAAATACAGATAATAGTGCGACTGGAAATAAAACAGCAACAGCTACAAGTAATGTGGCAAAGGTACAAGTGAACGCATTAACGCATGCAGCAACGCCAAACATCGGTACCCACCCAACAGACCAAACGGTGAATGTGGGAGATTCATCCACTCTCAATGTAGCAGCAAGTGGAGGCGTGTCGTTAAGCTATCAATGGTATAGCAACACAACGAATAGTACGAGTGGTGGAACGCTCATTCCTGGAGCAACAAGTGCAACGTATGCCCCATCAACGGTTACTGCAGGAACGACTTACTATTATGTGGTAGTTACAAATACAGATAATAGTGCGACTGGACAACAAACAGCAACAGCTACAAGTAATGTAGCAAAGGTACAAGTGAACGCATTAACGCATGCAGCAACGCCAAACATCGGTACCCACCCAACAGACCAAACGGTCAATGTAGGAGAGTCATCCACTCTCAATGTAGCAGCAAGTGGAGGCGTGTCGTTAAGCTATCAATGGTATAGCAACACAACGAATAGTACGAGTGGTGGAACGCTCATTCCTGGAGCAACAAGTGCAACGTATG
>NZ_JBDQZI010000040.1:0-601 GCF_042920265.1 Lysinibacillus sp. KU-BSD001 | reverse complement strand
AAAAAAATTACGCACGCCAAATAGACCTCACGATTTTTATTTTTTTCGAAAGGTCAATGTGCTATAGTTAAATTACTTTGATTACGATTTCTGAGCTGGTAGTGCGGACTCATAATCGTACAGAATGCCATGTGTCATTAACTGAAACGCCATTTTCAGAAACTTATTGATACATGCCACAATCGCGACCTTATGAGGCTTTCTCTGAGGTTGCGTTTTTAATTTATCGTAATAATCCACAAGATGATTATTTGTCTTACTCCGCAATGTAATCATCGTACAAATCATGAAATATAAGATTTTCCGCAGTTTCTTATTACCTCTTTTATTGATCCGATCACGGTACTGTGTGTTGCCAGATTGATAACGCATAATATCAATTCCTACGTAGGCATTTAATTGTTTCGCATTTTGAAAGCGTCGAATATCGCCTAATTCACCAATCAATCGACAGGCTGTTGTATCTCCAACACCGGGAATAGAACGAAGCACATGATATTCTTTTCGTTCTTGTGACATTTCTACCATTTGCTTCACAAGCGTTTCTTTCTTTTCCACTAAATCCATAATACGGGTCGCATAGTCTCGAATTTGATCACAC